>DASYZC010000163.1:0-9612 GCA_035949735.1 Candidatus Acidiferrales bacterium | reverse complement strand
GTGGCGATCTGCCCGACACCAAATTCACGAATTTTCTTTTGGAGCTGAAGAAGGAAGTCGACGCCGCTTTCGGGCGGGGTGTCGCGCCCGTCCATGAAACAGTGGACGAAAACTTTAGAAACTTTGTTTTCGCGCGCCATGCGCAGGAGCGAAAAAAGATGTTCGATGTGGGAGTGGACTCCGCCATCGCTGAGGAGTCCCATCAAGTGCAGCTGGTGCGAGCGGCCGCGCTCCATGGCGTCCAGGAGTAAGGGCTGGCGGACGAAGTTGCCACTGGCGATGAGCTGATCGATGCGGGTGATGTCCATTTGCACGATGCGGCCGGCGCCGATATTCAGATGACCGACCTCGCTATTGCCCATTTGCCCCTCCGGGAGACCGACGTAGGGGCCAGAGGTGTGGATCAGGGTGTTGGGGAATTCCTTCAGGAGGCGGTCGTAATTGGGCTTGCGGGCCAGGGCGATGGCGTTGCCCTTGGTCTCGGGGCGGAAGCCCCACCCGTCGAGGACAGTGAGGACTATGGGCCTGGGTCTTTTAGGCATGAACGGTCAAAACGCCCCTTTCGAGAAAGTGCCGAGTAGAAGGCACACGGACCCTTTGTTTTGAATGAGTTATAGTGCGTTCTACTCGACCGCTGTATCGATTAGGCGCAATCTGCAGGCTCTCGATAACGTGTGTCTGGCGACTAATGCCCAAGGTATTGGGGATGCCAACGCTGAAGAGACGCTGATATGCCAGCGCGGCGACTCTGGCGCCATCCACGAGCAGGCAGGGGCCGGGGCTAAGGGCGAACAACCTACGACCAACCCAGAACCGGTCTCTCGGGGCCGCTTTCGCGGCTCCTTGAGCACCCCATTCGAATTTTGAGCATTTAATCATCGCAAATTACGTTAGCACGCGGGATTAGGGTTGCAAGGGGTTGTTGGTGTAAAGAATCTTGCTCCTGCCGGGGAGGCGGGTAGAGAACTGCTGACCAGAGTTGGTAAGGAAACTGGGCAGGCAGACGTAATATCTCTGTAAGCCGACCCAACCAGAATGGAGGCCGCCGAAGATGATCTTCGTTGTTCTGACGGCCCTGGGCCTGATTTTAGGCTGTGTTCACATTGCGGCCACAAAAGGGCCTCGCGTGCGGCCGCAAATCGCGGATATTCTGCTGTTATACCTCTTCATATTTCCCATCGGGCTAGGCGGACTGATCGGTTTTCTCGGTCACACATTTCGAGCCGGTTCCACCGCGGCGTCGATTGGATGGCCTGCCCACAATCCGTTTCAGTACGAAGTGGCTGTGGCGAACCTAGCGTTTGGAATCCTGGGAATTTGCTGCGCGTGGGTTCGCGGCGGTTTTCGTATGGCGACCGCGATCGGTTGGAGCGTCTTTATTCTGGGCGCGGCGTGCGTTCACCTTCACCAGATCCATGCTGGACAACCGTTCGCACCAGGAAATGCGGGGGCCATGCTTTATTTCGATCTCATTGTGCCGGCGCTCGTCCTGGCGTTGACGGCAGTTCGCGAGTTCTGGGCGTGAAGTGAACTCGCCTAGTAAGTTAGCGTCGCCCCGATGCTAGCGGGGAGGGCGCATGCGCTCGCTGGAGGGCGGGACGATGCCCTTGAGGCGCAAATAGACGGCGATCGAGCCGTAGCATTCGTTGTCGTGCACTACGTTTCCCGCGAGCGATGCAAGGCGTGTCATGGGTCCACGGAAGCTTTGCACGGATTCGTTCGCGTTCGCGTCAGTGAGAGCGGCGTAGGCCGCATCGCAAGTGTCGAAGGAATCCTTGAGAGCGGCGACGAGGTCAGCCTTCGTGGTTTTCGATGCGGCGCTGGGAGTTTTCGGCGTGCCGAGTGCGCGCGAACAGCCGGCGGTTTGGGCGTCGGCGACGTGAGCAATCCAGCCTCCGAAGGTGCGCTCTTCGGGAGTTGGCTGAAAGGCGTAGTTGGCGTCGGGCATTTTGTCCGCGGCTTTCAGGAGGTTATTCTTGACCCCGTTGTAGAACGCCCGAATCGCGTCGGCGTTGCTCGGAGCTTGACCCTGACCAAAGAGCGGCGAAGCGAGCAATCCCATAAGGCCCACTGCGACGACGGCATATCGTTTCATTGCAGTTCCCCTCTCGACAAGCGAAATTTCAACGTGGCGTCACGCCCCGTGAATTATAGACCTGAGTTGGGCACGGTTGGTTGCAAGAAAAGATGCTCAAGTAGTGCAGTTAGGACATTTTGTAGACGGAGACGAGACACCAAAGGTGGTGAAAAAACTGCTACACACGTAAGCAAAGGATGAGTCATCGTGGTGCCCTGCTTTGCTAGTGGCGGGCGAGGGCGGAGGGGCCGGGGAAGCGAGCGGCGGAGCCTAGCTCTTCCTCGATGCGCAGGAGCTGATTGTACTTGGCGATGCGGTCGGTGCGGGAGGCGGAACCGGTCTTGATCTGGCCCGCACCCATAGCGACAGCTAAGTCGGCAATGAAGGGATCCTCGGTTTCGCCAGACCGATGCGAGATGACCGCCGCGTATTTCGCTTTGCGCGCCATTTCGACCGCTTCGATCGTTTCAGTGACGCTGCCAATCTGATTCAGCTTGATGAGAATCGCGTTGGCGATGCCTTCGGAGATGCCGCGCGCGAAAATCTTGGGATTGGTGACGAAGATGTCGTCGCCGACCAATTGAAATCTGGCACCGAGTTGCTTGGTGACGAGTTTCCAGCCGTCCCAATCGTCTTCAGCGAGGCCGTCTTCGATAGAGACGATGGGGTATTGGCGGACCCAATCGCTCCAGAATTCGACCATCTGAGCGGATGTGCGCGCGGATTTGTCGGACTTCTTGAAAACATATTTTTTCGAGGCGCGATCGTAGAACTCGCTGGCGGCGGGATCGAGCGCAATAGCGATTTGCTCGCCGGGTTTGTAGCCGGCCGCGGTGATGGCTTCGAGGACGCGTTCGAGGGCCTCTTCGTTGGATTTTAGATTGGGCGCGAAGCCGCCTTCGTCACCGACGGCGGTGGAGTAGCCGTTTTTCTTCAACACGGCTTTTAGATGGTGGAACACTTCGACGCCCCAGCGCAGGGCTTCGCGAAAACTCGGAGCGCCAAGCGGCATCACCATGAATTCCTGCACGTCGACGGAATTATCAGCGTGCGCACCGCCATTGAGAATATTCATCATGGGGACGGGAAGGATATTGGCCGACGTGTTCGTGGAATATTTTGCGAGATATCTGTAAAGCGGCTGACCTGCGGCGGAGGCGGCGGCGCGCGCAGCAGCCATCGATACGGCGAGAATAGCGTTCGCGCCGAAATTGGATTTGTTGGGGGTGCCATCGGCTTCGATCATGCGACAGTCGAGCGCGCGCTGATCGGAGGCGTCGAGACCGGTGATGGCCTTGGCGATTTCGCCGTTGACGTGGGCGACCGCTTTCTGCACGCCTTTGCCGAGATAGCGAGATTTATCGCCATCGCGAAGCTCGATGGCTTCGTGTTCGCCGGTGGATGCGCCAGAGGGGACGGCAGCGCGACCGAGGATGCCGCCTTCGAGGCGGACGTCTGCTTCGACTGTAGGGTTGCCGCGCGAATCGAGAACTTCGCGTCCGCGAACAGCGGTGATTTTGGTGGACATTCCTCTCTCTCCGTGAAAAGCGGGATTATCGCACGAGTTTGCTCGCAGAAGCCCTTGGGCATTGGCTCAATCGAGGACCTATGCTTGAAAAGCGGCTAGCACGGGCGGTCGAGATCGTCGGCGTGGATAGCGAAATGTGAGAGTTGGCTGGCCATTTGGGATCGAGGAGTTAAGACGGCTAAACCGGCGTGTACCGGCTCTCGAGGTTACCGGCCCTCAAGTCACGGAGTCGGGCCGCAAGGCAGTCGTAGCTCCCGCTCAAGTAGCCATCGATCCTATTCATCACTTCTCGTATGGTCCGAATGTTAAGGCGGACCGGGCTTGGAAAAGCCGAAACCCCACACGCGCCTTCGGGATAGCGAAAATTCTCGGAGCGCGGGTCAAGTCGCGCAAGTTCCGTCAAACAGTTCTCTACCGCATCTGCTTCACCGTCGGTGTCCTCAGGAAATTGGCGTTCGAGCACTGGTTTGCAGTGCGCCTAAAGTAAGTCGATTCGATGGGTCTTGGGATAGGCTGGAGGCTGACCGTCGAGCTCACGGTCCATGCTAGCCAGCGCCTTTAGCATCAGTTCGACATAATGGCGGTATAGGAAGCAAATAGGATACACAAAGGTCTCGGGGCCTTCTCGCGCCGCTTCGACGCGCAGGGCAAGAGCATCGCCCGCCCGCTTATACGAATAAGCGTAAAAATCGAAATCGCATGAAGGATTACCCACGGAAGCCTCAGTTTCCGTGGTTGTCGAGGCAAGAAGGCTGTCACCCCTTGAAGGCCAGCAAGGTGCGTCCGATGTCATAAACCCTCCAAGGACTAGATATCCAAATTCACGACGTCGAGGGCGTTGTCCTCGATGAATTTGCGGCGTTGCTCCACGTTTTCGCCCATCAGCGTGGAGAAAATATCCTCGGCGGCGACAGCATCTTCCAGGCGCACTTTCAGAAGCGTGCGCGTTTCCGCATTCATGGTGGTGGCCCAGAGCTGCTCGGGATTCATTTCGCCGAGACCCTTGAAGCGCGTGATGGTGAAGTCTTTTTTGGCGTCCTCGAGGACGTAATCCAAAAGCTGCTGCGCGCTTTCCTTGGTGGCTTTGTCACCATTGTGGGTGATGGTGAAGGGCGGCTTATCGTTTTCCTCGATGGCCTGACGCAGGGTGCGCAGGCGTTTGTAGTCCGGCGAAGCGGCGAGCGCCCAATTGACGCGGCGCTCTCCGCCGTTTTTCAGGAGCAGCTCGTGAAGGCTGTGCTCCTCGTCGAATTCGAGCTTCGCTTCGAGATCGAGCTTGGCCTTTTCGATGGCCTTGGCGAATTCCTGCAGCTTCTTCTTGTCCGCAAAATCGGTTTTCTTTTCGAGGTCGCTTTCGGCAAGCAGCTCGACAAGCTTTGCGTCGCGGAGACGGCGAGTGAGCTTCGCGGAAACCTGATCGTACTCTTGAATATTCAGGAGGAACTGCGTAAGGTCGCCGCCTTCGAGGGACTTGCCGGTCTTACCCTTGACGACGTGCTCTTCGGTGGCGCGCTTCATCAGTTCGCGAGAAAATTCGCGCTCGTCGCGGATATAGCGATCCATTTTGCCGCGCTTAACGCGATAGAGCGGCGGCTGAGCGATGTAAACGTGTTCTTTTTCGATCAACTCGCGCATGTGGCGGAAGAAAAACGTGAGCAATAGGGTGCGGATGTGGCTACCGTCGACATCCGCGTCGGTCATCAAGATGACTTTGTGATATCGAAGCTTCGTGGCGTCGAAATCATCTTTGCCAATGCCTGTGCCAAGCGCGGTAATGATGGCCCGAATTTCCTCGTGGCCAAGCATCTTGTCGTAGCGGGCCTTTTCCACGTTGAGGATTTTGCCCTTCAACGGAAGGATGGCCTGATAGCGGCGGTCGCGACCGCCTTTGGCCGACCCGCCAGCGGATTCGCCCTCGACCAGGAAGAGTTCGCAGCGCGCGGGATCGCGTTCCTGACAATCGGCGAGCTTTCCGGGCAGGCCGCTGGAATCGAGCGCGGATTTGCGGCGCGTAAGTTCGCGGGCTTTGCGGGCCGCTTCCCGCGCGCGAGCGGCGTCAATACACTTGCCGATAATTTTTCGCGCGATCGAGGAGTGTTTGTCGAAATATTCGCCGAGCTTTTCATTGACCAGCGATTCGACCAGGCCCTTAATGTCACTATTGAGTTTGCCCTTGGTCTGGCCTTCAAACTGCGGTTGGGGAAGTTTCACGGAAACGACGGCCACGAGGCCCTCGCGGACGTCGTCGCCGTTGATGGAGACTTCGTCCTTCTGCTCCTTGAGCAGGCCGAAGGAATTGGCGTAGTAGTTGATGGTGCGGGTGAGCGCGGAGCGGAAGCCTGCAAGGTGCGTGCCGCCATCCACGGTATTGATCGTGTTGGCGAAGGCGAAAATATTTTCGGCGTAGCTATCGTTGTACTGCACGGCAATCTCGATATCGACTTGCCCGCGCTTGCCTTCCATGTAGATGGGCGAATCGTGCAGAGTGCCCTTGCCGCGATTCAGGTGTTTGACGAACTCGGAGATGCCGCCGGTGAAACGAAACTCCGCCTTTTTGCCTGAGCGCTCGTCATCCAGCGTTATTTTGAGGCCCTTGTTGAGAAACGCCAGCTCGCGGAGTCGCTGCGATAGCGTGTCAAAGCCGTAGGCGATCGTTGTGAAAATCGATTGATCCGCATGGAAGGTGATTTTCGTACCGGTTTTTTTGGTTTTGCCCGAAGCTTTCAACTTCGAAGTGGGGATGCCTTTTTCGTAGGACTGCTCCCAGACTTCACCGTCGCGCCAGATTTCGAGATCGAGCCAGTCCGAGAGCGCGTTAACGACGGAGACGCCGACGCCATGGAGGCCGCCGGAGACTTTGTAAGTGTCGCTATCAAATTTTCCGCCGGCGTGGAGCACGGTCATCACCACTTCGGCGGCAGGCTTTTTTTCGGTGGCGTGCATGTCGACGGGAATGCCGCGTCCATTGTCGATCACAGTGACGCTGTTGTCCTCGTGGACGAGCACGTTGACTTCGTCGCAGAAGCCGGCCATGGCCTCATCGACTGAATTATCGACCACTTCCCAGACGAGATGATGCAGACCTAGCTCGCCGGTCGAGCCAATGTACATTGCCGGGCGCTTGCGAACGGCTTCGAGTCCACCGAGGACTTTGATCGAAGTCGCGTCATACTTGTGCCCGGAGGCCGGCATTTCTTTTTCAGCCATGAAGTACGCGTCTCCTCAGATGTTGCATGCTGCGGTGGTGCCGGGTGACACGTGGGAAGGCGGTCGCGCGGAGTAGCCCGAGACTTGCCTTGCCCATTGGTCCCTGCCGCGAGAAATTTTCTTTCGGCCTGGGACTCGAAGGGTGTTCAGAGCTTCATCCCGTCCGGTTCCGAATTTTTCGGGCGGACGCGGCAAAACTCATTTCCCCAATTAGGGGATTTCTTCGAACCAATCTGCTGCGCGATTGAGCCGCTGCGTCTGGCGCGGCGAGCGGAAACCGGGCCGCGAATTGGGCCTAAAACAGTCTACTCAAGAGGAATCTCAAGCACCCAAATTTTACCGGATTGCGGGGGAATTCACAAGGCGATTCCCCGGCTGTGATCTTGTCGTATGGCTCGTATTATCAATGGCTTAAATGGGATATTCAGTCCGCTCCGGTAAGAAGGCTACAGCGAAGCTTTCTTGTGTGCATCGCGTCCCATAGAGGCGTACGCTGGTGGCACGTTTTTCGGGAGGTTTGCTGTTATGAAGCGCTCTTGGAATGCAAACATTTGGATTGGATTTTTTCTGGTTCTCGCCGGCGCGTTCAGCTATCCGTTGTTTTTCGCGCGCTTTCCGGTAACGCGAGATATTCCTTGGGCGAATCTGGCGATCCTCGCTCTGGCGCTGATTTTGTTGGGCGTGGGAATTACGCGCGCGTTTCGGCGGCCGGACGCGTATCGCGGAAAAGTCTTCGGCAGCATCCTGGGAGTTGCGGCCGTTGCGCTCGCGGTATTTTTCTGCTACGGAGTTTTCTACGGGACGCGGGAAACCACTGCGTCTCACGGAGCGCCGCAAGTTGGTCAGGTAGCGCCGGATTTCACGCTGCCTGATTCGCAGGGAAATCTGGTGACTTTGTCGTCGCTGCTGAATGCACCCTTCGCGCCAAATGGATCGAGTTCTACGGCCGTGGGAACGGAATCGGGTAAGACAACGGCTAGCGTATTGATCTTCTATCGTGGCTATTGGTGACCATTCTGCAACTCCGAGTTGCGGAGTTTCGAGAAGGCTTTGCCGGAATTCGACTCCCGAAAAATTCGAGTGGTAGCAATCAGCGTGGATACGCCAGCCGAGTCACAGCATCTGCGCGAAACTCAGGGATACTCTTTCCCGATTCTTTCGGACGCGAAAGACGATGTGATCCGCCGATGGGATCTTGTCCATCCTCAGGGAGGTGTCGACGGCGCAGACGTCGCACGGCCGGCGGAATTTCTGATTGATTCAAGCGGCAAGATTCTGTGGGTGAATTTGACTGAGGACTATCGCGTGCGCGCTCGCCCGAAACAGGTACTAACGGCGTTCGATGGTTGGGCGTCACACTCCGGCGGCTAAGCGGGCGACATGGGTGATACGAACCACCCCAAAATCGTGCCCTCACCACACCTCACCGTAGACGATTTTTCTTCACACCAACAGGTACTTGCATCATTCCCACAGCTTTAATTCAGAATTTACTTGTATCCTCGAACTACGCCCATTCGCCCTGTAACGGACCTCAAAGCCTGTCGATCAACAAGATTCAAGTCTGAGCTGCGCCACCCGTCGCGCGAGGAGAGAAATCTTCAGATGCGCATGGGCATGACGACATAGCGGTAGCGGCTGGATTCGTCGCCGAGAGGGCGAAGCTGCCCGGCGGATTGTTCGTCCTTCAGCTCGAAGCTGATGGGACCGTCGGCGGCGGCACCCAGGAAATCGAGTAGGTATTGTGCGTTGAAGCCGATGGCGATCGGCTCGCCGTTGAATTCTTTTTCGATGGCTTCTTTGGCTTCGCCATACTCTGGGCTGGACGCAGAGATTTCCAGGCCCTCTTTGGCGAGCATGAATTTCACGGCATGCGAGCGCTGATCGGCAAGTTGCGAAACGCGGCGCAGCGAGTCTTGCAACTCTCCGCGCTCGATCACGACAGTCTTATTCACATCGCGCGGGAGCACCGCTTCATAATTCGGGAATTGCCCCGTAAGCTTGCGGCAAGTCAGCAATCGGCCATCAAACTGGAAGAAAAGATGGCTTTCGTCTTGGGCAAACTCGACACTAGCTTCATCGCCCGCCTGGGCAGCTAGGCGCTGCACTTCGCTCATCGCTTTCTTGGGGACGAGGACCCGCGTTTCGGTCGAGAAGCCCTCGAACTTGTGATCCGTCTCGACCATAGCCAACCGATGACCGTCAGTAGCCACCATTGTGATTGAGTTTGGCTTTAGGACCAGCAGCGCGCCATTAAGTGTGTAGCGTGATTCCTCCATTGAAATCGCGAATGTAGTTTTCGCGATCACACTCGCCAGCAACTTGGCAGGAATTTTTACCAGTGCGTGTGGAAAGTCGGGAAGGGCGGGAAAATTATCCTTCGACATGCCCACCAGCTTGTACGTCTTGCGATCATAGGTGATCTGGACCCAGTGGTTTTCCAGCAACTTGAAACGAATTTCTCCGTCAGGAAGCAACCGCACGAGATCGAGAAGTTTTTTAGCCGGAATGGTGCCGGCACCTTCTTTCTTGATCTTGGCTTCGCACGACGTGCGAATGCTCAGCTCCAGATCGGTAGCGGTGATCGTCAGCCGATTCCCTTTCGTCTCACAAAGAAGATTGGAGAGAATAGGGATTGTTGTCTTGCGCTCGACGACCCCCTGAGTAAGCTCAAGCTCCCCAAGTAGGTCAAATTTCTTTACGCTGAATTCCATCTCGGGTGCGGTCCTTGCGCTGGTTTCTGGGCTCATGGGGTTCCGGCTACTGTACTGCCTTTCTATATTTTTATAAAGTTATAAGA
>DASYZC010000162.1:0-9098 GCA_035949735.1 Candidatus Acidiferrales bacterium | reverse complement strand
TGCCGCCCGACTCTCACCAGAAACATTGGCAGGCATCAAGAAGCGCGTTCGGGCACTGCAAGAGCGGGTGGGATACACGTCCGGCTATGACGCCTGGATTGCCAGGGTAACTCCTCCTGATCTGGAGTAAACGTGCGCTACCGCTGCGGCGGGCGAGAGATTATGCGGAATCGCTTTTTTATCCTGACGCAGGGTCATGTAAACGAAGGAATCCGAATTGATTTAGAACACGCCAGGGCGCTGAGAAGGCTAATGTCGATCCGCAATCCACGTGCCCGTTCCGGTTTGTCCGGACCCCGCACACGACCACGAACCCGAAGCGCGAGCGCCCTGCTGTGCGCCGGTTGACGACCGGAAGACGCCAGTAAACTTGCAGGTGACACGCGCCACCCCGAGTGAACCGCTGAAAGTCGCCGACCCCGAAGAATCCACGGCTCCCGCGCCCTGACCGGGATCTGTCACGGTAATGACACCATTCGCCACGGAAAATGCGACGGATCCCGTCACGGGCTCGCGCGCAAAGGACCCACTGTACATCCCCTGATACGAACCATCGTACTTGCTCTTGGCGGGCGCTTGGCCAAACACGGTCGACCCGATGGCGCAGATGCCGACCATCACCGCTACGTACAAGAGCGAAGCCACTCGATGTTCCATCATCTTCATCTTTCACACTCCAAGGTGTGATTGGCTAACCACGTCATCATTCGAAACTCTGAAAACAGCGACACACTATACCAATCCGTCGGTTCGTGATGCCGCTCGGACAACATATCATGTTAAATCGAAGTTCGGCTCAGCTTAGTTCAAATCGCGATAACTGATCAAGCGGACGCCGCGTCCTTCCACTGTGCCCCTCACTTCTGGTGCTAGCAATCCCTCCATCTCAGTCTCCCGCTGGCGCTGAAGGCGCGATCCGGTCCGCGCCAGGTCCTGATCGCAAATCCCCGGATGCAGCATGATTTCGGTTTGACCTTCGTCGAGTGCGTCGATCAAGCGGCACAAAGCTCCGGCACCTAACTGTCCGGTGGCCGCCAGTCCCAAAAAATGATCGGGAGAGCGCAAGCCATACTTGGCTGAGATAGCTTTAAATCCAGACGCTACTGCACTTACCGTAGCGGCAGCGGCCAAATTTCTAACTGTATTCGTCACGTCAGACCGATTCGACCTCCATGAATCTCGCAGATCTTCCACAGGATTCCGCACGCGCTTGATGCCGGACTCCTGAGCTACTCGACCGAGAGCGTTCATGATCGTTGGGTGGACGTGGGTGTGCTTGTGGGTATCTAGATGGCTTGGTTCGATGCCCGCACGGCGAATTTTTTCAATTTGGGCGCGCAGTTCCGTTTCGATCTCGCCAGGGGGCACTCGGCCGGTCGTGACGTTCGCCACCAAGATGGTTAACGACTGCGGCAGGCGGCCATTCTCGTCCACCAGAGAGGGGATTTGCTCCCGGGGGGCAGCGGCTGAACCGCCCGTGAGGATCAAGTGACACCCCACACCTAGTGTTGGATTTGCGTGTGCCTGTTCGACTGCATGGTAAAAAGCTGGACCTGTAGCCATTAGCGTGGCGCTGGTAAGAATTCCGTCCCGGTGTGCGCGGATAATTCCATGATTGACGCCTTGAGTCAAACCAAAATCGTCCGCGTTGAGAATCAGTTCTTTCATTGGTTGGCAAGAATGAACGATGGTACCACGCCGGAACGAAGGGTTCGTTCACGACGATCTAATGTCCCGGAGGTGATGTAATTATGAAGGATATTCCAAAGCTTCGAGCTGCGCCGCCGTCAGATACCATCTCGGGCAATTGTTACGCCATCTTCTGGCGCGAATCGAGAATTATGAATGCTGCATGACAGTTTTCAACAGTTCTGTTGAAAACCGTGTGGAAAAGCTTCGTGCGACAATCGAAAACGCGCGACAGTATGGGGCTTACTGCTCTTTGCACAAATCCTGTGCAAGTGCGAGTGATCTCAGACTCTTCACGGTGAGAAACCATCAAAGTTTTCTAAGATGGAAACGGCCAGGGTGAGAATTCCTAAAATGGAGAGCTGATGCGCTCGCTGCTTAGTACCAATGTGGAGGGGGCGCTAGTTTTATCGAGATCGTCTCTTCTTCTTTTTCCAGGTCATACCACTTGCCGTACGTGTGCCAGCCGGTTGCGATGACCTGAATGAGTACCTTTCCCTGCGGGATTTCTGGAACTTTTACCGAACCGTCTTGATTCGTCTTGAAATTCATTTCTACTTGCTTCTCGTGGCGCAAGAAACCACCCGACGTGTTGAACCGGACATAAACGCTGGCATTGCCGACAGGCTTATCTTCTCGGGTGGTGACGACAATCTTGAGCTTCGTCGTAGCGGACTCGGAGGACCTCTGTTCGTCTTTATCTGCGTCACCGGATTGGCGCTGCTTCGCACCGCTTGATTGGTTCGAGGAGGAAGGCTGACTTGAGCGGTCAGTTTGCGCGAATCCTGTCGGCGCGCACAACAGGCATATCGCCAATAAGGCTGGATGAATGAGCCGGGCGAAACGCCAGCAACCCGTCAACTTAGCTTTCATAGGATTCTCTTGTACTACGATGGTGGATCTCCCTCAAGATGGACCTGTGATGCGTAACGCGTCAAGAGCTAGCGTCTCTTGCCCCCGCTAACGGACCTAGAAATCCAGTCGAGATAGCCTCGGGAGCCTGCCGTAATCGGCAAAGCAATGATCTCAGGTAGGTCGTAGCTATGCAGGTTTCGAATCGCGCTAACCACCGCGGCGAAACGCGACCGCGAGCTTTTAAGGAGCAAGAGAACCTCCTCGGCCGACTCGATCTCATTCTTCCACCAATAGATTGACTGCACCGGGGCGCGGAGAATGTTGGCGCAGGCCACCAGTTTCCGGTCCACCAACGTGCGGCCAATTTGCTGAGCCTCCTCGATTGACCCGCACGTTACGAATACGACGATCTTCTTTGTCATCGTTGTCTTTACTCTTGCGGTTCATCCTACCGCTATTACCTGATACTTGCGCCTGGGGTGACACGATACAATACGCGCGCGTGACAAACCACACGATCCACTTCGGCACTTCCGGCTGGCGCGGCATCATTGCCGAAGACTTTACTTTTCCCGGTGTACGGCGAGCGTCGAAGGCAATTGCCAGCCACTTGCGGGCTCACACGAAAGCTCCTGTGGTGATCATCGGCTACGACACCCGGTTTTTTTCCGAGGACTTCGCGCGAGCGTCTGCCGCCGTTCTCCGGTCGGATGGTTGCCGGGTGCTGTTGTGCAGTGCACCTACTCCTACTCCGGCTATCGCCCATGCCATCATTTACGGGAAACTCGACGGCGGGGTGAACATCACCGCCAGCCACAACCCCGCGGAATACAATGGCCTAAAATTTTCCGGGTCCGATGGCGGCCCGGCGCTCCCAGAAGTAACCAGGGATCTCGAAAAGCGAGCGGCCAAGCTGGAGGACGAACCTGGCCAGCATCACGAAACTGAAGATACTTTTGAGCGCATTGACCCTCGTGAGGCGTACTTCGAACAACTTCGCCGCATGATTCGTTTCGACGTATTGCAAAAAGCGAAAGGCAATTTCGTCTGTGACGCGGTTCACGGATGCGGCGCGGGCTGGCTCGATCGAATCCTCGGGGAAACTGGCTTGACGGTCACTTGCATTCGCGCGAACCGCGATGTGCTGTTTGACGGCACCGGCCCCGACCCTTCCGAGGAAAATCTGGCGCCGTTGAAGACCGCCGTGAGGGAGAAAGGAGCTCTTGCGGGGCTGGCAACTGACGGTGACGCGGACCGCTTCGGCATTGTGGACCGCGATGGCGCGTTCGTTTCTCCCAATCACACTCTCGCGCTAGCCTTTGATTATTTGCTCGAAACACGAGGGTACAAGCTGGGCGCTTCGCGCAGCGTGGCCACCACGCATCTGATCGACGCGGTTGCAAAATTGCACGGAGTGAAGGTCTACGAGACGCCTGTGGGCTTCAAATACGTTGGTCCACTGCTACGCGACGATAAAATCGCGCTCGGCGGCGAAGAGAGCGCCGGGATGACCATTCGCGGCCATCTGCCCGAGAAGGACGGCATTCTGGCGTGTTTGCTCGTTGGCGAGATGATTGCTGCGCGCCAGGCATCCCTTTCCGATCAATTGCGCGATCTTTTTCGCCGCGTGGGCCGGGAATTCTGGCCGATTCGAGAGAACCTGCACGTATCGGATGATGTTCAAGCCAAGTTGCCGAATCGTCTCAACGGTGACTTCAAAGAATTCGCCGGGCATCGCGTTTCGCGCACGGATCGCACCGACGGTCTGAAATTGATCTTGGACGACGATAGCTGGATATTGATGCGGCTCTCCGGCACCGAGCCGATTGTGAGGGTCTACGCCGAGGCTGCGACGCCCGCAGCTTCCAAAAACCTCGCCGACCGGGCTCGCGAGTGGGTATCCCAATGAGCGGGCGACCCGTTAGTTTCTTCGAACAGATGGGTGATTTCCTACGGCAGAACCTCACCTGGTTTCTTGCCTTGGGGCTCGCGTTACTCCTGCTTCAGGATGTGTTTGGGACGCACGGACTGCTGGCGATGCGGCGGGCCCAAAAGGAAGCAGCCAGAGTGCAGCTCGAAATCGATCAGATCAATCGGGAGAATCGCCGGTTGCAGGAGAACGTGAAAGCGTTGAAAACCGATCCGGCAGCCATCGAGCGAATCGCACGCGAGGAGATGGGCCTTGCCCGTCCTGGGGAATACATTTTCAAACTTCCCGCAAAGCCAGGCGAGGCCCCGGCGCTTGTTTCCCCTCCACCCGATTCTGCTACAAAGCCCTAGCTTTGCCGAGCGATGGTCGGCACGCCGCGCCGCAACCGCAAGCGCGCCAAAATTTCGGCGCCTCGCCCCCTCGCGCGCGTTCGCGCCATTGATAGCATCAGCATGGCGGCAGAGATGATCAGGAGGCCGAGGGTTGCCATACCGATCCCCTGCGAGTGTTGCGCCAGGATCGAAAAACGTCCGTAGACGAACTCAATGTGCGCCCAATAGACCAAGAGCGAGGTTTGCCCGAGCTGTATCAGCGGACTAAAACCCCTGGCGCCCCATCCCCATTGACACCACGCGTATCCCGCCCAAATCACTACCAGCACGACGCCCACACGCGCGAGAAAGAAGTTCGGGCTGGTGTGCCAGTAATCGTAAACGCTATACATCCCCAGCGGGAACGCATCCAGCAATCGTGAAAGGAAAAACATTGCGATACCCGAACCGCCGAGGACTGCCGCTATTTGCGACGGATTCCGCCTTGCCCAATCGCTGGTGAGAACGAAACCCGTCGCCAGACCCGCAAACGCAAATGCTGTCCAAGGGAAAATGGGAAAAAGCCACGGCTGCGGGTTCGCGTAAATATGAACGCCATTGATGTACGACTCGATGTACCAAGGCATCCAATGCAGCCGCCAGGTGGTCCAGAGTGGTGGCGTTACCAAAGCCATGACCAGAGACGCTGACGCTGCCAAAATAATGTCTGCCTTTCGGTTCTGTACCAATCCGCAGAGAATTCCCATGAGCACGATCGAAATCCCGATCATGTTCAGCACGTCCACACGCAATAAGTCCGTCGAAGGCGCCCACGGTTGCCCCAGCCAGTACTCCTGCACTCGAAAGACGAGCCCGAGCGCAAAAATTTCCAGGCCGCGCCGGATAATTCGTTTTCCAATGGCGCTCGCCTTCGCGCCTTTGCGGCGCATGCGGTCCGTTACCAGTGCGGAAGAAATGCCGGCAAGAAATATGAACAGGGGAGCGGGAACGGTCCCGCTGAATTGGGTTAACCCGAAGAATCCACCTTGCCTGGCGGTCCCGCCAAGCCAGGCGTCGTAGCAATGGACTTCGAACATCCCGATACAGGCGAGACCCCGCAACCAATCGAGGTAAGCAAGGCGTCCCGTTCCGGGTTCCACTGTCGCCCAAGGCATGCCCCAGAATCGCCGAGACTGAAAATCAAATCAAGTTCTTATCAAAGCCACCGGACCCCCGGTTAGAATCATTCGCCATGACGGCAGATTCTCCATCGCGGCAAATGAGTCTTGCGGCAGCCGTCGCCATTTGGGCCGTAATCGTTTCAACGGCGGCTCTCGCCGGCCTTTGGATGGGATTCGGAGGGCGGCGATTCGTCGCGGCACTGGTTATCGCAGCCCTCCTTTTTGGATTCGAACTCTTTCTGGCTGTTCCGCGTGTCCTCAAACTTGCCCAATTGACGCTCCGCATCCCCGGCGTACTGCTTACCCCGCTTGTGCCCCTGTTTGCGGTTCTCGTGTACTCGTTCGTCGTAAGCGGCAATTTGAAAATGATGCTCGCGGGCGCTGCGTATGCCGCGCTGCCCGCCCTTCTGCTTGCCACAAACGCCGGAAAATCGCCAGGCACATGGGGCGACTACGCTGCGGCAATCGTGATTTGGCTACCGGTCGAGTTTAGGTGGATGTACCGGATTTTCCCTTATCCGCCGCCCCTGACACACGTGCTCACAATTCTGATGGCGCTCAGTACCGGCGTCGCAGCCTTCGTTCTGCTTCGCAGACTCGAGGGAGTCGGCTATGCCATCGAATGGCGCCGCGGCTTCGCGTGGATTGTCGGGTTGTACTTCATAGTCTTTGCCGCCATCGCGATCCCCATTGGCATCCGAATGCACTTCCTCGGATTTGCTTCGTCGCTGCGCCGGGATCATTTCCTCCCATTGTCGGCGCTCGGAATCCTATTCTTTACGGCTTGGCCCGAGGAATTCCTGTTTCGCGGCATCCTGCAGAATTTGCTTTCGCGCACCATGAAGAACGAGTGGGCCGGGCTGGGGGTCACTTCAATAATCTTCGGTTTCTCGCACATCTTCCACGCGCCCTATCCCAACTGGAAGTACGTGCTCCTGGCCACTGTCGCCGGCCTGTTTTACGGCCACGCGTGGATGAGAACGCGCTCGCTCGTCCCCGGCACGCTCGTCCACGCGTTCGTGGACATCTCCTGGCATATCCTGTTTCGCTAGACTTCGAGAAATGGCTCTGAGGGGAGTACCTGGTCCGACCTTACCTCACGACGCCCGTCACGGGGCTCGATGCTGTGGCATACAACTTCTTCTCAATCCGTCCGGCTAGAAACGCCTTTCGGCCGGCCTCGACTGCCGCGCGCATCGCTTCCGCCATCAGCACCGCGTCCTGCGCACCTGCAATTGCGGTGTTCATCAGGACGCCATCGGCGCCCAGCTCCATCGCAATCGCTGCATCCGATGCGGTACCGACGCCCGCGTCCACGATGAGTGGGACTTCCGTGACGCGCTCGCGCAAGATTCGCAAGTTAGCCAAATTCTGAATTCCCATGCCGGACCCGATCGGTGCGCCCAACGGCATCACCGCCGAAGCCCCGGCATCGATCAGCTTACGCGCCACAATCAGGTCGTCGCTGGTGTACGGCAGAACGACGAAGCCCTCTTTCACCAGCGTCTTCGTCGCGCGAATCAATTCTTCGGTTTCCGGAAATAGCGTTTGCTCATCGCCAATCACTTCGAGCTTCACCCACTCGAAGAGCCCGACCTCGCGCCCCAACCGCGCCGCTCGAACCGCTTCATCGGCGGAATAGCACCCGGCCGTGTTCGGCAGAATGAACAATTTGTCGCGATCGATATAATCGAGCAGCGATTCCTTGCTGCGGTCCGTCAGGTTCACGCGCCGCACCGCCACCGTCACCATCTCGGCGCCTGATGCCGCATGCGCCCGCGCCATCTCCTGAAAGCTGCGGTATTTCCCGGTCCCCACGATCAGCCGCGACCTAAACGGCCGCCCCGCAATCACCAATTGATCAGTCATATCTCTCTCCGCCGACATTCTACTCCGGCTCCGATAATTCCGCGGTACGGAAGAGGAGGCTACCCGGCCGGCTGAGGATGGGGTTCCTCCACATCCGCATACAGTCGGGCGATGGTGTCCTGGTAGCGCTCCTCGATCACGCGCCGCTTCAGTTTCAGGGTGTAGGTCAGCTCGCCATTCGCGTATGTGAAATCCTGTTCCAGCAGCGCGAACCGCTTCGGCCTTTCGTACTGCGCCAGCGAGGAACTAAGCCGCTCAATTTCATGTGACATCAGCTCGCGCGTCCACGGATCGCCGATCGCTTGAGCCGCGGTCGAAAATTCCCGCCCCACCTTCCGCGCTTCCTCCTCGATCCCCGCGAAGTTCACAACCACCAGCACGGAAACGAATTTCCGCCGGTCGCCGACCACCATGGCATTTGAAATCAGCGGGGAAGTCTTCAACAGATTCTCGATCGGCGCCGGCGCGACGAACTTCCCGCCTGCCGTCTTCAGCAGTTCCTTCTTGCGGTCGGTGATCGTCAGAAAGCCTTCTTCATCAAGCCGACCGATATCTCCGGTGGAAAACCACCCGTCGGACGTAAGCACCGCGCGCGTTTCCTCGGGCTTGTGGTAGTAGCCTTGCATCACACACGGCCCTTTCACCAGAATTTCTCCATCGCCGGCAATCCGCAGATGCACGTTGGGAATCGGACGCCCAACCGTGCCCACCTTATTTTTCTTTGGCGAATTGAACGTAACCACCGGCGACGTTTCCGTCAGCCCGTAGCCCTGGAAAACCGGTAAACCGACGGACCAGAAGAATTCGGCCAGCTCCGGCGCCAGCGGCGCGCCACCGGAGCTAAAGATGCGAATCCGGCCCCCTACGCCCGCACGGATTTTTGAATAGACCAAGCGGTCTGCAAACCACCACCGCAGCTTGACGGTCCAAGGAACGCTTTTGCCGTGCGCTCGCCACGGAACGGCCTTTGCGGCCACGCGCATCGCATCGTCGAAGATCGTCCTTCTCAATCCCGATTCTTGATGGCCTTTTTCGATAATATTCGCATAGGTCTTTTCGTAAAACCGCGGCACTGCCGCCATCGTTGTGGGCCGCACTTCGAGAAGCGCCTGCGCCACCGTCTCCGGCTGCTCCACATACGCGATTGAGACTCCCCGAAAAATGTTTCCGTAGTCGATGGTCCGCTCGTAGACGTGCGCCAAAGGCAGCAGCGACAGGGCCACATCCGATGGAGACATCTCGAAATCGTCACTGAAGTCGCGC
>DASYZC010000161.1:0-27977 GCA_035949735.1 Candidatus Acidiferrales bacterium | reverse complement strand
ACTCGGAGGGAACCGAGCAAGCATGAGCCTAGGTCCGGCTTATTTTCGCGGGCAGGCGTATATAGCTGCAAAGCAGGGTGCCTCCGCCGCAGCCGAGTTCCAGAAAATTCTCGACCATCCCGGGATCGTTACAAACGAGCCGATCGGCGCACTGGCGCACCTCGGACTTGGCCGCGCCTACGCGCTCTCAGGCGACAAAGGGAAAGCGGCAGCCGCTTATCAGGATTTCCTCGCGTTGTGGAAAGATGCCGACCCGGACATCCCCATCCTGAAGGAAGCTAAAGCCGAGTACGCCAAGCTCCAGTGATTGAGTTGGTCACGAGGCAATGCCGCTGTGAATGACGGCTTCGCGCCGGTGTGGAGATGCGGGCCGAATGGGCATACTACGAGGATACGAAGAAAATCTTTACACAAGGGGTCGAATTCGCGCAAGTACCTGTTGGTGTAAAGAAAAATCGTCTACGGTGAAAGCGCGATTGAGCATCAAGAGTGGCGGTTTTAGGCCGTTCGTTTGTCAACCGATGGTTAGCGTGGCTGACGAGCTTCGCTACATTTTAACCTTTGCGGGCGCGCAGGACTGATTCTTCGCCATCACCGGTTGCGCCACGTACCTTCGAGGGAATCTAGCGAGGGTTTTCGGCGCGGTCGGTTTCCGCGATGGGGCTGCGAACGTCGGCGGGGATTTGGATTTCGTCCTGCAGAAGCCCGGAAGGCCAATGCAGTTTAACCACGTCGGCCAAGCTATTCATGCCGAGTCCGGCGAGAATCTCCGGCGGTCCCTGACTGAGGTAGCCTGTGGTTCCCGAAACCTGCCAAGTCTGGCGCCTGGCGCCCGAAAAAATTTCAATTCTGGCTCCAATTCCCATGGAGCTGTCGGCGTCACCGAGGGCGGCGATTTTTAGCCAGTTGTTCTTGTTGCCGCCTACGTTCTTCAGCAGGATGGGCGGAAGGTTATTCTGCGTAATAAGCAAATCGGGCGCGCCGTCGCCATTGTAGTCAAAAGGGATCACACCGCGTGGATTGTGGAGCACTACTCTGTCTAGCCCGGTTTCGTGGGTGACGTCGTGAAACCCGGCCGCGCCTTCATTGCGCAGAAGGAGGATGCGCCCTTCACCGGAGAAGGTTTCACCGACGGCCACCAAGTCAACCAAGCCGTCGTTGTCGTAATCGAGTGCCGCGATGCCCCATCCGCGCATCCAGTCGGGGCCGACGAGCGGGAGGCGTTCGAACGATCTGCCGCCAATGTTATGCCAAATGGTGAGGCCTGGCGGAGCCCAATGGGTGAAGGCCAAGTCCATCCAGCCGTCGCCATCAAAGTCGAGGGCTGCAACGCCGGCTGCGGGTCCTGGCATGCTGATGGCCCATGGATTTGTATCGTGAAATTTGGCGTCCAGCCCGTTTACGAGCACGGATGGGAATTTCTGCCACGCGGCCAAGACGAAATCGATTATGGCGTCGTTGCGCAGGTTGATTCCGAGCGCGCCCACCGACGCTGCGCTGCCTCCGAGTCCCAGGTGGTTCGTAGCGTCTACAAAATGGCCGGCGCCCTGGTTGCGCCAAAGAACATTTCCGGGCGGCACGGCATCTTCTGCAAACGAAAATGGCTGGGTTGGGTGCGGGAGAGGGAAATTGTTGAATCGCGTGACGTAAAGATCGAGATCACCATCGCCGTCGTAGTCAACGAATGTCACGCCGAGGGCGAGCGCGGCGGTGGGCTCGGTTGAACGGAGGCCCGCCTCTTCTGTGACATCCTTGAACGTGCCATTTCCGTTGTTGTGAAAAAGGATGATTCCGTCGCCGGAGGTGACGGCGAGATCGGGGTGGCCGTCATTATCGTAATCGCCCACGGCGCAGCCCATTCCTTCGCCCTGAAAATCCAGGCCGGCCGCTTTCGTGACATTCACGAATCTTCCTTTACCCGCGTTGCGATAGAGCGCTGGATGGCCTCGGCCATCGGAGTTGGCTAGGAAAATATCCGGGCGGCCATCGCCATCGTAATCAAAGACGCATGCCCCGCTGCCGAGAAAATGCGCGAGCGTTTCTGGTACGTCCTCGGAATCGTTTGCCGGGATAGGTGGGTGCTGGCCTCGTGCGGCTCGGCGCCGGATCTCGCGACCGGTTGCCGGCTGGAATGGCAGTCCCACAACGGAGCTGACGTTGACGAAACGGACGGGAATGGCGGGCGAAGCTGCCTCTGACGGCTCGTTCATTTCCTCAGCCAGCGAGTATTTTCCCTCGTTGCCATATCCGGGGCGAATGGGCTTGCCGAGGCGCGCTGAAACTATTTGCTGTGCGCGTTCCTGATGTGTTTCTGCGTCTTCGACATCGCCCAGGCGTCGCTCCGCATCAGACAATCCCTGTTCCGCGGAGATGTGGAAAGGATCGACAGCAATGGCACGCTGGAACGCGGTGGCTGCCACGTCGTACTGTCGCCGCTGGGACGCCAGATATCCGATGAAATACTGTGTGTCGGCGTCGTTAGGGTCAATGGCGGCGACCTTTTCGAAATCCGGAGAGGCATTTTGCGGCTGCCCCGTCGCGATTTCGAGCAACCCGAGGCTGAACCAGGCGCGCGGATTTTTCGGATCGCGCTCAACAGATTTCGCGAGCACGCGCTGAGCGTCTTCGAACTGACGCATGTTCAAAAACGCGATGCCCATATTGAGGCAGCCCGTATCGGACTTAGGATTCATTACGCACGCCGTTTGGAACTTTCCAAGCGCCTCGGCAAACTGATGGCGATCCATCAGGGCGATCCCTATATTGTTTTCGCGGATTGCGTCAACGTGCTGGGCACTTTCTGGCGCGACGGCTGGTGCGGGAGCAGATCGTCGATGCGAGGGGCGGGCACGCCTGGAACGCTGGCCTCCTGTGGATAGTCCGCAGGCGAGGATTAGAAGAGGAGCCGCTATTCGCACATATAGGTTCATCGAATTCACGCCGGGATCGATATCGGCGGGCCGTCGCCGGGAATTGCCCGGCGCATTCTATCGTATTCGTCGCCGCGGATTCGGAATCTTGCCGTGCCGCAAATCGCTTCGCGATGTTTGAAACAAAGCGCAGAGGGCGCAAATCTCCGGCTCTCCCAAGGTTGCGTTGAGATATGATGCGGACGACTCGCTAGGCGAAAATCCAGACTCGACGAAGCATCGCCTCGCGTAAAGCTCTGGACGAAGGGTTTTGCGGTGACATTTCGCACTAAGCTTTTCGTGCTTTTCATGCTGGCGCTCCTGCTTTCGGTGGGGGCGATGGCTGTGGGTGTGACCATTCTGACGCGGCGCGCGCTGGACGAGTCAAACCGGCAGCACAGCGAAGCGCTGCTTGGCCAATTTCAACGCGAGTTCGAACGGCGCGGACAAGATGTGGCTCATCAAGTGCAGGCAATCGCAGACGCCGAGGCCACCGTGCGCATGGCAATCGACCTGAGCCGCCCACAAGCGGATGTTTCGGTCTACGTGAGCGATGCGCGCGGCGTTTCGCAGGCTCACCAACTCGACTTCCTTGATTTCGTCTCGAATGACGAGTCGATCATTTCCTCCAACGAATGGCCCTCGCACTTCGGCAACAAAATTGAGTGGCTGGCGCAGGCGCAAGATTGGGCGACACGGGGCTCGTTTCTTGCGAGAGTGGATACGCAGAACGGTCCGGCGCTGGGCCTGATGTCCGTTTCGAAGGTGCGCGTGGGAGACAAGGATCTTTACATTTTTGGCGGAGCGCGCGTGGGAAAGGATTTTCTCTCGTCCTTGGTTTTGCCCACTGGAATGCGCGCGCTGCTGTATCTCAATCTTGATCCCAGTTTCCAGGCGGGAAATTTGATTGCAGAATCCGGGCCTTTGTTGCAGGGCGAGCGTTTTGCGGCTCCAATCGAGCAGCAGCGGCAGCACCCCGGCCAGCAAACGTTTCGCATTGCTTGGACGCCAGATGCGGCGAGCGCGGAAACCTTTGAGGCCGTGCCGCTGCTGGGACGACAGGGCGAAGTCCTCAGCGTGCTGCTGGTGGGAAGCTCGCAACGCGAAACCGCCGAAGTCGAGCGGAGGCTTCTTTTTCTAGAGACAATGGTTGCAGCATTAGGTTTAGTGTTCGGGCTGCTTCTAAGCTGGTGGGGCGCGGCGGCGGTGACGAATCCAGTAAGAAGGCTGGAGACATGCGCGCGGGATGTGTCAGAGGGAAAGCTCAACACACGCGCGAACGTTAGCGGAAGCGCCGAAATCGGCCGCCTCGCATCGGCTTTCAACCACATGAGCGAACAGTTGGGCGAACAGCGCGATCGCCTGGTGCAGACGGAACGCGCCGCTTCATGGCGGGAGCTTGCGCGGCGACTTGCCGACGAGATAAGGAATCCGCTACTGGCGCTTCAAACCACGGCTGAAAACCTTCAGCGCAGTCAAGAGGAGAATCCCGAGCGGTCGAACGAAGCATCTCGCGCCGAGGCAGCCGAACTGCTCTCAGGAATCGAAAAGCTCGAAACGATTGTGGGCAAATTCCGCGATTTTGGAGAGTTGCCGCAGCCGGAACTGGCGTCCGTGGATTTGAACGACCTTGTCCGCGGAATCGTCAAACAATACGAGGGAGAATTTGGAGCGGTCGGCAGACCCCCGATTACGCCGGAACTGCACCTGGAAGAGAATCTGCCTTTGGTTCAGGCAGATGCATCGCTACTGCGCCGCGCGCTCGATAACTTAATACTAAATGCGATGGACGCAATGCCGGGCGGCGGCGTTCTAATGCTGCGCACTAGCCAAGCAAACGATGCAGTGGAACTGGAAGTTTCCGACACGGGAACAGGATTGACGCCCCAGGAATGCAGCCGCTTATTCACGCCTTATTACACGACGAAGCAGCATGGCAGCGGACTGGGCCTGGCGGTCGTGCAGTCCGTGGTCAGTGACCATGGGGGGCGCATTTGGGTGGAAAGCGAAGCGGGGGTGGGCACATCGTTCCACATTCGCCTGCCTGCAAAGCCGCTGCAAGGCGCAATTACGCAACCCGTCCCTCCCGTTGTGCGGGAGAGTGTTCCGGCCACGCCAGAATCGGGGAACTAATATTCGGCTTTGGCTGAGATTGCGCTGTGCCCACTGTGCGCGCCCCTATGGCAGTTCCGTGACGCCACTCTTGTATCCCGTACGACCGCTCAGAACGAACTCTGTTTCCTCTCCCGCCAAGCTATCGGGACGCTGCGCCAACGGCTTCGCCATCGATGGGCGGGCGAAGGTAGTGCTTGATTAGAGCGTGCGTGGGCAAGTACGCGACGACGACCATAAACAACCAGCTCAATGTAACGTGCACCGCCGCAGGCCCAATCTGCTTGTGAAAAAATGGGTCGAGAAACGCGAAGTTGATGTTGTCGGCTGGAGACGTGAATCGGGCGGCGACGAACGCCGGGAGCGCGATCGCCGATTGCAACACCCAGCCGCGACGGTCGTAGCCGATGCGAGATATCGCCCAGAGCAGCAGCGGCGGCATCACCAAGTGGTATAGCGAAAGAAGTCGTATCCATAGCGCGTAACGGGGATCGAAAGAACTCTCAATCCCCGGAACGAGGGGATGCGTGAGAAATAGCTTCGATGCCGCATCGAGCGCCCATGCCGCATCCGCGAGGAGTGATGCGACAGCCTGGCTTGAAATCAAGAGGGCGCTGTTAAACCAGAGGCCGATGCACGTCAAGAGCACGGCGATGTCGCAAAGGTGCAGGAAATTTGCTCCACCCCATGCCCGCCAATAAACCGGAATCCAGATCGCAAGCCACAAGAGCGCGGCCCAGCGGAGCCAAGCAGGGAGTTTCGTCGTGGTCGTTAGAGGGAGTGGCATTCGCGGCTCGGTGTTGCGCGAATGGTACCAAATGGCAGGACCGAAACCCATCCGGTAGCGTTTTGTGCGCAGCGGTGGGAGAATTTGTCGAAGCCATGCACGAGATCCCAGTGTTAGCAGCCTGCGGCGGAGTATGCGCAGCGAGCGGAACATTTGCGTGGGCCGCCGTTGCTCCATCTTCGGAGTTGTTCGGGGCCACAATTCGGAAGACGGGAAATGATTCCACCATCGCGCTCACATTTGATGACGGCCCGAATCCGGCGGTCACTCCACGGCTGCTGGACCTGCTGGGTCGTCACGAAGTGGAAGCCACATTCTTTCTGATCGGGGAATGGGTGCGGGCTGCGCCATCACTTGCGGGAGAGATTGCATCTCGCGGGCACACGGTTGGCAACCACACGAATAGCCACGCGGCGCTAACGTTTCTTTCGCCGACGAGAATTGCAGAGGAATTGAAGCGTTGCGATGATGCAATCGAGAGGGCCACAGGTCACAAGCCGCGGTGGGTGCGCCCGCCATTCGGCTTTCGGAGCCCGCTGCTTGGCGGGATCGTGCGAAGGCGGGGCGATCGAGGAGTCGTGATGTGGTCGCGGTGGGCGCGAGACTGGAAGCCACAGCCTGCAGAGCGCGTAACCCGGCGGTTGCGCCGCGTACGCGGAGGCGATATTGTCCTTCTACATGACGGCGATCATCGAGTGGCGGATGGCGATCGCAGCCACACCGTTGCCGCACTGGAATATTGGCTGCCGCGGTGGAAGGACGCTGGATTCGAATTTGCGGCCTTGGACGGAATGCACTAAGAGCTTGAGCACGCCCGATCGAATCGGCAGAATTGAGAGTGCGGGGGCAAATGGACGAGAAGCGCTTCTACGATGAGAAGGAAGAAACCAAGCAGATACCAATGGTGTGCCCGCATTGCCGGCAAGAGGGCACCTTTCCGGTGCGCTGGATGGTTCGGACGAAGAAATCTCAACCTCCTGGCGGCGCCAACGAGGAAGATAGAAAGCAGTTCGCGAAAGCGCGCTCCTACATGGTCCGAATCGACAATATGGTTGCGTGCCGTAACATTCGGTGCCGCAAGCGGTTTGATTTGAGCGGGCAGACTGTTTTCTTGATATAGCGCGTGACGGAAATTCCAACGAGCCACAGCGACACCGGGCAGGAAAGCCAAACCGCTCAAACTTTTTCGGACTGCACGCCGGTCATTGCGCCAACGGGCTGTCCATCCAGCATTTCCCGAATCTTGGCCGCGAGAGCCTTCAGGTTGAACGGTTTTTGCAGGAATGCCACGCCGCCCTCAAGCACGCCGTGACGGAAGACGGTATCGTCCGTGTAGCCTGAGATGAACAAGACTTTGAGGTCAGGCCGTGAAGCTCCCAGCTGCGTTGCCAGATCAGGACCACTGAGATGAGGCATCACCACGTCCGTGATCAAAATGTGAATCGGCTCGGCGTGCCCTTCGGCGATCTTTAGGGCTCTCGCTCCGTCGGAGGCCTCAAGCACGGTGTAGCCGGTTGCAGTCAGGTATTGCCGCACGAGTTCGCGCACGCTCTGCTCGTCTTCGACAAAGAGGATAGTTTCCGATCCCCGCGCCCGGCCGGGAACAGCCGCTTCACCCGTGGGCTTGTCGAGTTGGGCAATCACCCGCGGCAGGTAGATTTTGAAAGTGGTGCCGCAATCGACTTCGCTGTAGACGTAGATGTAACCGCCACTCTGCTTCACAACTCCGTAAACGGTTGCAAGACCGAGCCCGGTGCCCTTTCCGGGGCCCTTGGTTGTAAAAAATGGCTCGAAAATGCGGGACTGAGTTTCTTCACTCATGCCGCAGCCAGTGTCGGTGACGCTGAGCATCACATAATCGCCGGGTTCGACGCTGGCATGAGTTGCGGAGTAGCTGCGATCGAGCTCCACATTCGACGTTTCGATCGTCAAGCGGCCACCGGTGGGCATCGCATCCCGCGCATTGACCACTAGGTTCAGCAGGACCTGCTCGATTTGACCGGGATCGGCTTTGACGCGCGAGAGATCGGCGGCGGGCACAAAGACCATGTCGATGTTCTCCCCGATCACGCGTGAGAACATGCGAATCATTCCGTTGACCACCTCATTCATGTCCAGGACGCGAGGCTGGAGGACTTGTTTGCGGCTGAAGGCGAGCAATTGCCGGGTGAGGGATGCAGCGCGATCGGCCGCTCTTTCGATTTGCTGTGCGCCGGGCCTTAACGGCGAGGAATCGGGCAGTCGGTCAAGGAGGAGCTGAGAATGGCCCTTCACGACCATAAGCAAATTATTGAAGTCATGGGCAACGCCCCCGGCGAGCTCACCGATGGCTTGCATTTTCTGCGATTGCCGCAGTTGATCGGTGAGGCGCTCGCGTTCGGTGATGTCCAGTGCAACGCCGATTACGCCGTGAATAGCTCCGTCCCCGTCGCGCAGGGGCTGGAGGTGTGATTCGAAGCGTCGGTCCTTCCAGGCAATCTCGCAGGCAACGGACTCCCCGGCGAGGGCCGCGCGATGAGCCGCAATGGGGGGAGAGTCGCGATCGCCGGTGTGGAAAAACTCGAGGAGTGGTAGGCCGATCGGCTCGCGCTCCTTGAACCCCAAGGGCACTAATCCAGCGCCGGTGGCGGAGGTAATCGCAAGGTCAGCATTCGCGGTCCAGAGGACGGCCGGGACTTTTTCGACCATCACCGCCAAACGAGTTCGCTCCTCCCGCCTGGCATTTTGAACCGTCTCCAAGTCCTCAAGCATGCTATTGATCGTACCTTCCAGATGAGCAAGCTCGTCCTTGCCTGAGACACGCAGTCGGGCCCCGAGATCGCCGCTTGCGCCGATCCTGGTGATGTTTTCGCTGAGTCCCGCGACGCGGGAAATTACAAAGCGCTCAAGCAGGAAAAGCGTAACGGCGCCGAACGCAAAACCAGCCGCCAATAGCAGCAGCAGAACCTGAAGCAAACTGGTCTGGCCCTGCCGATATATGTTCCGGGGAAGAAGAATGCGAAGGATAGCCGCCGGGTTGCCGTAAATGTCATGCAATACCTGGTACGCGCCCAGCGAACCAGCGGACTCGGGATGTATGAAGACAGGGTTCTGTGGGGAAATCGCGGAGGCGGCGCGGCGAAAATCGGGGCGCATGAAATTACTGTCAAACCGCTCAACGTCCACGGGCATGTAGGTCATCTGACCCAGCCGTACAACTTCATCCGAATCAAGGAAACGCCCAAAAACCAACGTGCCGACTCGAGGGCCGTGTGAGCCTGTCGGCTCAATAGCACTCGATCCGATCAGCGCAGGCCCCGAAGAGAGCAAGGCAATTCCGCCAGCGTCGCGGTTGGCGCCCGTTGATGCGACGAGTGGGGACCACGGCCCTAAATAGGCAACAAGATCCTCCGGTACTGGGCCTGGTTCCATTGCAGCCAATTCGAAACCTTTCGAGAAAATCTCTTGGTCCTGGGCGTCCAAGACCACGACGAAATTCACACGAAGCTGCTCGAAAGCGTCAGGCGTAAACTGGGCGGTAACTCGCTTCACATCCTTTTGGCGCATCCATTCGGACATCTGGTCCTGAGATGCCACTTGCGCCGTCGAGTGCTGAAGGTTGTCAATCTCGTTCGAAAGCGCACTGGATGCGCGAGAGAGGTTGTCTGCGGCAAAATCCCTTTCCACATGGGAAAAGCCGCTCATTAGCACCATACGCGACAGGGAGTAGAGCCCGACCACCAGCACAATAACGGCTGGAATGATGATCGCGAGGGTTTTTGCGCGCAAAGATGTCTGCAATCGAAAGTGCATGAGAGACGCCGCCGGTCCTTAGATGACCCGGGCTCAGTATAACGGGCGGGACACCGGCCTTCGTCGCAGTGCTGTACCCTGCGTGCCCAGTCGTATACTGCGGGATGAAACACGGAGAAAGCACGGGTTAGGAACAGTAAAACCAAGAGATCATGCTGTTTGCGTCGGATGAGTGGAATAGAATTGCCCGTGATTCCAAAAGCATGAGCCTGTGGGCATCCTCCCGATCCGACGGCGCATCTTTGGAAAAACGGCCCGCTGGAGGAGAAATCATGAGAAGCCGTTGGATTTACTGGTCTCGAACGGGTGCGATCATCGTTGGCCTTGTACTTGCCGCCACTGCGAGCGCCCAGCAACCAGGTGGGCCAGCAACGCGGTCCGCCTCGGCCTCCGAGCCTTCCCAGCAATCGTCCGCAGCCTCGCCGGCTTCCGCGGCCGCGACCAACATTTCAGCGCAGACGACCGCCAAGAAGGCGCAAATCGAGGTGGCATCCGGCACTCATATTCCGCTCGTGTTGCACAACGCGATTTCGACGCGTAGCGCTAAACCCGGCGATCCCGTTTACTTCGAGACGATTTTCCCAGTGATGGTGGATGGGCACGTTGTAATTCCCGCCGGTTCCTATGTGAGCGGCGAAATCACCGAATCGAAGCGGCCTGGAAGGATCAAGGGGCGCGGAGAATTGATGATGAGGCTCACGGAAATGATTCTTCCCAATGGCTACATGGTGAATCTCAACGCGATGCCCAACGGCGCGGGCACCGGCGGCGGAGAAAGGGTGAATAACGAGGGACAAATCGTCGGCGACAGCGACAAGACATCGGATGTGGGCACCGTCATCCGGTCCACCGAAGCTGGAACCGGAATTGGCGCCGGGGTCGGAGCTGCTGCGGGAAATATCGGCAAGGGAGTTGGAATTGGCGCCGGCGTCGGAGCCGTGGCCGGACTTGGAGCTGTGTTGTTGACGCGCGGGCCTGACGCTGAGTTGCCTCGCGGCTCGACTCTGGAAGCCGTGATCGAACGTCCGATCTATCTCGATGCTGACAAGGTGCAATTCACCGGGCCGGGTCAGGCCTCCGCACTTGCGGGACCGCCGAATCGAGAGCCTCAGCGAAACAGGATTCCGTTCTGAGCGAATCGGAAGAACCCAACGCCCAATCCTATGTTGCGGCCCGAGCTTGGGGCGCGAATCGCAGCGGAGAGAACGCTTGCGATTCAAAATCGGTGTGCGACCGCGTGAGGAAGTTCCGTATGAGTCTTGCTGTGACCGGTGCTAGAAGAATTCCGTTGCGGTAGTGGCCGGTGGCGATCAACAGCCCTTCCATTTCAGTGGGTCCAATGATCGGAAGGTCGTCGGAGGTTCCCGGGCGCAAACCCGACCATGTTTCCAGCACCTCAGCATTGCCAAGAGCAGGGCAAAGCGCCAAGGCTCCCTCCAATATATGAATTAGACCCGCAGGCGTCACTTGCTTTCTGAAGCCCGCTTCTTCGAGCGTGCTGCCAGCGACGATCCGCCCATCCTGGCGAGGCACTAGATACGTTCGATGCGAGCGCACGACGCGGCGAAGCCTTACATCGTTTGACCGCAGACAAAGCATTTGCCCGCGCACAGGCCGAGTAAGCGCATAAGCAGCCGTGAACCCGCTCGCTTCCAGAATTTGCCCCGAAAAACAACCCGCTGCGAGCACCACATTGCCGGCCGTAATACGCTCGCCGCGAGCCATTACTCCTGTGCAACGCTCGCCCTCACGCAAAAGGCCGTTCACTTCGCAACCCGAACGGATTTCAACTGCATTGTGCTCTGCCGCACTCAGCACAGCATCCATGAGTAAACGAGGCTCAATTGTTGCCTCGTTGGGCAGCCACGCTGCTGCGGCCGCTGATGGCTCAATCGATGGTTCCCATTCTCTTGCTGTTTCCAGTCCGATTGGTTCGGCCGTAAGTCCCAGGTGGCGATGCTCGACGATCTCAGCGTCACGATCCGCCTCGCCATTCGGTCCGCGAAAGATCTGAAGTGCCCCATTGCGCGCATGTCCTGTCTGCTTACCTGATTCTTCCTCAATGGTGGCTACAAACTCCGGATAGAGCTGGAGGCTTCGGCGCAACAAAGGGACTAGCGGCCCGTCGCGGGGTGAATCTGGTGCGGGAGATAGCATTCCGGCCGCGGCCCAAGACGCCTCGCGCCCTGGCTGCTGGCGATCCAGAACCAGTACTGTCAGCTTGTCGCGTGCCAGTTCTAAGGCGATCGTTGCGCCGATGATTCCGCCGCCGACGATTGCAACGTCATACTTTTTCACAAGGTCATTCTAGCAGCAAAGGATCGCACGGAGGGCGCTGGGCTAGCGCTTAGGAGACGTGCGCTGTTAGCACCAGCGCATCTTCCACAGGATTAGAGTAATACAAAGGGCGGCGCCCCGTTTCTTGAAATTGGTGGCGTTTGTAGAATTCCAAAGCAACTAGATTCGAGGCCCGGACTTCGAGATGCGCCTTCTTCGCGTCGAACTGCTTGCCCCACGCAAATGCGAATCGGATGAGAGCATGGCCGATGCCGCGGCGGCGCGCATCAGGCCGCACTGCAAGGTTTAGTATTTCAAGTTCGCCCGCGATTCGTCGCGCGACAAGAAAGCCGGCGATACCTCCTTCCGTTTCGGCAACCCACGCTGTCATTCCGGCACTAGGAACCTTGGCGTAATCGCGCGCTGTCCATTGTGCGATTTCCGGGGATGCCGTCTGGATCTCGACAACGGCGTCAGCGTCGCTCGCCAGCATCGGCCGCAGACTCAAATTCCGCTCGGCGCTTTCCATTTTAGCTCGGCGTCGGTGCGCCTAATGTAGCTGGCGGCAAGAGTAAGCGCATCGTCAAGATCGCCGTGTTGCGCCCGAATGTAACCGAGGCGTCCAACGTGGGGCGCTAGAATCGGCGACACCTCATCGATTCTCGGTTCGCGCCTGTCCAGCAGTGCCTTATGATCAGAGAGTATTTTGGACAGAAGCTCGGGTACCGGAGTTACGACGGTGAACGGGCAATTGTCCGCGATTTCCGAAAGAGCGCTGACAAATTCCTCCGGGTCCATCACGCATTCTTCGCCATCGAGTGCAAGGCCATCATCACCCTGACCCTGCATCCGCCGATGACGTCCGCAATAGACTTGCCCGCGACGGGCATCGGTAACAGCGACCAAGATCAAATCGGGGGAACGCGACTGCGTGGCGATGGCTTCGAGTCCGCTGATCGCCGCAACCGGCTTGCCGTAGACCTCAGCCCAGCCTTTCGCCGCCGCGAGGCCGACGCGCAGTCCCGTGAACGATCCGGGACCCACTGCCACGGCAAAAAGATCGAACTCTCTTAGATTCAAAGAGAGTTCACCAAGTAAGAAATCGAGGTGGCGAAACATCCGCGAAGAATACACTTCGCTGGTCCACGTGGAGACTGCTCCGATAACTTGGCAATCCCGCAGTACGGCTAAACTTCCGGATGGCGAGGATGTATCCAAGGCGAGGATCAGCACGCAGCGATTATAGGGCAATTGCACTGCCAAACTGCGTCAAAAACCTCCGCTTCCACCCACTAAATCCTGTAGAGATTTGCCGGAATAACTTGACGCCCCAGTAACGCGCGCCTAAACTTCTAGTAGTAGTTGGGGGGAGGGAACTTCCACTTATGGACTTTAAGCTAGGCGAGAAGGTTGTCTACCCGAATCATGGTGTTGGACTGATCGAACAGATCAGTTTTGGCTATGTCAACGGCAGGTCGGAGCGCTTTTATATGTTGCGTATCCTTTCGAGCGGCTTGAAGGTAATGGTCCCGCAGGGAAATGTGGAAAACGTGGGATTGCGACCGGTGATCCGTTCAACTCAGGCAGGGGCTGTTCTTTCGTACCTTGAAAAAGGCCGATCCGCTTCCCATCACGATTGGAAGCACCGTTTCAAGGAGAATTCGGACAAAATGCGCACGGGCTCTTTGATGGAAGTTGCCGCCGTTCTCAAAGGCCTGGTCGCTCTTAGCCGCACGAAGCCGCTTTCTTTTCGGGAAAAGAAGATGCTGGAGCGCGCAAAATATCTCCTGGTGAGCGAACTGGCTACCGTGCGCAACACAACCGAACAGACTGTCGAGACCAATATCGTCCGCGCACTGGCCAAGGCCAAACTACAAATGCCCGAGGCTGGTGCATTAGTCGACTAACCCTCCCTACCGGATTCTCTTCAACGCCGATCGGGCACAGCCCTCGCGGGTTGTGCCCGATATTATTTGACTTACGGAGCTGTTCTTGCCGTTCCTGCTTCTTCGCAACGTGCCGATTGGCAAAGTTGACGCAACTCTTCGCCGCGACTAAAATTTCATTTGCGGTAAAATAGACACACGAAATAGGTGACAGGCGCGTTACGCCGCGCCAAGGAATTTGGCTGGCACATGAGCCCTATCGTCTTACAGCATAAGCGCCACCGGCAGATTCTGACGGACATCGTTCGCACGTATATCGAAACGGGCGAACCCGTCTCGTCACGCAGTGCGGCCCAGCGCCATGTCGAGTCTCTGAGCCCCGCCACCATCCGAAACGTAATGGCGGAGCTGGAGGAAGGCGGCTATCTTCACCAGCCCCATACGTCGGCTGGACGTGTGCCAACCGCTGCGGCGTATCGCTTTTTTGTCGAGCAGGTTGCCGCGCAAGCCACGGCAAGCCCCGAAGATCGCCAGTGGATCCGCCGCGAATTGGAAGCTGCTGAAACTCCCGAAGCAGTGATGGAGCGGGCAAGTCAAGTCCTCTCGGCGGTTTCGCGAGGCCTCGGCATCTTCATTTCGCCGCCCCTGGCTCGCAGCATGGTCGAACATGTACGCTTCCTTCTCGTCCCTGATCATCGCGTCCTCGTGGTGCTGGTAACCACAGGGGGCGCCACGCGGGATAAGCTGATTCGGCCGGAGCGTCAATTTAGCCAGGTGGATCTTGACCGCGTAGCCGATCATATCAACCGGCACTATATAGGCTGGACGCTCGAGGCGATGCGCGCCGACCTTCGCGCGCAAATCGAGCGCGACCGGGAGCAGTACGGCCGCCTGGCGGGCGATGCCCTAATGCTGTGCGACCCGGCCGTACTCGGCAACAGCACCGAGCGCAAAATTTATACCGACGGCGCCGCGCAGATCGCCGCCGCGGTCCAGTTTACGGACCAGCAGCAATTGCGCGACCTGCTCGAAGCCATCGAGGAAAAAGACCGCCTGATCGCGCTCCTGAGCGGCTGCATCGAGTCGCCCGAACCGGTGCATGTCGAACTCGGACTGGACAAAATGTCGAGCGCTGGCAAACAGCTTGCGCTCGTGTCCGCGTCGTATTCATCCAATGATCAGGTGCAAGGAACGCTCGGAATCCTAGCGCCGATGCGGATGCATTACGAACGCGTGATTACCGCCGTCGCGTTTATGGCGCAGTTTTTTTCGGAGCGCCAAGAAGAGGATTGAATTTCCATCATGCCGCATAAAGATCGCCAAGACGAAAACGCTAGCCCGAGGGAGGACCGGCCCGCCGGAAGCGGTGCCGCCGATTCTACCGCCGCGCAATCCGAGGCGTCCGGAACCGATGCCTTGAGTGCACAGATACAGAAGCTGCTCGCTGAGAAACAGGAATTAACGGATACCCTCGTTCGCCGGCAAGCGGACTTCGAGAATTACCGCAAGCGAATTGAAAGAGAGCGCCATCAGGATCACCATCGGGGCGTCGAGCTCTTCGCCGAACGTATTCTTCCGGTGCTCGACGCCTTTGGTCACGCGCTCGCCGCGGATGCAGGTTCGGCCAGCGCCGAATATCGCAAGGGATTTGAGCTGATCGAGCGCCAACTGAACGATGTGCTCGCGAAACAAGGCTTGGTGCGCATGGAAACTGCGGGCAAGCAATTTGATCCGCATTTTCACCATGCGATCGAGCAGGCGGAGACCTCCGAATATGCCGAGGGCGCAATAATTGGCGAGCTGCAGGCCGGCTACTTGTTTCACGGCAAGGTTTTGCGTCCGGCGATGGTCCGGGTGGCCACCGCACCTGAGGGGCGGTCCGTGCAAGTTGTAAAGCGCGAATCGGCGTCTTAGGCGCGATTTGAAAGTTGAGTGGCATTTCTGATTTTTGCCTTCGGGGGAGAGCGCAGACGTAAAGATGGCTAACGGAAGCCAATTAGACTACTACGAGGTCCTCGGCGTCACTCGCGACGCGTCTTCCGACCAAATTAAGTCAGCCTATCGGAAGGCGGCGTTGCAATGGCACCCCGATCGCAATCCGGAGAAAAAAGAAGAAGCCGAGGAAAATTTTCGCATGGCCTCGGAAGCGTATAGCGTGCTCTCCGACCCGCAAAAGCGCCCGGTCTACGACCGTTTTGGCCATGCCGGATTGGGTGGACACGGCGGCTTCGAGTCAAGCGGCTTCAATTCCACGATTTTCGAAGAATTTCACGACATCCTCGGAGATCTTTTCGGCTTCGACCAGGCCGCGGGCGGCGGACGCCGAGGCCGCGGTTCTCGTGCGCAGCGGGGCGCCGACCTGCGGTACGATATGTCCCTTGCCTTCGACGAGGCCGCTGACGGCGTAAACACCAAGATTCGGATTTCGCGTCATGAAAATTGCGAAGCCTGCCGCGGCACCGGCGCCAAAGCCGGCACCGGAACGGTTACCTGCCGCACCTGCGGCGGGCATGGCCAGGTCGCCTATCAGCAGGGATTCTTTTCGATCACGCGCACTTGCCCGGCTTGCCGCGGCGCCGGAAAAACGATTCGTGACGCCTGCCCCGAATGTCGGGGACAGGGCCGCATCGAACGCGAACGCACCATTGAAGTCGCCGTTCCCCCCGGCGTCGATTCGGGAACGCGCCTGCGCATGGCCGGCCAGGGTGAACCCGGCGCGAACGGCGGCCCAACCGGTGACCTCTACATTTTTCTCGAAGTAAAGGACCACGCGTTTTTCGAGCGCCGGGGAGCAGACCTGCACTGCGAGATTCCTGTAAGTTTTCCGCAAGCCGCTCTCGGCGCGAAGATCAAAATTCCAACTCTGCATGGTGACGACGATTTCGAAGTGCCCGAAGGGACGCAATCGGGTCAAGTCTTCCGCCAAAGGGGAAAGGGTTTGCCAAATCCTCACGGTGGGCGCGGCGATCTCTATGTGAGCATTCGTGTGGTAATCCCCTCTAAGCTGACGAAAGACCAGCACCGCTTGCTCGAACAACTCGGTCAGTCCATAAAAGTGGAAAATAAGCCTGCCCAGCGCACCTCTAGCTTTTTCGACAAGGTGAAAGACATTTTCGGCTGATCGCCTCGTGGCGCAGGCACTCTTGCCTGCGCGTAAATCAGTCACTTTGTTTTTGATTCCGGGCTTGAACAGCATGAATTTTGACCGCTTGGGGTTCAGGACTACTTGCCTTTGCCCTTGGAGCGGCCGCCTCGCTTTTCAGGCGGGCGCCTTTGCTTCTAGCGCCCACACTCTGACCTCTTGGCGTTTCGCGAAGTGCAGCAGCGGCTTTGAAGCTGGCAGAGTAATCCCACTCGCAGCCGCCATTGTGTTGACCTCTATCTCGGCCTCTGCACGCTGCAACGGCCATGGCGCGTGATCGATCTCTCCCCAAAAAATACGGCTCTCACTTGCAGCGTAGAGGCAGTAGCGCTCAACCAAGAAGTATTCAAGGCTTCCGCGTCTCGCTTGGAAGACAGTGTCATCCAAGGCGCGATAGCAGCCGCGAAAATCCGCGCTCGCCGCACCGCTGTGTATTCGATGGGACTCGTACTGAATCTCGCCGTTCGGCCCGCTCCGCGCGTCCATTCGCGCCCGAAAGTACGGCAAGTGGTAAAACCGGCGCGCCGCAGCCACTGCCAGTGAATTCGCCGCGTCCAAACTGAAAAACCAGACTCCCGATTTGCCCCCGACCCGCACGTAGGTGCGAACGTTCAATTCGGGAAACGCCGAAGTGCCGGGAATAGGCGGTAGCCAGTGCGCCCGAATGCCGGACATGTGAAACGGCACCACGCCAACCCAGCCGCTGCCCTCGCACGATTCGATCTCCAGTTCCGCAGGAATCAGCGGGCGCAGTTGCTCGATTGCCACCGGCCAGTGCATGAAGAGCAGGTCGTGCCACACTTGTTTCATCATCCACGGACCGCGAGGCGCGGGCCATTGCCGCTGCGGGTTCGCTTCGCTCTGCTGCACGCGGAAAGTTTAGCATTCGCGCTCAATGGTGGCTTTCTTGCTAGAATCCGCGCATGCGTCGCCGTTTTTTCGTGGAAGATTTTTCGGATGCCTCCGCAGTCCTGCGCGGGGAAGCCGCCGACCACTTGGGCCGCGTTCTTCGCGCCGAACCCGGGCAGCTCTATGAACTCAGCGACGGCCAGCGCGTCTGGCTGGCAAAGATCGAGCGAGTGGAGCTCGCCAAGCGCGGCCAGACCCGGATCGAATTTGCCCTGATCGAGCCGGTTCCCGCGTCCGAGCCAGCGCTGCGCATCAACCTTCTGATCTCTCTCGTGAAGTTTGACCGCTTCGAATGGTGTCTTGAGAAGGCGACCGAGCTAGGCGCGAACGAAATTCTTCCACTGGCTGCGGCGCGTACGGACAAGCCTCTCGTCGCCGCTGCGGCAAAGCGTCATGAGCGGTGGCAAAGGATTCTGCTCGAGTCTTCACAGCAGTCTCGCCGGCTTCGCCCGCCAGTGCTACACGAAATTGGAACTCCCGAACAGGCATTTCGGAAATACTCGAGAGGCTTGAAGATCATCCTTTCCGAGCGCCAAACGGCGCCCGCGCTCCGGCAAGTGCTGCCGGCGGCCGGGCTGCCCACCGAGGTACACGAGGAGGCCTCGGCGGCGCTTGCCATCGGACCCGAAGGCGGGTGGACCGACGAGGAGATTAGGGCCGCGACGGCGTCTGGATTCGCGGAAGCCTCGCTCGGGCGAAACATCTTTCGCACCGAAACCGCCGTGCTGGCCTCGTTGTCAATTTTGGCATTTGCATTCGAACCCGGCGATGCCGCGGCGGAATGAGTGTTATAATCACACAGCCTTTTTCGTGTCTGGCAAGGAGCAGGGGGATGGGGATCCAGTTTCGGGAACTTTGGAGTTGGGTTAGGCATCGAAAGATTTTCGCGTCCCTCCTGGTGGTATTCACCCTCTGCGTCGGTATCGTTATTGGCGCTAGTTTTTCTGGACATGCGCTCTCGTCCACGCGCGCGCAAGCGTCCGGTGGCGCGTCGCTGCTCGTCGTCCCCGATCCAGTGAGTCTCTCGGGAGCTTTCGCCAAAATATCGAAGAGCCTTGGACCGGCTGTTGTCAATATTTCGACAACCCAGGTCATTGAAAAGCCAAAAAGCGGACGTGCGCCCCACGGACAAAACGATCCCTTTCAGGATTTCTTTGACCGTTTCTTTGACTCGCCCGACAACGCCCCGGATGCGGAACGAAGCCTCGGTTCGGGCGTCCTCGTGGATAAACGAGGTTTCATTCTCACTAACGATCACGTAATCGACGGCGCCACCAAAATCCAGGTCGCGCTCGATGGCGACGCTACTCATTACAACGCGCGTGTGATTGGCACGGATAAGGAGACTGATCTCGCTGTCATCAAAATTGACGCGAATCACGACTTGCCCGTGGCGAAGTTGGGCAATTCGGACGGAGTGGAAGTCGGCGATTGGGTCCTGGCGTTCGGCAGTCCATTTGGGTTGAACTCCACGGTCACTGCGGGAATCGTCAGCGCGAAAGACCGCTCGAACGTTGGCCATCAGTTTCAGCGTTTTATCCAAACCGACGCCGCCATCAATCCAGGGAACTCCGGAGGAGCACTGGTCAGCTTGGCGGGCGAAGTGATCGGCATCAACACGGCAATTTACACGGGAAGCCGCGGATTTGAGGGCGTCGGTTTCGCTCTGCCGTCAAACACCGCGATCACCGTCTACAACCAGTTGGTCACGTCCGGAAAAGTGACTCGCGGGTCCATTGGCGTCAGCTTTCAGGATGAAAACAGCAACAATCCAGTCTTGATGAAGGAGCTGGGCGCGCCGTATGGCATCGTGGTCGAGGCCGTCGAACCGGGCAGCCCCGCGGATAAAGTGGGCATACAGCCGGGCGATGTGATCACCGATGTAAACGGCAAGCCCGTTCATAGCGGTACCGATCTTGTGAATCCCATCGCGCAGACTCCCATTGGGCAGTCGGTGCAACTCCACTACGTGCGGAACAAGCAGACGAAGGAAGTCACTGTTACCGTGGCTGATCGCTCGAAGCTTTTCCCGCAGAATGCCGAAAGCGACGAGTCGCAGCCCGGCGAGAGCGAAGAACCCGGTCAATTCGGCGTACACGCTGAAGAGCTCACTCCGGACTTGGCCCATAAGCTCGGCGTGGACAAGCTCAGCGGCGCTGTAATCACCGAAGTTGAGCCCGCCAGCTTTGCCGAAGATGTCGGCTTCGCCCGTGGCGACGTGGTTCTCGAAATTAATCACGTGCCGGTAAATTCATTCGCCGATTATCGCGCGCAAATGTCGAAGCTAAAGCCCGGTCAGGATGTGCTCTTCAAGGTCGCGCGTCATAATCAGGCCGACCGCGTCCTAACTTTATTCCTCGCAGGCACCGTTCCGGCGGACCGGTAACAATTCCTTCTCGCTGTGCCTTAGGAGCCTCGTAAATGGACGAGGGCGATTTCCTTTCCCGCTATCCTATGCGTCCGTGGACGCGTTCTGATTTTGAAAACGGGCATCGAGAAAGTATCGCCTTAGCCCATGCTTTGTGGCTGCGTAACACGTTCTGGGGCGATGCTGAAACGATGAGTCGCCAGTTGTTGGCGGCGTCTCCCGAAATACCCGCTGGTATGGGTCTCCCCGACTTACGCGTGCTTGAACGATTGGCGCGTCTGGGTCTCCGTTACAGCAATCGAGCTCCAAAAGCTTTTGCGTGGATTGGCGGCCGTTCGCTCACGATCTGGGAAGCTCGCTATGAAATCGTTCGCAGGGCAATCGACTTTCTAGAACACCGATAGTCGGATTCAACCTCCGGTTTCGCCGGCGCCAATTCTTGCCTGCCTCGCTCTCGCATGCCATACTTTAATTTCCCCGCGACCCAGCTCGAATAGGAGCTTTGTCATGCGAACCACCGGACGTTCACTTTTCCTTGTATCCCTGCTTGCAGTTGGCTACTCTGCGGCGCTCTCGGCACCGGTCATGGCTGCGGGAGGCTCCAGCACGGCAGCGCCGAAACCGAAACCAGACGTCGAGAAGAAAATTTGGACAAACGACGATTTTCCCGCGGTCGCATCGCAATCGCAGGCATCGAACGCTGCAGAACTCGCGGCCGCAGCTCTCGTAACGGAGTCTCCGGCCACGGAACCCGGTTCGGAAAATGCATCTGCCTCGGTCAATCCGGAGCAGGATCCGCGGTTCTACATTCTCCAGATGTCTTCACTCGAAAATGAATTGGCAAGCGTAGAAAGCCAGGAACGGCAGCTGCGCGATTTTCGCGCGACGAGCACCGGAATTCAGTCGGGGCTGCAGTTATACGCGCCCTGCGAAGGCGTCGGCACGGATAATTTGATTGCCCAGCTCGAAGCTCGGCGCGGCGAAATCCTTCAGCAAATGGATGCCCTCAGCGACACGGCCCGGCGCAACGATCTGCCTCCGGGAATTCTCCGCGACGCCAGCGATCTCGCGGCCGCGCTTGAGACTCCGCTGAGCCCCGAAGAGCACCAGGATATGCTGAAAACGCAGGCGCACGACCTTGCGCGTGAATTGAACGAGACGCGCGGAATCGCCCAAGCTTCTGAGGCCCAAGCGCAATCGCAGGGAATCGCCCTGGCTCAGCCCAGTGCCAATGCCGGTGGGAATATGACCACCAACATGCTTGAGAATCTCGATCGTCGCGCCCAGGCGCTCGAAGGCCAAATCAGCCAAGTTGAGGACCAAGCGCGGCGCAGCGGAATGGCCCCCGGCTTGTTGCGCTGACACGCGCGTTTTCCGTAGCGTTGCCTGATAGGTCCGCAACCGCGACGTGCGGCTTTTACCGAACGCCGCAATTCTGGATAATTAGGATACGGGGAAGCATTGCGTCGCATCCAAGATTTGGTCTCAGCTCAGCCTCGGTTGGGAGGAAATTTTCATGAAATGGCTCATCGCGGTGGCAGCAGTTCTGGCGCTGGCATGCGTGACGTCTCCCAGCTGCGCTGCGGCCGCTCCGTCTCCGACCGCTTCGGCAACTCCCGCTCATCACAAGACCCGCCATAAGACGAAGAGGCATCACGCCAAGAAAGTGCGCGGACAAAAGGCGCCCACAGCCGATCGTATAACCGAAATCCAGACGGCTCTCTCCCGCGATGGTTACTATCAGGGCGAACCGAACGGCAAATGGGATTCCAACACGGTCGCAGCGGTTCAGAAGTTTCAATCCGCCAATGGCATGGACGCGAACGGCAAGCTGGACGCGCCAACTTTGCAGAAGCTCGGCCTGGGATCAGACATTGCCGGCGTTTCCGCGCCGAAGCCGATTGTGCCCGGTTCGCCGAATTCGACACCATCATCGAGCGCACCTTCCGCGGTGCCGCAAACCTCGACCTCGTCGAGGGGCGGACCTGTTGCCTCCGCAGCTTCTTCACCTTCCTCCTCGCCTTCTTCGTCCAGCCAGGATCCCCCGGCGCCTACATCGAATCATTAGAGGTGGCGCGAAGCTTGGGCGCATTTGACGCCGAAACCTCCCGGTTGCTAGGCTAAAGTTCTGCGTGTGCCGCAGCTTTGCGTCACAACTAGCCGAAACTTCGTGCCCTGCCCGCGCAAGGGCAGCACTGGAGGAACGACAATGGCCACCGCGGTTGCCCCCACCGTTTTTAAGAACTACATCAACGGCGAATGGATCGAGGCTCGCAGCGGCAAAGCCTTCGAGGACCGCAATCCAGCGAATACCAGCGAGCTGGTCGGCATGTTCCCCGCCTCGGGCGAAGAAGATGTCGTCGCGGCGATCGAGGCCGCGGCGAATGCGTATCGGCACTGGCGGCTGACTCCCGCTCCCAGGCGCTCCGAAATTCTTTTCCGCGCCGCGGAAATTCTTGTGGCGCGAAAGGAAGATTACGCGCGGGATATGACGCGCGAGATGGGCAAGGTTCTCGACGAAGCGCGCGGCGATGTGCAAGAGGCTATTGACATGACCTATCTGATGGCGGGCGAAGGACGCCGCCAGTTTGGCCACGTCACTCCTTCGGAGCTGCCGAACAAGTTCGCGATGGCCGAGCGCGTTCCCGTGGGAGTGGCGGGACTGATCACGCCGTGGAATTTCCCCATGGCGATTCCATCCTGGAAAGCGATGCCCGCGCTCGTTTGCGGCAATACGGTGGTGTTGAAGCCCGCCGAAGATACGCCGCTTTCGTCCTACCATCTCGCGCAAGCGCTCGAGGAGGCCGGCCTGCCGCCCGGCGTGCTGAACGTTGTGTTCGGCGACGGGCCATCGGCGGGAGCGCCGCTTGTGGAGAATCCAGGCGTCGGCCTTGTCAGTTTTACGGGCTCCACGGAAGTAGGCCGCATTGTGAGCCAGGCTTGCGCCCCTACGTTCAAAAAGTGCCATCTGGAAATGGGCGGCAAGAACATCATCATCGTAGTGGATGACGCCAACCTCGACCTGGCCATTGACGGCGCGGTATGGGGCGGCTTCGGCACCAGCGGCCAGCGCTGCACGGCTGCAAGCCGCATCGCTGTGCAAAAGGGCGTGTATCGCAAATTCGTGGAGAAATTCGTCGAGCGCGTGAAAGCGCTGAAGGTGGGCGACGGCCTCGACGCTACAACCCAGATGGGGCCATGCATCAACGAACAGCAGCTCAACACGGTGATAAGCTACGTCGAAATTGGCCAAGCCGAGGGAGCAAAGCTCGCAACCGGAGGCCATCGCCTGGAAACCGGCTCGCATGCGCACGGCTGGTTCCATGAGCCGACTGTCTTCGTCGATTGCGATCCGATGATGCGAGTTTGCCAGGAAGAAATTTTCGGGCCGGTAGTGTGCGTGATTCCATTCGACACGTTCGACGACGCTCTGGAAATCGCTAACGGCGTGAAGTACGGATTGTCCGCCGCCATTTACACGCGAAACGTGAACGAATCGTTCCGAGCGTTGCGCGATCTCGAAACCGGCATCGTCTACGTGAACGCTCCTACCATTGGCGCGGAAACGCACCTTCCGTTTGGCGGGACCAAGAATACGGGCAATGGCCATCGCGAAGCCGGTTTGGCCGCGCTCGATTTCTACTCCGAATGGAAGACGCTCTACATCGACTATTCCGACCGCCTGCAGCGCGCCCAGATCGACCATTCCTAAACGCCCCTCGGGACGCGGTTTCGTCCCCCTCAAAACCGTGACGGGTAGCCGGGGCATCGGAGACGTGTTTTCAGTAACTTGCATCATGTTCTACTCGACCGGTGTATCGAGGAGCCCCGAGGATTCCGAGGGATCTAGAGAGACGGCGCGCGGTGCATCTTTGATCCATTGTCCGGAAGGAGAGAGGTGCGCGTGGGCGTAAACCGCCCGCACGACGGTGTCCGCAGTGATCGAGGCGTTTTCCGCCTTCTCGATGATGTGGCCGAGCGCGTCGCGTAAGTGGATGGCGCGACGCTCGAAAAGACCGAGGGCGCGAGCGTGGCGATAAACGGAGCGCGCTCCGACTGCATGATCGGAGGCAATGCTCTTCGGGCGGTGCCAGTGGATGAATTCCTCTTCGATGGCTTGGCGTTCCGGGTGGTGACAGATGGTGCAGTGCCGCGCGTGGTGGGAGAGCATAGATTGCGATTGTGAAGAGGTGGACGGTTGAGAGGCGGGGGTCTGTCTGCGACGACGGCGCTTCGGTGCGGGCTTAATGTAGCGGTCTCGATTTGCCAAAAGGTAGGCAATTGCTTCGGCGAGGGCGATGGTCATGGGGCTGGGATTGGCGGTATCTACTTCAATGAGCATGGTGGACTCGGGGTCTGGCTGGTTCTCCGAGATGGGCTGCTCGGATTCCGGGCTATCGGTTCTAAATTCTGTAAACATTTGTTGCACTCCTTTCGTGTTTCTAGAAGCTCGTGACTCCAATCCAAAGCATGGCAGATTAAGCGAGGAAAATCAGAGAGTACATGGCGTAAAGAATGCAGAGCGGGGAAACCAGTCGAAACGAGAAGGCTGCCGAGGAAGCTAGTGAACTGCTGGTCTCGCAGTCCTCCGCCCCTTCGCAAATGCCGCGAGCGGTGCGCCACCAGCCGTTTACCAGGAAGTACACCGACTGATGGAAGAGACGCACTTCCTCCGTGGAAGTTAGTACCCTTGTTTGGTAGTGTCTGGCCGTCAACCTTTGAACGAGAAGGCATCTCAAATTAACGGCCCCCTTCCGGACTTGCGGGCAGAGTCTGCGGCGCGATATCCCTTGGGGCGTGTTTCTACGTTTCTTCGGTCTGTGTTGCCCGGCGACTCGACGCAAGTTTTGTTACTTTTCGGAGTCATTTGTCTATTTATCGCTCCTTACTTGCGTTGGGGTCCGCCTGGATTCTTCAGCACACAGATCAAGGCATTTCTACTTTTTGCCTTATATGCAATCCATGTAGCAGGGACAGCCGGTTTTTTTGTCTGTTTCCGACCGGGCAGTCATCCCGTACGTCGCATCTTGTGGTGGGTATGTCTGCCGACTCTGATGGGGGAGTGCGGCCTAATCTACAGCTGTTGGGCGCTTCTGAAAACGGGTCGAGTCTCCGCCTCGTGGATACGCTTCCCACAGGACACCGGCGCTTTTCGGGTTTTGTTGAACCTTGGTCCGGGATTTCATTATGCCGCGGTTGGGCTGGTGCTGGTTGCTGGCTTCACGGCGCACCTTGCGCTGGGTTCCGCATCATTGCCTCTCGCTTTGCCGAAGTCTAGCGTTTCGACTTCGGACGATGTCGCTTCATGGAATCGCACGGAAGGCTTCCTGTGGGTCTTGCTGGCGCTATTACCGCTCATCTTGCGATTCTGGTTTCCTCCAGTTATGAACTTTGTCTTAGTCTACTTCGTTTTTTCCCATCTTCCGGTATCCAAGGCGATAAATAATGTAGTGCTCGCTGGAAACTTCGTTACCGACTTGATCATCGTCGCGATCGCGGTTCGGATCATCGGAAAGAAAGCTTCGGACGCGCTACGCCATTCCCTTCGTTGGCCAACGGCTGAGAGTCTTTCTCTAGCGATTGCGTTTCCCTCTGGCATCGCGGCGCTCATTTCCATCGGCCAATTTCTCTTTGCCCTGTTTCGTTGGGCTGCTCACCAATCCAGCACGCTCGGATTGCCTAAGTTTGAGATTTATTTTACCTTGCCAGGCATTGGACTGTTTTCGTTGCTTTTTCCCGCGTTTGCCGAGGAGCTTATATTTCGTGGTGTGCTGCAGTCGCTTTTTGTTCGCAGATATGGCGTGACCCGAGGGATATTCCTGGTAGGAATCGCATTCGCGGCTGTGCACTTTAGTACGGATTTTTCCGTCTTTTCCCTTGGCTATACCGATGGACTGGTCATTTTGAAACTGTGTTTACGTTTGATCGAATCCCTGGCACTGAGCTTCGCTTTCGGATGGCTCACTCTTCGAAGTGGTTCCGTGCTTCCTGCTGCTATCGCTCACGGTCTTGTGAGCATTCTGGGCACTTCTCCATTTGCACCAGCGTTCCCGGGAATCGGTCCGCTGATAAACCTCTTGTGGGTAGTACTGGCTTATGTTCTGTTTCGCTACTGGCCAATCCGGGCAGAAAGCGCACAGGCATTCACGGACACTGCGCCTGCGCCGAGCGTTTAGACTTTTAGGCCGACGAGGCGCATGAGTTCGAGGGCGTTGCTCTTGGTGACGACTCCGTCGCGCAGCTTGAAATCGAAGCGCATTTCTCCGTTTTCGATGTAATCCTGAAAGTGGGCGTTGCGCACGACGCTGTTGATGGATGCGGCCATATCCGTGAGCGCCAGATCGTGTGTGGTGACCATTCCAATCGCACCCTCGTCAATCAGCGCGCGCACGAGGCATTCTGCACCGATTCGGCGGTCATGCGAATTCGTTCCTTCGAGCAGTTCATCGAACAAAAATAATAGGGGCTTTTCACCATCGATCAATTCAAAGACCTTGCGAATGCGGAGAATCTCCGCGTAGAAATTCGAAAGGCCTTCCTGGAGAGAATCGGCGGTTCGAATGCGCGTTCCGAGAGCGAGCGGAGTTACGCGCAGGGCTTTTCCGCGAATCGGAGCGCCGGCGAAGGCGAGCACGGCGTTGATGCCGACGACGCGCAGGAGAGTGCTCTTGCCGGACATGTTCGAGCCGCTTACGAGCAGCACTCGCGTGGCGGCATCAAGCGCGACGCTGTTTCGGACACATCGCGCCGCGGGCAGCAGGGGATGCCCGAGTCCCTGGCCCTCGAAAATTGCTTGCCGCTCGGGCGTTTCCACTATTTCCGGAAACGGATCGCCGGGATGCTCGTGCGAGTACGCCGCGATCGAGAGCAGGGCTTCCATTTCCGCAGTGATTTCGACGCAAGCGCGCATCCTGCGGCCGTATTTCCTGCGCCACGCCTCCGCGGCCGCTGCAAGTTGGAGCGAGTAAAGCACCAGCCACTCGAGTATCGCGGCGATCATGCTGCCGCGCGCGTCAATCCAGAAGACAAGCCGCGCCAGCTTGCGAACGGCGCTGGACGCAGGGACACCCTCGCGCCTGAGTTCAGCGGAGAGTTTTTGCAATCGAAGGTCGGTGAACGTTTCCGCTTCGATCCTGGCGAGGATTCGGGCAAACAAGAGTATGCCGTCTGCATTTGCGGAAAAGTCTCCCAGAATTGCTTTGATGCGACGCCGGAAGATCGCGTTCACGATAGATGCGAGTGCCGCGCCAATCAGCAGCGGCAAATAGTCGCCGGTGCTTGCCCAATATAGGAGCGCGCCAATGATGCACAGGGACAAAACCACGGCTGCAAGCCGCACGCCATGCCGCGGGAGAATCGGGCCGGCCTCCGCCCAGCCGATCAGCGATTCAGGGTTCAAGCGCACGCGCAGGTCGTTGCCGAGAACGGCAATGTCCTCGCGCAAGCGAGTTTTCTCGCGCAGTTCGGTGACCGAGCCGTGACGCTCGCGAATCTCCGCGGGCGAAGAGGGTTGGCGTAGCCATTCTGCCAGACGATTCTCTCCCATGGGTAAACGCGCCGTGGAAAGCAGCTCGAAAAGGCAGCCTCGGCCGAAGATATCGAGATCATCCGCGTACACGTGCTTCGTATCGCGGAAGCGGTCGCCCGATTCTCCGGTACCTGTCCAGCGATCTTCAATTCTAGCAATGCCCCGGCGATAAAAGTTCGCCGCTGCCTCGGCGCGAGCGCGTGCACGCAGCGTTCGTTCATGCGCAATCGCGAGTAGCGCGTAGATTGCCACCGGCGCGAATATCCA
>DASYZC010000160.1:0-12760 GCA_035949735.1 Candidatus Acidiferrales bacterium | reverse complement strand
AACAGCCTGGAGGGCCGAATCTGCGGCGGCCTTGGCGACGCTCTCGATGTCCTTCCGCGCGTTGTCGAGCCGCTCTTGAACGGTGGTTTCGAACTGCTTGTTGAGCCGTGCGGCGGTCTCTTCCAGCCGCGCCATGGACTGTTCCACGGACTGGCGGCAAAGTGTCTCTAGCTCCCCTTGGCGCTTGGTCAGATCCGCTATAACTCCTCGGGCGTGCTCGATCACTGGCGCCGATTCTTGTTTCAGGCGGGCCACGATGCGATCCACCGCGTCCTTGCGGGAGCTATCGAGAAACCCCTGAAGCCGGCCCTGAGCCATGGTCGTCAGAGTCGTGGAAACCTCCTGGAGTTCGCGATGGCGCGTTTCCACAACGTTGAGGGCCTCCCGTAGGTCCGCTTCGATCTTCTTGGTCCATTCGGCGTGACGCGCTTGCGCACTTCGTTCACCAGCCTGGCTCAAGTGCCGGAGCGATTTATCGATCCACTGGCCGCTCTGCGAAGAAATCACTTCGCCGATAATTCGCTCCGCTTCTTCCCGGAGACCGGAGCGCATGCCGTTGAGCAGAATCCCTGCCTTCTCCCGAACCACGGCTTCCGCCGCGCCGGATAGCATCGCTTCCATCTGTTGCTGAAAACCGCCGATTAATTGGCCCACCCGCTCGCCGGAAGGTTGCGGCGAACTGGATGCCCCTTTGCCGCGCTCCTCCTTCGCTACGGGAGCCGCTTCAGGCCGCAGAACCGCCACCGACTTCGGCTTGGGCTCGGGTTCGGCGCTGCGAGGGCCGCAAAAGGGCAGCCAATCTCCCGGTGGCGAATCGATGCCCCAGATGTTGCCGGGTGCGTCGAGTTCGATCGCCGTCAGGTGAAGCCCGCCGGTCTGAACCGGCCGCTGGGTCCATTTCACGTGGCCGCGCGCGGAAACCGGCTTCGCATCCTTGCCGTTTAATTGCAGGACCACGAACGCGTTGTTCAGCACCTCGTGGTTCGATTCGTACAGGCAGCCGTGAGCATTAAGCGTGAGGGTCGATACTTCCTCGTGGTATGGTCCGCGGAACGAGTCCACGCCTTCCACGGCGAGTTGAATAGCCCGGTTGACGCGCGTGCTCCGCCGGGTTTTGGGTCCGGAATGAACTGCAAGTGAGCTGTTTGACACGTTTTCCCTCTGTGTGCTGTTTGAGACACAATATAAAACGCGCCACCCCGGGGAGTGCTCGCCAAATCAACAGCCGTGCCTCAATCAGTTACTACCCACTTCGCCGCCTGCACGGCCCGCGGCGTCCTGGACGTGGAGGCCGCGGCGCTTTGCATTTGTAGCGCCAGCGTGCCCTGAGCGTCGAAGGCCGTGTCGTCCGCCCCCTTTGCCGTTGCCGTCGTAGGGGCATGGCATGCCATGCCCGGCACACATGCTTGGCTACTTGCTCGCAATCCGCCGACCGCGAAGCGGTGCCTCCTGTGGAGTGCGGGAGCTTGTTTACCCTGAGCCTCGAAGGGCTCCCGCTGTTTGCCGCCCGGCCTGCCCGCCGTGGCGGGGCTTGCCCGGGCGTGCTCCTCGCATGCGGACGCGGCGTCCTGCCGCCGTCTTTGCCTTGTTTTGTAGCGGTGCGTCGCTGAGTTTTTTCGACCCGGCAGTTTTTGCTTTTGCTGCTGATGGGACCCAATCTCCCGATTGGCGCCTTTGCCTTGCGCCGTCATCCTGAGCGGAGTTTCGCGTGGTTCTGGTTTCCCGCGGTTTTTGCGGGCGCGAAACGCAGTCGAAGGACCTCTCTTGGAAATAAAATCACGAGCGCAGCACTCGCCAACCTCATGGTTTGAACTTTCCATCCTCCCCTGCTAATTTTGTCTGCTTAACTTTCCAGTTGCGACGCATGCTCTGTTCAGGGGCCAAATGAAGCTGGGCGAGATCGAATTTCACATCGTTTGCGCCGGACACGTGCGGCTCGACGGCGGCGCAATGTTCGGTGTGATCCCGCGCACTCTCTGGGAGAAAAAAATAGCGCCCGACGCGCGCAACCGCATCACCCTCGCCATGAACTGCCTCCTGATTCACGCCGGAGGCAAGCGCATCCTCGTAGAAACCGGAGCGGGTGACAAATGGGATCCCAAACTGCGTGATATCTACGCCATCGAGCCGTCCCGCCTCGTCGACGGTCTGCGCGATTACGGTTCGCGCCCCGAGGATATCGACGTTGTAGTGAACACCCATCTCCACTTCGACCACTGCGGCGGCAACACGTTCGTGGAAAAAGGAAAAGTGCTGCCCGTCTTTCCCAACGCCCGCTACGTGGTGCAGCGCGGGGAATTCGAGCACGCAAAAAATCCCAACGAGCGCGATCGCGCCAGCTATTTTGACCAAAACTACGTTCCCTTGGAATCCGCCCGGATGCTATCTCTCCTGGAAGGCGATCATGCCATCGTGCCGGGTGTCGAACTGATCGTGGTGCCCGGTCATACCGCGCACATGCAGTGCGTGAAGCTCACCGGCGGCGGCAAGACAGCCTTCTTTTTCGCGGACTTGATTCCCACTACGGCGCACCTGCCGCTTCCGTGGATTATGGGTTACGATCTTTACCCCATGACGACGCTTGAGAATAAGAAGCGCTGGGTCCCGCAAGTAATTCGCGAAGGCTGGCTCGCGCTTTTCGATCACGATGCCAACGTACCGGCGGCCTATCTTCGCGAGCGCGATGGCAAGTGGGAAGCAGAGCCTGCGCAAATCGACTGAAATTCAGGAGCGTGGATGCCGAAAACGAAGAAAGGGAAGAGAAGTGCCAAGATGGAGCCGGTCACCATAGGCATCATCGGCGGCAGCGGTCTCTATCAGATGGCGGGTCTCACGGAGACGCGGGAATTGCGCGTGAAAACGCCCTTTGGCGACCCGTCGGATGCCATCGTGATCGGGACGCTTGAAGGTCGCCGCGTGGCCTTCCTTTCGCGCCACGGCCGCGGGCATCGCTTGTCACCCACCGAGATCAATTACCGCGCCAACATCTGCGCGATGAAAATGCTCGGTGTCGAGCGCATCATTTCCGTCAGTGCTGTGGGTTCTCTCAGGGAAGATCTTCCGCCCCTCGATTTTCTAATTCCCGATCAGTTTTTCGATCGCACGCGCGGGCGAACGGCCACATTTTTCGGCGGCGGAGTTGTCGCCCATGTGGGATTTGACAAGCCCACCTGCCCTCGGCTTTCCGCTCAACTGGCCGACGCCTGCGATCGCGCTGGAGTGAAAGTGCATCGCGGCGGCACGTACGTATGTATGGAGGGACCGCAGTTTTCCACGCTCGCCGAGTCGCACACCTACCGGCAGCTCCGTTTTGACGTAATTGGAATGACCGGCGTAACCGAGGCCAAGCTCGCCCGGGAAGCCGAACTTTGCTACGCTACCTTCGCCTTGATCACCGATTACGATTGCTGGCACCCGCAACACGACTCGGTCACGCTCGAAGAAATACTTTCGAACATGGCGAAAAATTCGGACAACGTGCAGCGCACCATCCGGGAAGCCATCCGTGTTCTGGGAAGCGGCCGCGATTGCAAGTGCGGCGCCGCTCTCGCGCACGCGATTGTCACCGACCGGAAGGCGATTCCGCCGGCGGCCAAAAAGCGCCTCGCGCCGATTGCCGGCAAATACATTTCATAGGGGAATTACCTCACGCTTACTCTAGAGCGGACGCCTGTGCTTTCTCAAACTGCGGAACTGCTGCGTGCAGCCCGCTAAAATCGGAGACCTCATGTCACTACTGGTCGTGGGATCGGTCGCGTTTGACGGAATAGAAACACCGTTTGGAAAAGTTGACCGCACCCTCGGCGGCACCGGCACCTATTTCGCGCTTGCGGCCAGCCATTTTGCGCCGGTGCGCCTCGTCGGCGTAGTGGGCGAGGATTTCACGGCTAAGGACGAGGCGATTTTTCGCGGCCGCAAGATTGATCTCTCGGGCCTCGAACGCGCCAAGGGCAAATCATTCTTTTGGGCCGGCAAATACAGCCAGAACATGAACGAGCGCACCACACTGGTAACCGATCTCAATGTGTTCGCTACGTTCCGTCCTACGCTGCCAGAATCTTTCGTCGATTCACCCTACGTATTCCTCGGCAATATTGACCCGACGTTGCAGCGCTCCGTGCTGCAGCAAGTGCGGCCCAAGCCGAAAATCGTGGGTCTGGATACCATGAACTACTGGATTTCCGGCACTCCTGAGGAACTGCGCGAGACGCTAAAACACGTGAGCATTCTCATGATCAACGAAGACGAGACGCGACAGCTTGCCGGGGAACACAATTTATTCCGAGCCGCCAAGGCAGTTTTCAAGATGGGCCCGAGGACCATGATTATCAAACGCGGTGAAAACGGCGCCATCATGGTGCACAAGGATTTCGTATTTTCCGTTCCCGCATATCCACTCGAAGAAGTCTTCGATCCCACTGGCGCGGGCGACACCTTCGCCGGCGGATTCATGGGCTATATTGCGGGCAAAGGGCGAGTCAATGAGCAGACGCTGCGTTCCGCCATGGTGTATGGCTCCGTTCTTGCCAGCTTCACGGTCGAACGTTTCGGCGTCGAGCGCCTTGCCAAGGTCAAGCGCAGCGAAATCACCGCGCGCGCCCGCAAGTTCGCCAAGCTCACCTCTTTCAAATTGTAGTTCTCCTTGTTCCCGATTTTGTATTTGCCTTTGCGTTTGTAGGGGCACTTTGCCTTTTCCTGGGAACGCCAATCTCCCGATTGGCCCTCTTGGCTTTTTCTGCGGCGCCGTCATCCTGAGCGAAGTCCCGCGCCTTTTCTCTTCGCGCGGTTTGTGCGCGGCGCGGGACGCAGTCGAAGGACCTCTCTCGGACATCGCCATCCATCCACCTTGCTCGGCCTGGGCCGTCGATCATGCGGAGTGCGGGAGCTTGCTCCCGCCGTTTGCCGCACGGCCTGCCCGCCGTGGCGGGGCTCGCCCGAGCGTGCCCTCGCATCCGAATGCGAAGCTGCTTAATGCCCGGAAACTCCGGCTTTCAGTTCGCGGATTAATTTTAAAATACGATCTGGCAGGACAGGCGTGGCAGTTGCTGCGAAGAATCGCTCCCAGTGGATATCAGGAAACCCCATCCGAGTGACTGCCGCGGGAAGTTCCCGCCGCAATGTTTCGCCATCCGCACTGTTTATTTCGATCAGAGCCTCGTAGATCACTCGATGGTCAGCATGTTCCCAACGATACCCTTTGAGTTCATTGGCTAGTCTTGCGCGCGCGGCGTTGTCTCCTGGCAGCACGCAAAGCGCGCGCAATACCTCAAACTCCAGTTCAGTTGCAGTCATGGATTCAGCGGAAACTCGTAGCGGCTTTTCCGAAGGCGGCACATCGGCACCCGTGCCGAATCTTAAATCAAGATTCGTCGCGAGTCCGGTTATTTAGAAAGGGAGCCTCAATAGGCCTAATCTAATGTTGTTCGCTCGCCGAAACGATCATCACGCTGCCACGTGGGCAGCGACGGGTCGGACGAAATCGATTCGGTCTATCGTGACAGCCACGCCGTAGATCGGTGTGAGTTCCCCGGGGAGCTGCGATACGCGCAGAGCTTTGGCGCTGGCCCGAACCAGCACCGAAGCGCCTCGGTCCCTGTCCGTGGGCAGGGCGAAGGTAAGTTCGATAGGGGCGCCTGGGTCGATCGGCTGTTCTGAATGGAAATACAAACCGGACCGCGAGATGTCTCGAAGATGAGCCGTATAGAATTCTGCCGGACGACGCCGCGATCGGCAAACTTGCAAAGGCAAATATACTTCATACCTCCGGGCTTTCCTGCGCTCACCCATGGGTCCCCCCTTGATGAACACATAGGTTGCAAGGTAGCTGCCAGGTGCCTTACGTTTTAAGAGGACTGATACTAAAAGGGTTAAGGGAGGAGTAGTACCCCGAATTGACACGGAAAAGGGAATTTTTCCCGATACTGGGAAATACATGCATCCCCTGACGCTCAACAGTTTCGGACCCTAGAAGGGGGGTGCCGACGCGTTTGGGTTGGTTGCTGAAGTCTAGAGTACTGGGTCAAACAGAACTGACGACCCCTCCGCCTCGGTAATGATCCCCTTCCCGATCATTAGCCGAACCAGGCGGACAAAAGCGGCAGAATTGTCTCCGCTATGGCTAGCCGTGGTATGCCTACCGACGTTGTGGGAAGCCTGTACGACTTCTCGGGTCGCTACTTTCCGCGCGCCTGTCAATTCCATGAGCCACTCATCGAGTGCCGCGCGCTGCGACGAATCCAGCGCATCAAACGCGATGCCCATTCCAAGCCCATGCTGGGAATAAACAACCGTGCCGCGGGTGTCGAATTGAGTCTTATCCTTGCGGACGGCAACCTTCACCTGAGCGCCCACTGGAAAAGGCACCATGGTGTCAACAAAGCATCCCCCGGGCCCGAGGTCCGTTGTGCGCGTTGAAAAACGTGCGCCCGAGCCAAGCTCAACTACCTCGGCGGATGCGGTGAAGGTATGGCGGTCCGCACTTCTCCGTTCCGCTTCGCGAGTCGCCGCCTTGGTGATTGTGGTGTCGCGTGAATGCTTTTTGTTGCCGTGATCGTACATAGAATCGCCTACCGCCTTCCGCTCGGCTACCCCGATTGTTTCAAGTATTGTGAATGTCGCGCTGCGTCGCTGACAAGCGCAATCCCCGCTGTCTTGCCCAAAAGCCAATCAAGCCTTACAGCAAGAATCTGACTGCGATGCCAACACTATGGGTTCCTCGGTCTTCCAGCCGTACAATCGACCCGAGAAACTTCCGATGGGCCGAAACTTTATCGCCGTAAGGAAACGTGATCATCAGGCGCATCCCCACGGAATAATGGGGCATGGAGGTTGTGAAATAGAGGCCATCACGCGTGAAATCAATCACTTGGCCAACGTCCTCGATCTCGGCGAATCGGGCGTCAAAGGGCCGAACATGCAGCGGCAGGGAAACCTTCAGCCGCTTCCGGCGGCGGGCATCTCGGGCCGCCTTTTCGGCGCCTCGGTTTGAGGATTGCAGCTTGGGCCAGGACACTACAGTCATCTATCGTCTCCCCTCAGAAAACGGTGCGGCATATCCTAATTCTTGCGTGCCGCTGCGTGCCTTCCTATAGAACAGGGGTACCAGAAGACCGTTACGAACGTTCGGGTTTGCGCACCTAAAAGCTTCGAGTTTGGAGCGTCCGAAGGTTCGAGTCTGCCGCGCGGGAAAGGACTAACTCGAAACATTAGCGTGCAGATTTTGTCCCGAAACGGCGCGGATGCGCCCGGTTGGAGAGCAAAAAGAGGAATCTCCACAGCAAGAGTTCCTTGACAGAGGGAGGCTCGGAGGTTAACGTAGCGGTTGCTAATTCTCCAGACGGGGACGCATGGGAATCTACGCAAACTTGGTAAGACTCGTAATTGTAGGACTCGTACGCGCGCTCCGGGCTGGAGGGCATCACTGAGCTGAGCAGAAAGAATCCAAAAGGCTCATGAGACCCACCTGCCAGAGACGCTGGCAAGGTGGGTTTTTATTTTTGTGGCCATTGAAGAGGGGACTGCGATGGAAAGCAAAAAGGAAACGATGATCGGCGCGAGAATTCTGTGGGAGTGTTTGGAACGCGAGGGCGTAAAAACCGTCTTCGGCTATCCGGGCGGCGCCATCCTGCCCGCCTACGACGCGCTGCGGCATAGCTCCATTCGCCACATCCTGGTGCGCCACGAGCAAGGCGCAACGCACATGGCCGATGGCTATGCGCGGGCCACCGGCGAAGTCGGCGTGGCTGTAGCCACCTCGGGCCCTGGCGCCACCAACATGGTCACCGGAATCGCCACGGCAATGATGGACTCTTCGCCCATCGTCTGCATCACCGGCCAGGTCGGCAGCAAGCTCCTCGGCTCGGACGCGTTTCAGGAGACGGACATCACCGGCGTCACCCTGCCAATCACGAAGCACAATTATTTGGTGACGCATGCCAGCGAGATCGCCCCCGCCATTCGAGAGGCAATGTACATCGCGAAGTCCGGACGCCCGGGGCCCGTGCTCGTCGACATTACCAAGGACGCTCAACAGGGCTCCTGCGAATTCGATTGGGAAGCAGCGGCGCCGAAGACGCGCGGTTACCGGCCCGATCACTCTCCTGCCGAGAAGGCCTACGAAAAGGCGCTGGAGCTAATTCGCGCGGCCAAGCGGCCGGTGATTCTGGCCGGGCACGGAATTTCGATTGCGGGAGCTGAGCAGGAAATTCAAGCGTTTGCGGAGCGGACTTGCATTCCCGTGGCGATGACGCTGCTTGGGCTGGGGCACTTGCCCGCGTCTCACGTGTTGAACATGGGAATGATGGGCATGCATGGCGAGGCTTGGGTCAACAAGGCGATCCAGGAGGCCGATCTGCTGATTGCGCTAGGCATGCGCTTCGACGACCGCGTGACTGGCAATTTGAAGAACTACGCTCCGAACGCCAAAAAGATTCACGTCGAGATCGATCCTGCCGAGATCAACAAGAATGTGAAGGTGGATGTTGCGCTCGTGGGCGACCTGCGCAAAATCTTGAAGGAAATGCTGCCGCGTCTCGAACCTTTGAGCCACAACGAGTGGCTCGAACAGATTCGCGGCCTGAAGGGAGACACCGCCGTCCGTGACATTCAGAATCTTCCGGACAACGGCCATCTTTACGCAGCGCACGTAATCAACGATATCTGGCACGAAACGCTCGACAAAGATGCAATTGTGGTCACCGACGTAGGCCAGCATCAGATGTGGGAGGCGCAATATTACAAGCACGAGAAGCCGCGCTCGCTGATTACTTCGGGAGGCTTGGGAACGATGGGGTTTGCGCTTCCGGCTTCGGTGGGGGCGAAGGTAGCGCGTCCTGACGCGGACGTTTGGGCCGTGGTTGGCGACGGCGGCTTCCAGATGACCATGGCCGAGCTTGCCACCATCGTGCAGGAAAATCTGAAGGTGAATATCGCGATCATCAACAACGGCTATCTGGGAATGGTCCGGCAGTGGCAGGAGTTTTTCTACGAACGCAATTACGAAGCGACTCCGCTGCTGAATCCTAATTTCGCGATGCTGGCGCAGGCCTACGGAATCCGCAATTTCGTGGTGCAGAAGCGGTCCGAGGTGATTCCGGCAGTCAAAGCCGCGCACGCGCACGAAGGCCCGGTGCTGATCGACTTTAAGGTCGAGCAGGAAGACACCGTGTATCCGATGGTCGCGGCAGGCGCGGCGCTGCACGACATGATTCGCAGGCCGAATCCGTTGGTCGAAACGGCAGAGGACGAATAGCCCATGCTCCACACATTCGTGGTCTACGTTGAGAATAAACCGGGTGTTCTCTCGCGCGTGGTGTCGCTGTTTCGGCGCCGCGCCTTCAACATTGATTCGCTGACCGTCGGCCGGACGGAGAATCCAGACGTCTCGCGGATGACCATCGTATCGGACGCGGATGAGGACCAGGCTCGGCGGATCGTCGCAAACATCTATAAACTTGTAAACGTGCTGCTGGTTGACGATGTGACCGGACAGGGTGCGCTACAGCGCGATCTCACGTTGGTGAAGGTCGGAGCGGGCCAGGAGACGCGCGGCCAGGTTTTCCAGCTTGCCGAGGTCTTTCGAGCGCACGTGCTCGATATCGCGGCGGATTCGATTACGCTCGAGATGACTGGCGAAGAAACGAAAGTCGATCGCTTCCTCGAACTGCTCGCGCCTTACGGTTTAATGGAAATGGTGCGCACGGGAGTAGTAGCGATGCGGCGCGGCGCCAAGTCGCCGAACGTGACGTCGAAAGCGGCTCGCGTGGGTTCCACAGACGACGACACCGTTTCCTATTCTGTTTGAAATGACCGCAGCGGACCGCGCTATCCAGCATGTCTCTGATACAGCACGGTGGGCCGCGGTGTATCGCGCGCGCGAGACCGAGCGCGCCGACGCAGTTTTTCGCGACCCGTTCGCGCGACGGCTGGCTGGCGAGCGCGGCGAGGAAATCGCGAGGGCCTTTCCCTTCCACGAGAAAAATACGTGGTCATGGATCGCCCGAACCTATGCGTTCGATGGAATAATCCGCGAGCAGTTGGCGCAGGGCGTGGACTTGGTGGTGAATCTGGCGGCGGGGCTTGATGCGAGGCCGTATCGAATGGATTTGCCAAGTTCTGTACGCTGGGTGGAAGTCGACTTGCCGGAGCTTCTCGATTACAAAGAAGGAATTCTTAGCGGCGAGAAACCAAAATGCCAGCTGGAGCGCGTGCGCATGGATTTGGCGGACGCCGGGGCGCGTCGCGAGCTTTTTGAACGGCTGGCAAGCAAAGGCACAAAAGCACTCATCATCAGCGAAGGCCTCTCACCCTATCTAAGCGAAGAGGAAGTGGGCGCGCTGGCGGAGGATCTTGCGCGTCCAAGCAGTTTTCAGCGATGGGTTTTGGATCTGATGTCGCCCGGGCTGCTGAGGATGGTGCAGAAGAACACGCACGAGCAGTTCGGCGATTCCGTGGCGCGTTTGAAATTTGCACCGGCGAATGGCTCTGAATTCTTTTCGAATCACGGATGGAAGCTATTGGAGGTCCGTTCGATTTTGAAGACTGCGGCAAAAATCAACCGGCTTGCTTTCGTTATGCGATTGTTTTCATTGCTCCCGGAGAATCCCGTGAATGCAGGGTCGCGGCCCTGGTCTGGGGTTTACTTGATGGGCCGGAGCTGAATGGGACCGCGCGCCCTACTTCGCTAAGATACCGCTCGTGGGGCCGGATGTTTCTGTTTTCAGGTAGTCATGTCAGTGGAACGAACCGTTTAAGCTTGCCAGAACCCAGCCTCTCCAGCCGATCAACGCGAACGATTCCAACCTCGGGACCTCGCAGACCAAGGTCGGTCAGGCTCGTGACGATCCTCGCGCGAAGTTGTCCTTCGTCTATCTCGCTGTTACAAACAACAGCAATTGTTGCACCGCGCGCGGTCTGAGTAACCTTGTACTCAACTATGTTGCGTTCGCCGGCAAGGGCAGACCTAAAGAGATGAGGATGCACGCTGGGGCCCCCTGCGTATGAAAAGGTGTCGTCGAGTCGGCCCAGAACGTCCTCAATTCGCTGATGATGGGAGCCGCATGGGCAAGGCCCATCGACGAGAGTGACCTCGTCGGTTAGTTCATAACGGATCAGTGGCAGCGTCAGATTGTAGAGATTAGTCACATAGACCTTCGCGGACCGGACGCCGGGCCGAACGTGACGCCCTTTGTCGTCAACTGGTTCGATAAGAAGCAGGTCGTCCGTGAGATGCATCCCGGAACCCAAGCCACAGGAAGCGCCGCAGGCGCCTGCTTCGGATGTGCCCCAAACGTTGAGGACCGGCACCTTCCAAGCCTCCTCAGCGGCTTTTCGTATTTCGGGGAGTAGTGGTTCGCTTATTGAAGACACCCATCTTGGGGCGATCCGCAAGTTGCCCGCGAGCGCCTCTTTCGCAAGTTGAAAAAGGGCTGAAGAGTAACCTTCGAGAAATTCGGGTTGGAGGGAGTTCAGTCCCTCGACGATTCGTTCCATCGCCGATGTCATGGGGAAGCTGTGAATGGTAAGCAAGGGATTTGAGAAGGTCTGCGCGATCGCGCTGCTAATGTGGAGTGCCCTGGCAGCGCCGATCTTGGCCATGACGATCGGGTTGGCATGTGTCCGCTCAGCTTGAGCGATTTTCAGAAAGCCGTATCTCCGCAGCGACAAGTAGCACAGAGTCCAAGCGTCCCAATCATAGACAAAAACGCCGCGGCGGCCACTCGATCCACTAGAGCTCACCACGTGATACCGGTCAAGGAAGTAGGCGTCCGTGGTCAGACCGGCAAGGTGGCTTTCCAGTGCGTCGAGCTTCAGGCGCGGGTCGGTAAGGATCGAGTCGAAATTGGTCATCAAGTCTTGCTTGGTCATCACAGGAAGATCGCTCAGGTCTTCCTCCCGCAAACAACGAGGATTCAGATGACCGAGACGCCCCCTGTGCCAACGGGACTGACGCTGGGCCACCTCGACCAAGGTGCGAAGAGACTGCTCCCGGTGGGCTTGCAGGCGCTCGCGAGACCAGGTGATCCGGGCCAGGTGCTCAGGCACCAGCGCCATCGCCTCCGCTTGGTGGCGCCGGCGAAGGATCTCATACTCAGCGTTCATAGGTAGCCGGTCGCGTCTCGATTTGTGACCACTCGAGCTCGGAACCTAGCACTTATCTTTTATTACTACAATTTTGTGAGGTAGCTGCTCACGCGGATTTGCGCTTGGCCGCTTTTGGCTTCGCTGATTCGGGCTTGGGCCTGAGAGCGGCAAGAAATTGCTCTAGCGGCAGGGCGTTGAGCACATCCTTTTTTTCAATCCAGCCGCGCCGCGCCGTAATTACTCCGTATTTCATCATTTGCAAGTGAAGCGTCGCATGCGAGTCCGTAGAGATTACGATTTTCACCCCGCGGTGCTTGGCCATTCGCAGATGAACGTCGCGCAAATCGAGCCGCTCCGGATAGGCATTGCATTCCATGGCGATGCCGCGCGCGGCGGCCGTATCGAGAATCTTTTCCATGTCGTAGTCGAACGGCTCGCGGCGCAGCAGAAGCCGGCCCGTAGGATGGGCGATAATCTGCGTGTAGGGATTGTCCATCGCCGCCAAAATCCTGTCCGTCATTTCGGCGCGTTCCAGATTCATGTAGGAGTGGACGGACGCGACGACTACGTCGAGCTGCGCGAGGACTTCGTTATCCAGATCGAGCGCGCCATTTTTCTTGATGTCCACTTCGATGCCCGCCAGCAGGCGAATGCCGGGAACGCGCTCCTGCGCGGCGCG
>DASYZC010000159.1:0-5148 GCA_035949735.1 Candidatus Acidiferrales bacterium | reverse complement strand
GACGCTATCGATGCGCTTGCGCAGAAAGCGCGCGTGGTTGTAATTCGGAATCACGACACTTACCTTTGGCATAAATTAGACGCGCTTGCCGTCTCTTTGAAACTTCTGCCGGAACCGAGACTTGAGTAAGCGGCTGAGATTACGGGCGGTCGCTTTCACAGATTCACGCTCATTTGCTGATTGGAGCCAGGCCTGCCGATATAGGAGGCCATGCTTAGCGGCAATAAACTTCCCGATTTCCGGTTCGGAACCAAATGTACTGGTGATCATCGATTGATGAGCCACCCGATAATCAAAGAAGATTTCGGGCACGTAGGCGAATTGCCAGCCATGTTCCAAAGCGCCTAACCAGAAATCCCAATCCTCCAGGCCCTGAACTGGCATCGTGCCGTCATATCCGCGATTCTGCTCCCAAATACAGCGGCGATAGACCGCACAACAGGCGATATAATTCCATTCCATCAATCGACGCGGGCTAAATGGTCCGATCTTCCAGCGGCCCGTACGAACCCCGAAGTACTCCCCATCGCCGTAAACGATGCCGACTTTCGGGTTCGCGTCCAAAATTTGGATTCCATGCTCGAGACAACCGGGGCGAATGCGGTCGTCTGCGTCGAGCGGGAAGATGTATTCGGCCTTTGAAGCGGCGATTCCGGCGTTTCGCGCGGCAGCGAGACCTTTGTTTTGCTGGCGGATGACGTGGATTCCGCTCGCGGACAGCGCGTCCATCTCCTTGATTGTTCGCTCGTCGGTGGAACCGTCGTCGACGACAATTATCTCGACATCGTCGCGTTCAGGGCTGGCGACGACGCTTGCGACCGCTTCCGGCAGGAACTCGCCGTGATTAAAGCACGGAATTACGACAGAAACTTTTGGCATATTCGATAGTTGGCTAGCATACTAAGTCTAGAGATTCACGTGGATTTGAAGAGGCGCTCACGGAAACGTCGCAGATTCCGTTGTCCGTACCATTCCCTCATTCGATAGAAACCGCGCGGGGGCAAGAGAAGTGTCATTGCACCCACGACAATGTACTTAAATAGGCGGTATCGTATGCTCGGATTTTTGAATTCTGAACGGAAAGATCGCATTTCCGTCCGGAGTACGTTCACACGGCTGCCGCCGTACGTACGGAGATTGGAGCGACTCGTATCGATCCAAGGCGGATAGAGTAGCGAAACAATCGATTCAGACGGAACACCGAGCCGAATGAGCAGGGGTTCGAGCACGTCGAACATTCTCTCATTCATTTCGTCCCTTCGGCGTACCCTCACCATATCTTTCGAGTCGACGGCCCAGCGGTTATCGGCGTGACGCCGATAATAGGCAAGGGGTTTCTCTATGACTTGGAGGCCCACGGCCATCGAGGCCATGGCGATCGGAGCGTCCGCATTGAAGGTCAGTGTCTCTGGAATCGGTATGACGCGGTGTAGGATTCGCCTTCGTACCGTGAGGTTACTCGTCAGAAAAAAGCGCCAGTCTAGGTAAGCCCTGCGCGATGCGTCAGGCGTGGCGAGATGGAGGAATCTCGGCTCGTGGGCAGCACAGATCCGCACCTCGTTTGTGGCTTCGTTGACTTCGTAGTACCCGTGCCCAACCGCACCGACCTCCGGGTGTTCCTGCAGTACCTTGACTACAGCGGCCAGCTTCCCAGTCGCGAACCAGTCGTCGCCGTCAAGGAAGGCGACGAACTGACCATGCGACTCCGAGAATCCCGCATTGAAGGCCGACGCTTGTCCGCCGTTCTTCTTGCGCAGCAGGCGAACGCGAGGGGCGAATTTCTGAATGATTTCCGGTGTGCGGTCGGTAGAGCCGTCGTCCACGACAACAATTTCGATATCCCTGGGTGGAAGATCCTGTTCGAGAACGCTCACGAGGGCCTGCTCGATGTAACGCTCTTGATTGTAGGTGTCGATCAGGACTGTTACTAACAACTTCATCAGAGGTTCCTTATTTCGCGGCTGCGGTTGCATGCTGGCTTGGCTGCTCAGCCGCACTCTGACCAGGGCGCAGGTCAGCGACTGTATGCAGTGATTCTTTCGGGACTGCGACGAAATTTCCGCTGAAGTCCGAGCGTTCGGTTTCGAGCGACAGTAGCTCGCCGTTCGCGTTCAAATCGAACCAGACAAAGCCTCTTTGAAGCAGATGCTCAATGATGAGACGTGCTGCATACCCCCAGGGCCGGGTTCGTAGGTCCAAGACTTCACACAGGATCACCGGTCGATGCGGCCCTTCAAGTAGCCGCTCTGCGCCTTTCAGGACCCCGAACTCGCCTCCCTCAACGTCAAGCTTTATGAAGTCGACGCGTTCGACTTTGGCCTCGAGCAAGACGTCGTCCAGTTTCCTCACTGAAACGGACGTGCGGCAGGAACTTAAGTCAGTATCGGGCGGTCGTAGGCTGTTGAGCACGGGCTGGGCCGGTACCTCGTACAACTCTGCAACTCCGTTCTCTTCTCCGAGGGCGTAATCCTTTATTTCGACATTCCAACAACGATTGATTGCCCGATGCAGCTTCAGTCTCCTGATGTTGCGGGGCGATGGCTCGAAAGAAAACACGCGCCCGCGCCTTCCCACGCGCTTGGAGAGCAGCGCTGTATGAAGGCCACGGTGAGCGCCGATGTCGAGCACCGTCATTCCAGGTTTTGTGAACGCGGATACGAAGGTTAGCTCGGCGGTCTCGTAGCCTCCATTTAGTAGCTCGGTGTCCACAAAATCCATGTCCAATGTCCACCAGAGGCCGCCGCGGAAACGGATTGGCGGCGGCACGTCGGGGAAAAGCCGCCTCCAGCGCAGCATGTAAGAATCGACCCTTGCGCGGAGGGGTTTCTTGGGAAAGTTGCAGATCCGTCTTATAGATTGTACAAGGCGTTTCATGGCATCACGACGTGTTCAGTGGGTAAGCACCGGATTGTGAATTCGGACGGCACGTTCAGTATGCCGGCGAATTCGTCCTGGCGGTGGGTTCGGGGTTCGGTGGAAACGAACATGGGCGGTGAGCAGTCCCAGTCATCGATCCGCTCTCCGTTGTCGTACAGGCTGACTCTCCAATGATACACCCCAGGCTGAAGCGGCAACGACGGAATGGCGCAGACGAGCTCATGTATCCCGGGTTCCAGGTTGACGCCATCAATGCCGTTCCCCCAGAGAACCCGCCGGGCTTGGTCGTAAAGAGCGACACCGTGATGGATGTTTCTAAGGGGTTGGGCCACTTTCGCTATAAACTTCAATCGTACCTCACGATCGCGCACGAGAACGTTTGCTAGATCACCGTTCGCTCCCTCGATTTCCCAGCGGAGGAACTGGGCTCGCCCGAGATTCGTGCCTGTGTCACTGCTCGCCTGAACGTCCCTGCTATTAGCCTCGTATAGGTTAGCAACGGTTGCGGTCGAGCCGTGTTCTCGGATTTGGCCTGCGTCGATCCAAAAGGCGCGCTGGCAGAGGCGGCGAATCTGATTTATTTGGTGGCTGACGAAGAGGATGGTGCGGCCGGCGCGGGAGACGTCCTGCATTTTGCCGAGGCATTTTTTCTGGAAGGAGGCGTCGCCGACGGAGAGGACTTCGTCGACGAGGAGGATTTCGGGTTCGAGGTGAGCGGCGACGGCGAAGGCGAGGCGCATGCCCATGCCGCTGCTGTAATGCTTGAGGGGCGTGTCGATGAAGCGCTCGACTTCGGAAAAAGCGACGATTTCGTCGAATTTGCGGACGATTTCGGCTTTGCTCATGCCGAGGATGGCTCCGCTGAGGAAAATGTTTTCGCGGCCCGTGAGCTCAGGATGGAAGCCGGTGCCGACTTCGAGGAGGCTGGCGATGCGTCCGTGGAGTTCGGCGCGTCCCACAGTGGGGCGGGTGATGCGCGCGAGCAATTTGAGCAGCGTGGATTTGCCCGCGCCGTTCCTGCCGATCAGGCCGACGACTTCGCCCTGCTTGACTTCGAAGGAAACGTCGCGGACGGCCCAGATGAAGTCCTTCGGCTTGCGCCGGCCATTCGAGCGAAATGCGTTGGAGAGCACGTCGCGAAGCGCACGATAGCTTTCGCGTTGGCCGACGCGGTAGCGTTTGCCGATACCGTCGACGCGAATGGCAGCGTCACTCATGGATGGACGTCCTTATGCATGAGGAATTACACGACATCGGCAACGGTGCTCTCCATTTTCTGAAAGTAAATCAATCCTGTCGCCAAAACCACCAGCGCCATCAGTACAGATACGATGATCATGCGGCCCGGCGGGTCACCTCGCCCCGTCAGCGACCAGCGGAAGCCCTCGATCACGCCCGCCATGGGGTTCAGGCCGTAGAGCCAGCGCCATTTCGCGGGAACGATGGAGCTCGCATACGCCACGGGCGACGCGAACATCCAGAACTGCACAAGAAACGGCACAACGTAACGCACGTCACGGTACATTGCATTCATGGCTGAAAGCCACAGGCCCGCACCGAGCGCCAGCAGAACGGCAAGCAGCAAGAACGCCGGGAACAGAAGCAACGAAATGCCGGGGCGGATGTGGTAATAGGCCATCAACGGAATCAGAAGCAGCAGGCCAATGGCGAAGTCGAGCAGTCCAGAAAGAACGGCGGAAATCGGCAGCGCCAGGCGCGGGAAGTATACCTTTGTGATTATGTTTTGATTTTGGGTGATCGCCGCGGTGGCGTTCGTCAGGCTGTTCGAGAAATACATCCACGGCAACAGGCCAGCGTAATAGAAAACGAGAATGGGAAGGCCTTCGGTGGGCAGGTGCGCCAACTTGCCAAAGAATAGAGCGAACACGAGCATCGTCAAGGCGGGCTGCAGAATCGCCCACGCCGCGCCGATGGCGGTCTGTTTGTAGCGGACTTTGATGTCGCGCCAGACGAAGAAATAAATCAGCTCGCGAAATCGCCAGAGCTCGTGGAAATCGACTTCCCACCAGCCCTGCGGCGGCGTGATACGCAGAACGGGAGGTTCGGTCAGAATATTGGTTGTGTTTGCGGCGGTCATGGTCGTTGGTCTTTGTTTGGCTTCGGATCGTTCTCGCCTAGTTGGCGCAAATCCTTTTTCTCGATGCCTTGCATCATTTCATGGCGACGAGTGAAGTAGTGGCCCAACGAAGTCGCCAGGTCCGCCGGTACCACGCGGAATTGGTTCGAAGCCATTTCGCTCCAGGAAATCGG
>DASYZC010000158.1:0-11927 GCA_035949735.1 Candidatus Acidiferrales bacterium | reverse complement strand
GCCACTTGCGGAATCCGCCCCATCAGACCCTCGATGAGTTCTATAGCTTCGAGTTCCGCACGGTTGTGCAGAGGCGCGATGGCGGAAGCGCTTCCGATGGCGCGCTTCACTTCGTCCGTAATGATTACCGGGTCATAGAATTTGCTGCCGCCGTGGACAATGCGATGACCCACCACGCAAATTTCGGACGGTTTTTCGACAATTCGATCGTCGCCCTCCCACAACGAGCGAAGCAAACGCTCCAGAACCTCTCGTCGAGGCGCAGTCTGCGAGCGTTCTTCGGATGCCCTCGCGCCCCGAGTCTTGATGCGGATGTCGGCCGCATTTTCTTTCCATTCAACGTTCGCTTGCCAAACTGGATCCGGCGGGTTCTCAGGTAAGGAATTACCGATCTCGTAGACACGGCTCTTCTGAGTGCTCGATCCAGAATTGACGACGAGTATCTTCATCGGTTCGGCGAGTGCGGCCATTTCCAATTGCGGATCTCGGGCATGTCGTCGCCATATTCGCGAATATATTGTTTGTGCTCGATCAATTTACTGCGCAAATGCTGCTTGAAGTGCCCGCCGATTTCCCTCAGCCGTGGCACTCGATCAACTACATCGCCGGCCAGATGGAAACGATCCAGGTCATTCAATACGGTCATATCAAACGGCGTTGTCGTTGTGCCTTCTTCCTTATAGCCGCGAACATGCAGATTGTCGTGATTGGTGCGGCGATAAGTAAGGCGATGAATCAGCCAGGGATATCCGTGATACGCAAAAATGACGGGTTTGTCGGTCGTGAACATGGAGTCAAACTCTGGATCGGACAACCCGTGCGGATGTTCGCTCTTGGGTTGCAAAGTCATCAGATCGACGACATTTACGACGCGGATTTTGATATCCGGAAAGTTCGCCCTTAACAAATCCACCGCCGCTAGGGTCTCCAGCGTGGGAACATCTCCTGCGCAAGCCATCACCGCATCCGGCTCGCTTCCTAAATCCGTGCATGCCCAATCCCAGATTCCAATTCCGGTGGTGCAGTGCTCGATTGCGGATTTCATGTCCAGCCACTGCAGGGCCGGCTGCTTTCCGGCCACAATCACATTCACGTAGTTGCGGCTGCGTAGGCAGTGGTCGGCCACGGAAAGCAGCGTGTTCCCATCGGGAGGCAGATAAACCCGCACCACATCGGCTTTCTTATTCACCACGTGATCTATGAAACCCGGGTCCTGGTGGCTAAACCCGTTGTGATCCTGGCGCCAGACGTGCGAGGTAAGCAGATAATTCAAAGACGCGATGGGCCGCCGCCAAGCAATATTTCGCGTCACTTTCAGCCATTTCGCGTGCTGATTGAACATCGAGTCCACGATGTGAATGAAGGCCTCGTAGCAGGAAAAGAGTCCGTGGCGCCCTGTCAACAAATAACCTTCGAGCCATCCCTGGCACATGTGCTCGCTCAAAATTTCCATCACTCGCCCATTCACAGAGAGATGCTCATCGGTCGGCAAGAGCGGCTCCATGAAAATCTTGTCAGTGGCCTGGTAAACGGCGTCGAGACGGTTCGAGGCTGTCTCATCAGGTCCGAATACCCTGAAGTTTTTCGAGGCCGAATTCAGCTTCATTACGTCGCGCAAAAACGTCCCGAGCACCCGTGTTGCTTCCGCAACTTCGCGGCCCGGTTTCGACACAACTACCGCATATTCACGGAAATCCGGCATCACCAGATCCTTCAGCAGCCCCCCCCCGTTCGCGTGGGGGTTGGCGGACATGCGGGAGGCGCCTTTGGGGGCAAGGTCCGCCAGTTCTGGCGCAAATTTTCCTTCGATATTGAAGAGTTCCTCGGGCTTGTAACTCTTCATCCATTCTTCCAGAAGCCTCACATGATCGGGGTGAGCGGCCAGTTCCGCGAGGGGAACCTGGTGGGCGCGCCAGGTGCCTTCGACGGGTTTCCCGTCAACCACCTTCGGTCCGGTCCAGCCCTTGGGCGTGCGCAGGATAATCATCGGCCAGGCCGGGAGCCGAGTCTCGCCCTGGATGCGCGCCCTATCCTGGATGGCGCGAATTTCGTTGATGACGGCCGAGAGCATGCCGGCCATGCGCTGGTGCATGTCGAGCGGATGATCGCCTTCGAGAAAATACGGCGTGTAGCCGTACCCGGTGAAAAGCTTGGACAATTCTTCGTCCGTCATCCTGCCCAGGACGGTGGGATTTGCGATCTTGTAGCCGTTCAAATGCAGAATTGGAAGGACGGCTCCATCGCGAACCGGATTCAAAAACTTGTTGGCGTGCCAGCTCGTTGCCAGGGGACCCGTCTCGGCCTCCCCATCGCCGACCACGCAACAAACCAAGAGGCTGGGATTGTCGAAGGCCGCGCCATAGGCGTGGGCGAGCGAGTAACCCAGTTCGCCACCCTCGTGTATCGATCCCGGCGTTTCGGGCGCAACGTGGCTGGGGATGCCTCCCGGAAACGAGAACTGTCTGAACAGCCGCTGCAAGCCCTGCTCGTCCCGTGAAATGCGTGGATAGAGTTCGGTGTAGGTGCCTTCGAGGTAGGCGTTGGCGACGAGACCGGGCCCTCCGTGACCGGGGCCGGTGACGAAGATAACGTTCAAACCAAACTCTTTGATCAGGCGATTCAGGTGAACATAGACGAAGTTCAAGCCGGGTGTGGTGCCCCAATGGCCGAGCAGTCGAGGCTTGATGTGTTCGAGCTTGAGCGGCTCTCGAAGCAGCGGATTTTTGTATAGATAGATTTGGCCTACGGAAAGGTAGTTGGCTGCGCGCCAATAGGCATCGATCTTGCGGAGTTCTTCCGCGGAGAGGGGCTGGTCTGAACTTGCAGCCTTTCCAGCCGGCTGCATCGTTTCGGGGGGCACTCCAATCGTGGTTCCTGCATATTCGGAATCGTCCATGGTGAATCTCCCTATTCGCGAATCCAGTTCAGGGTGACAAGAATCGTGGGCGATGGCAAGAGGCTGGGGTCTTCCATCTATAAAACGAAATCCCAGAAAATGCAAAAAGCAGATCCCTCACACCGGCCTGAAATGCGGCCCGGATTCCGTTCCTACGTCAGGGCTGGCGGGATGACAACTTTAACGGCTTAGCGGCAAAGACGACCAACTCGCTTCTTGCGTCAGGGCATCCGCCGCGGCGGACCGCGCTCAATGGAAGCAAGCGGAATGACGGCGCAAATGTGGGCCGAAAAGCCTCAGGCCTTCCCGGCAGACATCACCGGGAACGCCTGAGCTACATGACTGCGCGCGCCCGTTCACGCGAGGGAGATGGTGAGTAGGTAGCCAAGCACTTTAATGGGTGTTTCTGGCAAGAGAAAAGTTGAGTTGGCTTCGGATGTCCGCTATCCTGCTCGCGCTCACGCGTCAAGATCCGGCCGGGGCCGGTAGCTTCGCTCACCTATGTTCATTGCGCTCGCCAGCCCGTCGCAATTTGCCCAAAGCGAAGCCACGAAGATCGTAGTCACTCTTTTGCTTTCCGCGCTGATCGGGCTGGAGCGCGAAGAGCACAAGGCGACCGTCGATAAATACATATTCGGCGGCATACGGACATACCCGCTGATCGGTTTGCTGGGCTATGCATTGAACCTGATGTCCGGAGCCCAACTGCTCCCCTTGACCGTGGGGTTTGCAGTTGTCGCTTCATTTCTCTGGCTCTCCTACCAACACAAACTGCAAGGCGCGGAAAGCGCCGGAGTAACGACGGAGTTATCCGCGCTGACTACTTACGTTGTGGGCGCCCTGATTTCGCAGGGACACTTCTGGGTGGCGGGCACGCTGACGGTGCTGAGCTTGTTGCTGTTGGAATTGAAGGTCTTTCTGGAAGGGCTTTCCAAACGCATCCCGGCGCGGGAAATTTTCACATTCACGAAATTCCTGTTTCTGACCGTGGTGATCTTGCCTGTGGTACCGAACCAGGATGTCGGTCCGTACCATATAAACCTATTCAAGACGTGGCTCGTGGTCACAGCGGTCAGCGCCATTTCGTATGCCAGCTACCTGCTGCAGATTCTGACAAAGGGGAAGGGCGGCATTTTGCTTTCAGCGCTGCTCGGAGGAGCCTACTCGTCCACGCTGACAACCATTGTGTTAGCGAAGCGGGCAAAGGAGGCGGAGGATTCCTCGCACCTTTTTTCCGGGGGAATCCTGATGGCTTCCGGGATCATGTACCTGCGCCTGGCGGCCCTGATCGGCATTTTCAATTGGCGGCTGCTTACGAGGCTAGCCCTGCCGCTGCTGGTTCTTGCAGCCATCGGCGCGGCTGGGGGATGGCTGTGGAGTCTCCGTCCAAGCGATAAAGCAACGGAAATAAAGAAAGACTACGTACCTCGTAATCCGCTCGAGCTTTGGGTAGCTTTTCTTTTCGGCGGCATTTTTATCGCGATACTCGTGGTTACGGCGTGGGCCGTGGCGCATTTGGGCGAGAAAGGGCTTTTCGGCCTTGCCGCCATCATGGGCGTAACGGATGTGGATCCCTTCATATTGAGCCTGACGCAGTCCGCGAGCACGGCCACCTCGATGGGTCCAGCTGCTGCCGCAATCCTGATTGCCACTGCCAGCAACAACGCGCTGAAGGCGTTCTACGCCTTGGCGCTTGCGGATCGCAAGACGGGAATACAGAGTCTCTGCCTCTTGCTGGGATTTTCGGCTCTAGGACTCGTGCCTCTGATCTGGATGATCGCCTAGGTGTTCTCCCTTCGCGCGAGGCGGACGGCGGAGAGCCAGCCACTCCGGAGACTAAGCAAGACTGCCGGCCTGAAGGCGCGGCGCTACAGAGGAAACCCTCACCCCGTGAAGGCGGGGTGAGCTACATTAAAACCAAACGCGGCGATCAGTGAGCCACGCCCATCCGCGAGGCAGAAAAAGAACAGCATGTCGGCCTGGAGGCGCGGCGCTACGTTTTCAATCCTAGGACTAGTACCCCTCATTTGGAACCTCGGCTGAGCCCTCGCATCGGCGGCAGGGTACGATGATGTCTTGACGGGTAACTAGCAAACGTGGAATTATTTCTCCAAACTCTTGGGAGTAGGGAGCATGGCGACGCAATTGGCCGCGGCCTACGCGGACCTAGGACTATTCATCGGCGGCGAGTGGCTAAGAACTGGCGGGCGGGAAAGCTCGCCCGTGGTCAATCCCGCGACCGAGGAAGTGATTGGGCGCGTCCCCCATGCCTCGAAGGCCGACCTCGACCGGGCGCTTGCGGCGGCACAGGAAGGTTTCAAGACCTGGCGCGCGGTCTTTCCCGACGAGCGCGGACGAATCCTGAAACGCGCCGCAGACCTGCTGCGCGAACGCAAAGAAGAAATCGCGCGCATTGCCACGACGGAATCCGGCAAGGTAATTCACGAAACGCGGATCGAAGTGATGATGTCCGCGAATATTTTCGAGTGGTACGGGGAAGAGGGGCGGCGCGCGTACGGGCGGGTGCTGCCGCAGCGCGCTCCGGGCACGCGACTGACGGTAGTGAAGGAACCGGTGGGGCCGGTGGCGGCATTCGCGCCGTGGAATTTCCCGCTCGGAAATCCCGCGCGCAAGATCGGCTCGGCGCTGGGGGCCGGGTGCTCGTGCATCCTGAAACCGGCGGAAGAAACGCCGGCGTCCGGACTGGCGGTAGCGCGCTGCCTGGTGGATGCGGGGCTGCCCGCAAACGTGCTGGCGATCGTGTATGGCGTCCCAGCCGACATTTCTTCGTACCTGCTAGCCTCGCCGGTGATCCGCAAGATTTCGTTCACTGGCTCAATCCCGGTGGGCAAGCATCTGATGAAACTGGCCGCGGACGGTATGAAGCGGACAACAATGGAATTGGGCGGCCACGCGCCGGTGATCGTATTCGACGATGTGGACGTGGACAAGGTGCTGGATGCGTCCGTGGGGGCAAAGTACCGGAACGCCGGGCAGGTGTGCGTCTCGCCCACGCGGTTCTACGTGCATGAGAAGATTTACAACCGTTTCGTGGAGGGCTTCGTAAACCGAGCAAAAGCAGTACCGGTGGGCGATGGCCTCGATGAGAGGAATAAGATGGGTCCGCTCATTCACGCACGGCGGTTGGCGGCGGTGGAAGCTTTCGTGAAGGACGCGCGCGATTCCGGCGCGAAAGTGGGGGCTGGCGGGGCGCGGCTCAAGAGTCCGGGGTACTTCTACTCGCCCACGGTGCTTTCCGACGTGCCGAACAAGGCGCGCATCATGAACGAGGAGCCGTTTGGGCCGATTGCGGTGATCAATCCGTTTACGGATTTCGACAGCGTAATGCAGCAGGCCAACCGGCTGCCGTACGGGCTTGCAGCGTTTGCGTTCACGAATTCATCGCGAACGGTGAAGCTGCTTGGGGAGCAGTTGGAAGCAGGCATGGTCGGGCTGAACACGTTTGCGATCTCGGTGCCTGAATCGCCATTTGGCGGCATGAAGGAAAGCGGCCACGGCTCCGAAGAAGGCATCGAGGGGCTTGAGGCGTGCCTGGTGACGAAGTTTATTAGCGAAGCGTAGCAAAGTAAGTGCCCGCATCTTTGCGGTTGTAGCGGCCGTCATAGGCGGGCGGTTTTTCCTTTCTGATAGGCGGGGTACGTTAAAAACTAAATGTGAAACGACCCGGAGGGGTGACAGTCTGGGTGCGGTCGGGCTAAGACTGACGCGGGTTCGTTTTCACCAGCCTCATCCGGTAACGGGTGAGCTGATAAAGTAGCGGCGGGGACGCCAGGGGAAGAAGAAATGGCGGGAATACTGACAGGACAAACTGCGATTGTCACGGGGGCAAGCCGCGGTTTTGGGAGGTCTATCGCTCTGGGGTTGGCGGCTGCCGGAGCAACTGTAACGCTCACCGCGCGCTCGAAGGAGAAGCTCGACGAAACAGCGTCCCAGATCGAAGCTCTCGGCGGCCGGGCACTCGCAGTCCCGGGCGACGTTTCCTGCCGCAGGGATGTAGCCGATGTTGTCGCCGCCACAGAAGCCCGATTTGGAGCCGTCACCATCCTCGTGAACAATGCAGGTGTCTCCGGCCCATACGGACCTGTCTGGACGTTGGATCCGGACGAATGGTGGGCGGCGCAGAACGTGATCGTACGCGGCACTCTACTGTATATGACCGCCGTGATGCCTGGAATGATTTCACGGCACGAAGGCCGCGTGATCAATGTAACGAGCTGCGGGGGGCAGTGGTTCACACCGCACTTAAGCTGTTATGGGGTCTCCAAGAGCGGCCAGATACGTCTAGCGGAACATGCCGCAGCCGAGGCCAAGCCGCACGGGGTCAACGTTTTCATCCTCGACCCAGGCACGGTGATCACGGATATGGCCGAGGCAACCATCAAGTCTCTCGATGCCCAGCGATGGGTGCCTAAAATGGTGGACTATCTCACCAAGCTCAAGCACACCGGCGATCCCGCTGCCGGACTGGCGCGATGCGCGCAGATGTGCATCCAGCTCGCATCCGGTCGCTACGATGCGCTGGCTGGGCGGTTCCTGCTTCCTAAAGACGATTTCGACGAATTGCTTCTGGAGCCGGCGCCGCGCCCCGGCACCGCGATCATACCCCGCGAGAGGCCGAGAGCCGCGGTGGCGTCGGCACGTTGACAGATTTACGGCCGAGGTGATACGACTTCCCACGACGCGAGTGGCGCTTCGGCGGATTTTTCCGTCTTCAGGGATTGTGCAACAATAGACGATGCCTGCCCGACCCAGATAGCTCAACAGTGAGGCAATCATGACCACGAAGTTCCCGGATACGTTTGACTACGCGGGATTCAATGCGCCGATGCGCACCGAGTGCGATATCTACGACCTGGTGATCGAGGGAAGTGTGCCGCAAGAAATCAACGGCACGTGGTATCGCACGATTCCCGATCCCCAGTATCCGCCGATGCTCGGCCACGACACGTACCTGAGCGGCGACGGCATGATCAGCGCGTTCAAATTCGAGAACGGCCACATCGATTTCAAGATGAAGTACATCATGACCGACCGCCTGAAAGCGGATCGGAAGGCGCGTCGCGGCCTTTTCGGTCTTTACCGCAATCCCTATACAGACGATCCCAGCGTGAAGGGCGTCAACCGCTGCGTGAACAACACCACGCCGATTTTCCACGGAGGCAAGCTGCTGACACTGAAAGAAGACGGCCTCGCGGTGGAAGTTCATCCTGAAACGCTTGAAACGATAGGCGTCTTCAACTATCGCGGCAAACTGAAAAGCCAGACGATGACGGCGCACACGCGCCTCGACGAGGACACGCAAGACCTGCACTTTTTCGGTTACGAAGCGAGCGGCCTGGCGACGCGCGATGTTTCCTACTGCGTAGCGGACAAAGAGGGCCAGCTTGTGAAAGAAGAATGGTTCCAGGTGCCCTACGTTTCGCTCATGCACGACTTCGCGGTATCGAAGGAGCACGTAATCTTCCCTGTGTTTCCCACCACCGCCAATCTGGATCGCATGAAGGCCGGCGGCACGCACTGGGTTTTCGAGCCGGAAAAGGACGCGTACGTGGGCATCATGCCGATCGACGGCCACACCAGCGACATGCGTTGGTTTCGCCACCCCGCGTGTTCCGCGTTCCATTTCATGAACGCGTACACCGAAGGCAAATTCGTGCATTTGGATTTCGGCATCGGCAAGTACGCGCCGTTCCCGTTCATTCAGGAAGCGTCGCACATCCATCCGAAGGCCGAGGATTTCGCATACGGCCGCGTGGTGCGTTGGACGTTCGACATGTCGAAGCCCGGAGAAAAATTCGAGGAGTACAAACTCGCACCCTCCGGTGATTTTCCGCGCATCGCGAATAAGGATCACATGAAGGACTACTCGATCGGCTACTACGAGCGGTTTGATCCTGAGGCCGGCGCGCCGATTGTTGCGGGCCCGGTGGGCGCCGGATTCAATACGCTCAGCCGCCTGGAAATAAAAAGCGGCAAGATGAAATCGTGGCATTCCAACCGGCCGGTAACGATCCAGGAAGAGGTCCACATTCCGTCGAGGACGCCGGGGCACGAGGGATATCTCGCACTCGTCGCCGACCTCCACGACACGCAGCTCTCAGACCTGCTGGTATTCGAAGCCGAGCATCTCGACAAAGGGCCGATCGCGACGGCGCACCTGCCGCTGCGCCTGCGCAATCAGGTGCACGGCAACTGGGTTGCGGCGGAAGAGTTGCAATAAGCGACTCGATCGCGGCGCAATTCAATGGCGGGACTGCTGCAGGGCCACATCGCAATCATCACCGGGGCGGGAGGAGGATTTGGCCGAGCGATCGCGGCGCGATTCGGAGCCGAGGGCGCCGCTGTAACGGTCACCTCGCGCACCAAAGCTCAACTCGACGAGACAGTGGCTCAGATAGAAGCCGGCGGCGGCCGCGGGCTGGCTGTTGTGGGCGACGCCACGGATCGCGCGGACGTGGCCCGAGTGGTCGGTGAAACGCAGCGCCGCCTCGGCCCCATTTCGATTCTGGTCAGCAACGCGGGCGTGCCCGGCCCATTCGGCCCCGTCGGCGAAATCGATCCCGACGAATGGTGGGCGGCGCAAGCCGTGCATCTGCGCGCGCCGTTTCTTTTTGCTACCGCGGTACTGCCACAAATGAAGGAGCGCCGCGCGGGCTGCATCATCACGATCTGCTCGCCGCGCGCCAAGATGGTCACACCAAATCTTTCCGCATACTGCCTCGGCAAAGCTTCGCAAGCGCGCTTCATGCAGTTGCTCGCCGGCGAAGTGAAAGATTTCGGCATCACTGCGGTGGCCGTCGACCCCGGCAGCGCCATCACGCAGATGGCCGAAGCTACCATCAACTCTCCGGACGCCCAGCGCTGGATGCCGGATATGGTCGCGAATCTGCGCCGCATGTTTGCCCAGGGGGTTACTCAGCCCGGCAACGCCGCCGGCGGTCAGCTCGAAAAATGCGCCCAGCGCTGCGTCGAAATCGCCGCTGGCTTGCATCCCGAATGGAATGGTATGTATATCGGTCGCAACGAAACAGCCGACGAATGGAAATAATCCAGCAGCACACGAGGGAGTGGAACTCATATGCCAGCACGAGCGAAGAAATCCCGGTTAAAATCGCGCGCCAGCAAATCTCGAGCCGGCAAGTCCGGCGCCAGCAAAAATATCATCCGCAAACTCGATGTCTTCACCCACATCTGGCCCAAAGCCTTCCATGAAAAGCTGCTGCACGTCACCGGAGATATGCGCGACATGCACCGCCGCAGCGAAGGCGTCCCGATGATGACCAACCTTGAAGTGCGCTTCCAAGTGATGGACAAATTTCCCGGCTACCAACAGATTCTCTCGCTCGCTTCCCCGCCGCCGGACGCCGTCGGCTCGCCCGAAGACTGGCGCGAACTCGCGCGGCTTGGCAACGACGGCATGGCTGAGCTGTGCCAGAAATATCCCGAGCGCTTCCCCAGCTTCCTCGCCGCGGTACCGATGCGCGATCCCGAAGGCGCCGTTGCGGAAGCGCGCCGCTCCATTCAGCAGCTCGGCGCCTGCGGCATCCAGATTCCCGCCAACGTCTCCGGCAAATCGCTTGACGCGCCCGAATTCCGCCCCTTATTTCAGGAAATGGAAAAGCTCGGCAAACCCATCTGGATTCATCCCGCGCGCACCGCAAATATTCCGGACTTCTCGACGGAGCAGAAGTCGCTTTACGAGATTTGGTGGACCTTCGGCTGGCCCTACGAATCGAGCGCGGCGCAGGCGCGCATCGTTTTCTCGAAAATGCTCGACGATATGCCCGGCCTGAAGTTCATCATCCATCATGCCGGCGGAATGGTTCCCTTCTTCGAGGGTCGCGTAGGGCCCGGCTGGGACCAGCTAGGCAAGCGCACCTCGGACACGGACTACACCAAGTTGCTAAAGGAACTGAAGCGGCCTCATCTCGAATACTTCAAAAGGTTTTTCTACGCCGATACGGCCACGTTCGGATCGAAAGCCGCGCTCGAATGTGCCCTGAAATTTTACGGTGCGGACCACGTGCTCTTCGCGTCTGACGCCCCGTTTGATCCCGAGGGTGGGCCAATGTACATACGCGAAACGATCCGCTGCATCGACGCACTGGATATTTCGAAGGAAGATCGCGAAAAAATCTACTACAAGAATGCCTGCAAACTTCTAGGCATCCGGTAGCTTCGTCACTCGATCCGGTAGACCGCGATGCCGCTCAACATCTTGGGATAGAAATCGGTCGATTTTTGCGGCAGCACGTCGCCCGCAAGCGCGATCTTCATCATCTGTTCCACGCGCACCGGATTTAAGAGCAACGCTAGTTGCGCGTCTCCGCGATCGACAGAAGCGATAGCCGCTTCCATTTCCCTTTCATACGCGAGGTTCTTCTCAGCGGTCACCGCTTCCGCGGTGATCCCCAGTCCTTTGTCGAGGATCAAGCGGTGCAACAAAACTACATCCAGCCCGCGCTGGCCTTCGGAAAGATCCGGCAACAGCGACTCAAGGTCAACGCCGCGCCGCAGCACAAAAAGATAGAAGGCATCCGCGCCGGGTCGGGCAGCGCGCGGATACGCTCCAATGGCGCGCCGGTCGTGATTGGGACGCTCCAAGTCTTTTCGGAATTCCGCGTAGGCCGCCGCGCGCTCCTCAGCGCCGACAAAGGGATAGGCATACCAATCGAAATAAGGAGTAAGAACCGCGCGAAAGCGATCGAAATCAAAGCCCGGAAGATTGCGCACGAGCCGGTGCGTCGCCAAAATCGCGAGGCCCTTCGAATGCGTATTAACGAATGTCGCCATCGCGAATTCGTATGGCGCTTGCGGATCCGCCTGGCCGGAGCGCATGCGGCATTCGTTGCCATAATTCAGCGCAGTCTCATAGCGATGGTGCCCGTCCGCAATCACAATGCTTTTCTCCGCCATCGCCTTTTGAATCCGCTCCGCGAAAGCCGGGTCCGGAACGGGCCACATGCGGTGCGTTACACCAAATTCGTCGCGCAGCTCAACTTCCGGACTC
>DASYZC010000157.1:0-18465 GCA_035949735.1 Candidatus Acidiferrales bacterium | reverse complement strand
AAAGCCTCCGCTTTCCGCACGGCCCAAGGTCGGGGATACGGAATGTCTATAGCTTCGCGGATTCTGCCCTGGCCTGCTGGAGGACGGGGATGTCTGGGTCGGCATCCCTCCAGAGGACGAGAAGATCCTTGTAGACCGCGGCTGATTTTGCGCGATCCCCGGAAGCGGACAACGCCCTGGCCCGTTGGAGACGCGCCATTGGCCCGATCGGGTCGTTCAACACGATTCCCGGATGATCGAGAATTCTTTGAAACACATTCGCGGCCTCGTCGGGACGGTCCATCTGAGAATAAGCGAGACCACGCACGTAGACTGGGTAAAGAGCCCCGAAGAAGGAAGTGCCGGTAAAGTACGCTGTGCCCGGAACGGCGAGGTCGTACGGTGCGGAGACTTGCGTCATTTCGAGCGCTTTCGCAGGATCATCCTGGTTGAGAGCTGCGAGCGCCCTCAGTGTAGGCAGGTAACTAAATTGTACCGATGTGTCCTGCGGGTAGCGCTCTTCGAGGTCCGCCGCGATCTTATGGGCTTGCGCGGAATCGCGCAGAAGCGCAAGCGCAAAAGCAGGTCCATAATCGGCATCCCGGCTTCGGAAAAGTGACAACGCCAGTGCCGCGCTTCTTTGTGCCTCCGCTCGGTTCCCGAACAACGCATTCCACACCGCCCCAGCTCCTTGAAACATGGCGGCCCGCCCCACCAAACCTCCCTGGCGAGCCAGGCTTAGTGCGCGCCCCGATAGCCGATCTGCTTCCTTCAGGCGGCCCTGATACGCCAACGTCATAGCTTCCTGGTGCTCGAACCATCCTTGGGCTTCCAGTTTCACCCGCCGTTGGGTCACTTCCCTTTCCATTGCCGCCTTGTCGTTCCTGAGAAAAGCGATGAAGTACCGGAGCAGCGAGAACTGAACGACTTCGATCTTCCGTTCCGATGCCTTGTGAAGCAGTGCCTCGGCCTCCGGTACGCGGTTCAGATGGATATAGGCGAAAGCCACATTTTCGTAGCCGATGGCGAAATCCGGATCGAGTTCGATCGCCTTTTGACCTTCTTCCACGGCTCTCTCGTAATGACCCGACCCCGTCGACGTGAAGCCCGATAAAAAACTGTGAGCCAAGAAATCTCCAGGATACTTGTGCGCCCACGATTCCAAGGTCTGTCGACAGAGTTCCAGGTTTCTGGTGGCCTGCCGATGGTAAGTGAAAGTGATGAAGTAATTTTCCCGATCGCTGACACCATGCCGCAGCTCGTAGGCCTTGGCCACATTCTCCGCTGCAAGTTCGGTCTCCCCGAGGTCCGCATATCCTCGGCCCAGATAGGCATAAGCTATCGCAAATTTCGGGTCGACCTCGATGGCCCGCTTCAAGAGTGAGATAACTTCCGTTGTCTGGGCCTTGCTCTGGAAAGCCTTCGTCGCCGCACGGTAGGACTTCCAAGCTTCAAGTGAGGGGGTGGTTGCCTCGACTGCCAGGCGGGGCTCTTTTTCCGCGCGTGGAATTGATTCGCCGCATCGGGTGCCGAATCGTTTTGCCATTTGGCCTAGCGCCTTGGAGGCGTCTTCTTTTTTTGCTGCTGTCGCCTGCTCCTGATCCAGAACCTCTCCCGTTCGGCAATTCCGTGCGCGCAAGCTCAATACGTACTTGCTTCCGAGGCTTGTGATCGAGCCTTCCACGACTGCCGCGCTTGCTGTCCGCTCGCAGATTTCGGCCGCAACCTCGGGCGTGAGCTTCGCATTCGCGGGCCGGCCCATCAGGCAGAGCGCCTGGCTCACCCGCACGTCGGGAAGCAGGGACAAACCAGGCGAATTCTCTAATTGCACTGCAAGGATCCGGCGCAGCGAGCTATCGAAGCCGGGGTCGTCAGTAGCATTCGCGAAGTCTGCCAGAACAACCGTGCTCCTGTCCGCGAGTTTGGGCGTGCGGTGAGAGTAAGCATCATCTGTGCGAAACGAAGCGACCGCGGCAGCATAGCGATTCCCGCGGCTTCCAGTGGCGCTGATGCCTGCGAGTTCCCGGTGCAGTTCGGCGGCGGATTGCCACCGGTGCACAGAGTCTTCTTCCAGACAGCGGCTCACGATTTTTTCCAACTTGCGCGACGGGATGCGCCTCCGCTGGTAAGCGACTCGCGCGCCTGTCAGCATCTCGTAAAAGACACAGCCGAACGAATAGATATCTGACCGGGTGTCGGCCTGTTTGCCTTCCCTTTGCTCCGGTGCCATATAGGCAGGCGTGCCCATCACTATGTGGCTGGCAGTGATCGTTTCATCCTGGCCCGATTTCGCCAGACCGAAATCCAATACCTTAATTCCTGACTTCGCGATCATGATGTTGCTGGGCTTCAGATCACGGTGAATGACGCCTTTTTCGTGCGCTTCCGCCAGCGCGGCCAGAATCTGCGACGCATACAGAAGCGCCGCTTTCACCGGAAGAGGCCCGCTTTTCAGCCGGGCCGCTATGGTTTCGCCTTCGACCAACTCCATCACCAGGTAGTTCGGCCCGACATCATAAAGCGTGCAGATGTTGGGGTGGTTCAGTGACGAAATCGCGCGCGCCTCGCGCTCGAAACGTGTGCTGAACTGCTCGCGAGTGGTCTTGATGGCAACGGCGCGGCCTAATCGTGTGTCTATCGCTAGGTAGACCTCACCCATGCCGCCCTCGCCGAGCTTGCTCTCGATGCGGTACGGCCCCAAGCTTGCGCCCACAGCCAATATCGTGAGGGTCGAATCTCCCAGCACTGGCGGAGCGTTCTGGATGGCGGGCCGATCCAGGAACTCGCCGCCAGCGCGCTGTGCGAGAAGCGACTCTACTTCGCGGCGCACTTCGGGATCGGCGTCGGCCAGCAGCGCCACGCGCTCTTCGGCGGTTCTCCCGCGAGCCGCGTGGTATAGCGCTTCAATCTGCTGGAAACGCTCGGGGGTCATTTGCTGTCGGTTGCTGTATCCTATGGCTCAATTCCCGCAATAGCCAGGCCTTCGCGAAATCCCAGTCGCGCCTAACGGTGCGCGGTGAGATCTTCAGAGCCGCGACGATTTCCTCCTCGGTCAATCCGCCAAAATAACGCAACTCGACGACCTTCGCCTGCCGCGGAGCTACCTGCGAGAGCGCTGTCAATGCCCCATCCAGGGCCAGAATGGAGTGGTTCAGCGCCATTGACAACAGGGCTGTTTCATCCAGGTTCACTTTGACAGCGCTCCCGCCACGCTTCTGTGCGCCACGTGCGCGAGCGGCGTCCACCAGGATGCGCCGCATCATCTGGGCTGCCATGGCAAAAAACTGCGCGCGCTCGCGCCATTCGACCTCAGTCACATCTACCAGGCGCATGTAAACCTCATGCACCAATGCTGTGGCCTGCAAAGTATTGGCTTGGCGTTCGTTCTTCATATACCGGCGCGCCATGAGGCGCAATTCGGGATAGACGCGCTCCGCCAGTTGCGCCAAGGCAGCCTGGTCGCCGCCGCTCCAGGCTCTGAGCAGCCCGGTGATTTCAGCAGTCAGTGGGCTGATGGGCAAGCTGTTCCCCGCTTCTAGGACAAAGATATACCAAACGATGGCCGGTTTCGTCGTCCGTTTCCGCCTGTACCAGTGGGAGGAGAACGCGCTCGCCAAATGATCTCCCCCTAAAGACAGGAGACGCCATGAAACGCATAGCAATGCTTACGTTGTTGCTCCATCTCGGAATCGCAGCCGTCTACGCTCAGGAGGCGCCCGTGAAGATGACATTCTCGGGAACTTCCGCGCCCAGCACCATCAATCTTCCTCAACCCAATACAAGTAGCGACGGCGACAACTTCGCCGGACAAGGTACGCTCGGTGCTTTCACCGTTACGAATGTACGAGCGATCGCAAATTATGCGGGGACGTCCAGCACTTGCTCAGGCGCAAATCAGCTCTTTCTTTCGGAACTGGCCGGCGCAGGCGTGTTTCGCTTCCGGGATGGCAGTCTATTGGAAATCGCTCTCACGCAAGGAGGCGATTGCATAGATCTCACCACGAACGTGGCTCACTGTACTGTGACCTTTCACATCACCGGTGGAACCGGCCGTTTCCAGCACGCATCAGGTGCCCTTACGATGACTGAGACGGTGAACGCAGTCGCGGTCGACACCAATGGCCACCCAGTGGCGGACGCCAATGGCAACCCCATCTTTTTTGTAGCTACCGGGGAGTTTACGGGAACTGTCTCCGGAGTCAGTGAGGAGCAAGGACAACACGAGGGGCAATAAGTACAAACGCTATTGCTCGTTTACGCTACTAATTACAATCCAGACGCGGTGCGGCGGCAACCAGGCTGGTGAGCGGCACCTCATGACACTTGGCGATGGGTTCTATCGGACAGAGCATTTCTTTCTGAATCTTGGCTGAATGGCGGGCAAACCGGAAGTGTTTGTGACGGCGTGCAAACCGCATGGCTTCTCACCGCACGTCGAAGTGGCGAAAGACGTGAACCTTCAGGCCGTCGATTACAAACAGGAACACTAATACGATGGCAAGCAACGAAGAAACCAGGGACCAGGAAATGGGGGCCATGAGGATGCCGCGCGCGGCCATCATGCTGACCACAACAACGTCAGCGGCCGAGCTCAAGATCAGCCAGCGACTGGGAAGCGAATGCCACAGGCGATTGCGCTCGCGCACGAGATAGACATTGCCTTGGCCAGTGAAGACCAACATCAGGAAAACGAGTGTCTGGAGCTGCCCAAGCGGCAAATGAAGGCCATCTCTGCCGACAAAAAAGACCGCGAATGAAAGGATCAGAACAAATCCAGCGAGTGTGCCGGCTGTGAACATCAGAGTACGGATGTCCCAACGGTCGGGCCGCGATGAAAACGACACGCGGTCGGTAGCGATGGACATGGTGACGAAATCGTTGGTGAACAAGAGCAGAACCACGAGCAGAGGGGTGATCACAAATGTTCCGGCGAGAATCAAGCCAACACTGAGGAAGACGGCGATCTCGAGGGTTTTGATGATCTTGTTGAGCGTGTAGGTCAGCATGCGCTGATAGATTCTGCGCCCGGTTTCGACGGCGCGGAGCACGCCCAGGAGACCGCTCTCCGTGAGGACGACACTTGCGGCGGCCTTGGCCACATCGGTCGCTGTAGAAACGGCGATGCCCGCTTCAGCCTGCTTCAGGGCAGGGGCGTCGTTCACGCCGTCACCCGTCATACCGACGACGTGTTCTTGCCGCTGAAGCGCCTCAACCAAACGAAACTTGTCTTCCGGAAAAACTCCGGCGAAGACATCGTATTGTTCCGTCGCGAGCCCAGCGCCGTTGCGCAAGCTCTTGGCCGAGCCTACGCGGTCGCCGATACCCACTTGCAGCGAGACGGCGCGGGCGGTCGTGGCTCCGTCTCCGGTGACCATAATGACGCGCACGCCCATGCTCTTAAGATTTTGCACGAGCGCTTTGGAGTCTTCCCGGATGGGGTCTTCAAACCCAAGAAGTCCTGCAAGCTCCAGCGAGTGTTCTGTCCCGGCAGCGACGGAGAGAACTCGTGCGCCTCGCCCTGCGAGCCGTTCGACTTCGTGTGAAAATGCTTCCTCCGTCGCGAACCCTGCTTGCTGGCGCAATGGGGACGGTCGGTGGGAAAGCAGCCCATGGCGTGGTGAATGATTTCGGGAGGACGGGGAAACTTGGTGCGCTAGGTTCGGGTGAGGTGGGCGTCGATCCACTTAAGAATTGGGGCGAACCGGAACTGACCCTTGGCGATCGACGACATTATGAATTCGTAAGCCGCGCGAGTGTCTACTTCCAGATCAAGTCCGTTGATGAGGAGAAACGTGTGTGCGGCCGCGAAGGCTACGCGGTTATTGCCATCAAGGAATGGGTGGTTGTTGGCAAGCGATTCCATGAGGGCGGCGACTTCCTCCGCGGCCCTCGTGTAGTAACCCGTCTGAGGACGAAAAACTGCCGACTCCAGCAGGCCGTTGTCTCGGATTCCGTGTAATGCTGCCGTATTCGTCGATCTGCTACTGGTGGATGGCAAGATCCTCAGCGACTGTAAGGTAGGTGCGTTCGGCCACCTACTTGGCCAATCTCCGATAGAGATTGCGGAATCTTTTGTTGGAGCGGCGGTACGCCGCCATCACTTCCGGCCTTACCAGACGCTGGGAAGGGACAACGTTGTGAATGTAGTGGTCGATGGCCTTCTCGAGGATGTACCGCTGGGATTGACCGTTTTCCTTCGCAACCGATACAAATTCCTCGTAGAGTTTTGCGTCAATTGCCGGGCCGATCTTGACCGTTCCTTTGGTTGCCATAGAGGGTTACACCTCTGCGCTATACTAAGGATAAAAACTTTCCGACGCGCAGCTCAGCCAATTGATTTCCGCGGAAGCATAGCGGTCGATCCGATGAATAGCCCTTTGAACGCCATTCTCAACTCCGAGTCTGTCGTGTTTCGAAGTTGCTTGGTCTAGGCCGCCTTCTCAGGAAACAGCCCTGGCATCCAGCGCGCGGCGAGCGTGGCCGGAAAGACGAGGCGGAGGGGCGCGCGCGCGCTGTCGGCGGCGAGGACACCGCGCTCGGCCAACGCGGCAACGATGCGGCGCGCATGGCGCTCGCCCGCGCCCACCGCGCGCGCCGCGTTCGCGCGCGGCAGTTCGCCGCGGTAGAGCACCGCTTCGAGGATATTGCCTGACTTCGGCGGCAATTTGCCGAGTCTGATCTCTTCTTCCGCCCATAGAAGAATACGCGCACGCAGGCGGTGCGGCTGCATCAGTTCTTCCATAAACGTGACCTGATCGATGGAGGTTCTGAGAAAGAAGTCCGTGAAGGCTGCGAGCGCTTCCTCGCTCAGATTGCCCCGCCCGTCAAGGTCGTTACGGCGCGGCTGATCGCAGGCCGCAAGATGTCCCTTGTACGCATCGACGTTGCGCGCAAGACCGCGCGCCACGGACCACACGCCCCCCGAATCGAGCGTGTTGAGTAGCATCGCATGCGACATCAAACGGGCGACCCGGCCATTACCGTCAACAAACGGGTGGATCCAGACCAGACGGTGATGCGCCGCTGCGGCGCCGAGAATTGATTCTGCCTTGTTGACGCCCCCATATACCTCTTCGAAACGCTTCATGAAACGCGGTACCGCGCCGGGGCTTGTGGCGATGTGATCGCGAACCCTGACATCTCTCGTCCGCAGCTCACCTGGCACGACCCGCACGCGTTCGTTGGTTACCGGGTCTTCGACCCACAGCAGATCGTCGGGCAGTTCCTCACAGAACCGGCGATGAATTTCCCGGATGCCGTCGCTTGTGATTGCGCGGCCTGTCAGCGCGCCGCCATCGATCCACTTCTGCACAGCGATGTGCGCTTTCGCTTCGAGTTGCAAATCGCGCTTGCGCGCATCCTTGCTGTAGTCGTTTTTCAGGGCGCGCTCGATATCAACCGGATGCGTGTCGTGCCCTTCAATCAGATTGCTGTAGTAACAATTCATCGCCCGAACGAGATCTGCAAGAGACGTGAGGAGGCTTTCGGGCAGGCTTCGGCGGAATCCGGTGGATTTCTGTGCCAGGTCCAGGGCAAGATCGGTCAGGCCGGGCCTGTGTCGGGAGCCTTCGGCAAGGAGCAAGGGCTCCATCAGGGACACGAGTTCGCCGCGATCTTGCGCCGCTCTGATGTCCGATTTTAAGTCCGCTTTTGTATTCATATCAAATGCATTTGTATCAAATACTTGTGTAGGTTTCAATGGAACATATTGTCCGTATAAATGTCCGATATAAAGTCCGCATTTCGATGTACTTACCGATCCCACCGGAGCCGCTAGGGAGCAGCGAGGCGGCGTTGCTACATGGCAGCCTTAATGATTGTTCGCTCCTGCCAAGCCTGCAAAGTCGCGGCGTGTTCTTGCCAACAAAATATGACACGTCTGTTATAAATTGACATTATGAAATCACGGGAACTCAAGCAGGCGCGTCAGCACAAAGACTGGACGCAGGAGGAGGCTGCTGGTCATCTGGGCGTAACCCAGGCGTACTTGAATCTGCTTGAAAACGGGAAGCGGCGGCTGACACCGCGAGTGGTGCGTCGGGCCGTTTCTGTCTGCGGACTATCGCCGGACGTTCTTCCCGTCAGAGAGGATTTTGTGCCGACCCAGACCAGCGATAACCAATTGGAGGAATGGTTGGTAACGCTTGAATATCCCGGTTTCCCTTACCTCAAAACTCGTACCGCAAGGAAGAATCCGCATGAGGTGTTGCTCGCTGCATTGGGACAAACGAGTCTCGATAGTCGTGTGGCGGAGGCTTTGCCCTGGGTGGCAATGAAGTACGGACGGCCGGATGCGTGGCTGGTCGAGACTGCCCGGAAATTCAATCTTCAAAACAAGCTGGGTTTTGTCGTCAGGCTTGCCCGGCGCGCGGCCGAGCGCCATAGCGACGGCACTCGATCGAAGGAACTCGGCACCTTCGCCGGCGGCGCGTGGATGCTGCGATGGAGCCGCTATCGGAGAAGCATCGCTCGCTGACCGAGATGCCCTAGAATCAGGATTCTCCAGCCACGCGCATCTGTGCACCGTCTTCAAACGGCTGACGGGAATGACACCACGTGAATTTCGCGAAACGAGAAACTAGGAAGGCAATTAGCAAATGATCGCTTCTTTCATGAACCGTTTCGTGAAATTTCTGAGCTGAGGGCAGGCCCGGAGAGGAAACCTCTATTTCGTCGAGAGGAGTCCGCGACATGGCAAATCAGTTTCGGCGAACTATTGAACAGGCATCAGTCCATCCAGCTTGGCAAAACACTCGCGCCGTGCTGTGTCCAAGAAGTCCCGGATAAAAGGCTGCCGCGCCACTTCCCGGGTGGTTACGCCGTAGAGATTGCTCCATAGGCCCTTTTTCCCAATTCGGCGTGCGGTCACATATCCGTATCGCAGGGAATTGCTGATACCCCAGCTCGGCAGCGCAGCCACGCCGCGGCGGCTCGCGACCAACTGCAGAATGGCAATGGTTAGCTCGGTCGTCCGGGTCCTGGGATGGACACGGGCCGGCTTGAGCACGTGCCGAATAAGGTCGATGCGATCGTCAGGGACAGCGTATGTGATCAATGTTTCAGCCGCAAAGTCGGGCGCAGTGAGGTATCGCTTCGTGCGCAGGGGGTGGTCGGTTGGCAACACAGCGAGGATCTCAAAACGAAACAGCGGGTGATACACGAGGTTCCGAGATTTAAACTCCGAGCCGATGACCAAGTCGGTCTTGTTGTCTTGAAGCAACTCGAGGGGATTCGGATGGAAGCCTGATACGAGGTCCAGCTCGACCTGCGGCCAGTCCATGCGGAAGGCGTCCATGACCGGCATCAGCCACTCGAAGCAGGTGTGGCATTCGAGCGCAATGCGCAACGTGCCGGCCGGTTTGAGCGCGATTTTGGCCACATCACGCTCGGCCTCTTGGATTTCCATGACGACCGAGCGCGCGAGCGCCACGAGCCGCTGCGCCGGTTCCGTCAGCTTGATCGACTGGCCGTCTCGCCTGACCATGGGTGTTCCGTAATGTGACTCGAGTGCCTTGAGCTGATGGGAGACCGCGGATTGAGTGAGATGCATGCGATCGGCGGCGCGAGACACGGCGCCAGTTTCAGCAATGGCCATGAGCGTACGCAGATGACGAATCTCCAGCACGAACACCTCCCAATTAGATATGAATGAATTTCATTTTATATCGCATAACCTTTCATTTGACTCATGACCAAGTGTACGGGACGATGGGCTGTTGGTCAACCGAATGAGAGGAGTTGGACCCATGCCCGTCACCCATGTGCTCGGCTATCCCAGGATTGGCAGCGGTCGTGAGCTGAAGGTCGCTCTAGAGGCCTTCTGGAAGGGAAAGATCGATGAATCGGAGCTGCTAGAGGTCGGCCGCACGCTTCGGGCTCGCCATTGGCGTGAACAACGCGACGCCGGACTCGATTGCGTCACCGTGGGCGATTTCGCATGGTACGACTCTGTGCTCGAGACGCTGGCTCATCTCGGCGCAATTCCGTCGCGTTTTGGATTCGATCCGCAAGGGCTGACGCTGAGTCAGTACTTCGAGGCGGCGCGCGGCAACGCTCGGCAACCGGCTATGGAGCTGACCAAGTGGTTCGACACCAATTATCACTATATCGTTCCAGAGTGGAGTGCCGATACCTCGTTCGACGGAGGAGTGGAATGGTTGTTCAACCAAGCGTCTGAAGCCGTCGATCGGGAATACCCCGTCAAAGTCTCCCTGGTAGGGCCTCTCACGTTGCTGCATCTCGGCAAAATCAAATCGGGCCTTTCGCACAAGCTCGATTTGCTGCCGCGCCTCATCGACGGCTATCACCGTCTGCTAGTTCGTCTTGAGGCCGAGGGCGTTGACTGGGTGCAGCTTGACGAACCGATCCTGGGTCTAGATCTTGATCAACGTTGGGTTCGGGCCTTTGAGCCGACCTATGAGGCCCTTACTCGTACGTCCTGCGGGGTGCTGCTCGCAACCTACTTTGAGTCGGTCGAGGCCCACGCGGCTCTGCTCAAGTCGCTGCCGGTCGCTGGGATTCATCTAGATCTCGTCCGTGCCCCCAGCCAATTGAGAGCCTTCCTTGACGGGTACCCGGATTCGAAACTGCTGTCACTCGGAGTGATCGACGGTCGCAACATCTGGCGCGTAGACCTGGAAGCGGCGCTCGATCGCCTGAAACCGGCCTACGAACAACTCGGCCATCTGCTGTGGATCTCCGCCAGCTGCTCCTTGCTGCACGTGCCTCTCGACCTTACGCACGAGAAGAGACTCGACCCTGAGATCCGCGGCTGGCTCGCGTTTGCCAAGCAGAAGCTGACCGAGATTGCCACGCTGAGTCGCGCGCTCGTTTTGGGCTTCGACGCTGTGGCGTTGGAGCTCGCGGAGTCGCGCGCTGCCGTGAATTCGCGGCGCCACTCCACCCGAGTGCGATCGCAGGCTGTTCGAGATGAAGTGGGGGCCGTGGTGCCGAGGGATTTCGAGCGCCGATCACCGTTCGAAGCGCGAAACTGCGCCCAGCGGTCGAGGCTGAAGCTACCGCTTTTGCCGACGACGACCATCGGCTCGTTCCCCCAGACGTCGGAAGTTCGCAAAGCGCGGGCGGCGTTCCGGAGCGGCGTTCTCGGCCGAGAGGCGTATCGAGAGCGTATCGAGCAAGAGATCAGTCGGACGATTGCGCGGCAGGAGTCGCTGGGGTTGGACGTGTTAGTCCACGGCGAAGCCGAGCGCACGGACATGGTGGAGTACTTTGCCGAGCGGTTTCACGGCTTCGCTTTGACCGAGTATGGCTGGGTGCAGAGCTACGGCTCGCGCTGCGTTAAACCTCCGATCATTTATGGCGACGTGGAGCGGACAGCACCGATGACGGTTGAATGGACGCGGTATGCGCGGCGTCTCACAACAAAACCCGTCAAAGGCATGCTCACTGGGCCGATCACGATGCTCCAATGGTCCTTCGTGCGCGACGACCAGCCGCGGAAAACGACGGCTACGCAAATCGCTCTGGCTCTGCGCGCCGAGGTCCACGACCTCGAAGAGGACGGCGTTGCGATAATCCAGATAGACGAACCCGCGTTGCGCGAAGGACTTCCGCTCAAGAAGTGGCGCCGGGATGACTATCTGAGGTGGGCCGTCGGCGCCTTCAGGCTCGCTTCCTGCGGTGTGAGGGACGATACGCAAATTCATACCCATATGTGCTATGCGGATTTCGGCGAGATCTTGGGGGCCATCGTGGACCTGGACGCGGACGTTGTCACAATTGAGGCGTCTCGCTCGGACATGGAGCTGCTCGACTGTTTTAGGGCCTTCCGATATCCCAACGACATCGGTCCGGGCCTCTACGACGTTCACTCACCGGGCCACGCTGATGCGACGTCCATCCTGAACTTGATCGAAAGAGCTGCAGCGGTGATTCCTGTCGACCGTCTGTGGGTCAATCCCGATTGTGGATTAAAAACTCGTGACTGGCCAGAAACGGAAGCATCTCTCCGCGCGATGGTCGAGGCAGCACGCCGAATGCGCGCCCTCGTGGAGAGCGGGGTTTCGGCCGGCAGCGCCACGCGATGAAGGGCACGACCTTTGGAATTGCGGCAGGGACACATACGAACATTTAGCTTCGAGTTCTTTCCACCGAAGACGCTCGCAGGAATCGACAAGCTGCGTAATGCCTTGGCTCAGCTCGGCTCGTATGGCCCGAAGTTTTTCTCATGCACATACGGAGCGGGCGGCGCGGCGCGAGGCCGTACACTCGAAACGGTCAGAGAAATCCAATCAGCGGGTTACGCGGCAGCTCCTCACTTAACATGTGTCGGCTCGAGGCCCGGTCAGATTGAGGTCTTGCTCGATCTATACAAGCGCGAGGGCATTCAGCACTTGGTCGCGCTCCGCGGCGACGTGCCATTTGCTGAACAGCAGCCGAGCGAGTTCCGGTTTGCAAGCGATCTCGTCGCGTTCATTCGTCGCGTGACAGGTACTGCCTTCCATTTGATCGTGGCTTGCTACCCGGAGGTGCACCCGCAAGCACCCGACGCCCGACGTGATCTTGAGCACTTCAAGGTGAAAGTCGAGTCCGGTGCGAACGCGGCAATCACTCAATACTTCTACAATCCCGATGCTTACTTTCGCTTCGTCGAAGCATGCGAGGCTCTGCACATCAACATTCCAATTGTGCCGGGAATTATGCCGATCGGGAATTTCCCGCAGCTCGTGTGTTTCTCGAATAGTTGCGGAGCCGAGATTCCGCGCTGGCTTCGCCTGCGAATGCAGGCGTTTGGAAACGACATATGCTCGATTCGTAGCTATGGTCTGGACGTCGTAACGGAACTGTGCAATCGCCTCTTGTCGGGAGGGGCACCGGGGCTGCATTTCTATACGATGAACGACGCTGAACTCACGTCGACGATCTGGCAGCGGCTGCGTTTCTAAAGCGCTGCTCGCGATGCTGCTCGATCGGGAGGTCGACGACAAAATCTCGCCGTGCCTTACGTTGAACTTCCTCGTCTCCGGCCCGTGTTCCGGCCAGGTGTACGCGATAACCTCAGGTGGGTCTTTCTCGGCGCGTTGGTCCCGCTATGTGCTGCGGCGCGCGCTCAATAACAGATCCGGATTTCGCAGATCGTCTTATCGCGGTTTTCCTATCACGAAAACGCAATAACAGTCGTGAGAAATCGAGCCAACGTTTCCGAGTAAAATCGAGTCTATTCTCGTACATAAAGGATCTGTCGTCTTGCCACTGGATGGCTCGATGCGAACGGAGTCTTCTCTGGGGGGTGGGCAAGAGAGATGATGTGGTCGCCAAATGCGAACTACGTGATGGAAGGAATGATTTGGGCAAAGAATTCCGTGAGACTGTCGTTCAGCGAGGCCACTGCGAAGGCTCGGAGCGTTGTGGCAATGCTCGCCAACTCTGCGCGGCGTGTCCGACGGAGACAAGAATTAGACCGTCGGCGACATCGCTATCTAGTGCAATTCGTGCTGCTGCGTTGGTAAGTACTATCAATCATCGCTTTCAGACCATGGCGCGCAGGAAGTTCCTTGGCTTTCTCAGCTTTTTCCTTGAGACGCGTGGCGTCGGCGGTTAGGTGCTTCAGATGTTCAAGTAGGCCGTCTGCGCGGAGAAGCTCAGCTTCCTTGTGTGAATTTGCTAGCGTAGTCGAGAGGTGCTGGTTGTGCCTGAACAATCCAGCGGCGGACAGCGAGAACCGTTTCGCAATGTTTCGCAACGGGGTACCCTCGAGCAAGAGGCGGTCGATATCGTCGCGGTGAGGGTGGGAACAGGCAGTGCAAGTTCTGGGCATCGAGGCTGGCTCCGAGCAGATTATGGCATCAGGGCATCGGCAGGCAGGCTGCACAGACAGAGTACTAGCCAGGTACATGTCCGGTTAGCTGTGTATAACGTCGTCGGCGTAGTCAAGAGTTCTTAGAAACACACTCGTAGTTTGCGAGCCGGGAGCGGGGTCAAGGGCGGTCCGAGTTATCGGACCGTTTATCGAAGACCCTTGCCGCTGCGGACGGCTCACCACAATTGTGTTCAGACGAAGCAGACGCTTCGTCCTACTCCGGATTCTGTTGCGACTGTCGACCAAGGCTCGTTTCTCCGAATCCTGTGGTTCCTGTGCTGCCACCAACCATGTATTCGATCGTCAGCTACGGACCATGATTCTTTCTCCGAACTCCCCTCTCGGTTTCAAGGGGAGGCAGGGCGCTCAATCAACTTCGCGATGGAGTTTCCTCCACCATCGACTAACTCGGGCTACCCTGCATGCGAGCCGACGGTTTGCGGCTGAGCTGCTCCACGCAGCCTCCAGTACAGCCGTACCGCCAACTTTCATGCGAGAGCTACTTTGGCCACCGCACTATGACCACGGCGAAATTTTAACCGCTGATAATATCGCCTCAATTCTGGATCGAATTGGGAGGTTGTCTGGGCGGCCTGGACCAGCAAATAGCGCATCATCAGAATTACCTTGCTTGCTGATCGCGCCGAGCCGTTGCTTTCCGCCGCTGCTTTCTTCGCTGGGATTCAAACCGAGATAACTTACGACTTGCTTGCTCCGCTGAAAGCGACTGATCGGCCCGATGGTCAGTACAAAAGCCAGTGCCGTTACCGGCCCGACTCCTGGCTGCTTCATTAAGGCCACGACTTCGGAACGCCGTTCTGCTTCCTCCGTCACCGCTCGGTCCAGATCATCGATCCATGGGTTTAGCTGGTCGAGTAGTCGAAGAAGCTCTTGCCTTCGGCGGCTGGCCCACGGGTCCAGAACCAAGGCTTCCAATTCCTGGCGGCCCCTCCGGCTCCACAGTTTCGTTTTTCGGCAGAGCCCCTGACTCATCGCCAGGCCGTGCAGTTGGTTCATAACTGAGGTTCGGTAGCGGACCAGCTTGTGGCGATGCCGCAACAGGTGACGTAGGTCCCGCTCGGCTTGTGAGGGCATCCAGATCCGCGGAAATCGGTTCGTGCTGAGCAGATCCAGTATGTGGAGGGCATCGCGCGCGTCGGTTTTCTGCTTGCGCACCCTCGACGCACGAATTTCAGCGGCGTCTCCAATCCAAAGTTCGTGGCCATATCGACCCAGCATTCTCTCAAACCACTGCGTGTTGATGGTCGCTTCGATACCCACACGAGCTGGACTGGGAAGCATGCCGTAAAATTTCTCCGCCTCACTATTCTCATGCTCCAAGCGGTGTTCGGTAATCTCGCCCGTGGTGGGATCCAGCATGGCAATTTGCTGGAAGCGAGTGTGAACATCACAGCCTATAATAATCATCGCTCGGCTCCTTTCCTCCGAGCCTTGGTCAACAAACCACAACCAAGTCTACTCGCCCGAAGGGAGCCGACGACGTTATCGAATCAACTAACCAGGAGTACGCGCTATGGCAGTGAGCTTTAAGCTATGCCCGTTGACAACGGGAAACATAGAGAATACATAGGATACATAGAGGGCCTTACCGGACTACGGCGGCGTCATTCGCCGTAAGATGTCCACAAACAAATCTCAATTCGATTCGGCCCACCTCCTGCCGGAAACGGTGGTTGGCCCCGAACTTACTCCCCACGCACCAGCCGGACGGTTCAAGCGCCACCCCGAACAAATCTTGGTCGAGCAACCCTTGGCTTATTTGAACGTACAGGTCGACGGCCGCGAAACCTCATATTTTGAATGGCTCGGTGCCGGCATCTATTCCGCCGACTGGCGCGGTGTCGCACAAAACGACGGGCCGCATGTCCTCCACGAGTTGCGCTACGGCTTCAGCGAGCGCTTTTTCTACTTGCGTGTGGACACATTTCCAGGCTCATGGTCCGAACTGCGCAACCTCGAATTCCGGATCGCGCTTCGCGGCGGTGCCGAGCTTCGCCTATTCGTCGCCATCGAAGAGGGCCATTTCGCTGGCTGTCTTCTAGACACCGAAGAGCTATGCATCCTAGGCCCGCATGAGCTCGTAGAAGTGGCGTTCGACAAAATCTTAGAAGTAGCCATCGGCCGAAGGCTGCTCACTCTAGCGGGGCAACCTTCGCTTGCGCTTCAGGTCGCGCTGTGGCAAGGCAGCCTTCAGCTTGAGCTCCTGCCGCGCAAATTTCCACTCGAAGTGAACTTGGGCGTCGAGGCATTCGCCTGGCCCGCTCAATAATACGGGAATCGCAAGAGTGTAGTCACAGTGCCGTCACTGCATTGGTCCGATACGTCATAGTGACCTAGCATACTAAGGAATTTAATGTGAAGCAGGTTAATCAGAGACTGTGGGTCTTGTATTGACCGTGACGTGAAACCAGATCGGAATCGCCGAAACTGTTGGGAGGTGCAGTATGGCCAACCATATTTGCCCCGATTGTGACTCCGATGCGACGGGAATTGTTCAGTTTGCCACGGGAAGGGGAAAACTCTGGGAGAGCATATCTCTGGCACTGTGATCATATTCGGACACGAATCGGCTTGTTCGGCTTGCAGTGGTAGCGGTGATTGTCAAACGTGCGGCGGCACCAGAGAGCTCGAGCTTGGCTGTGAAAGCGGATAACGTGTCTGTATGAGCCCGGCTGATGGCGTCCTCGATGTTGGCGTAATCGGCAAATAATTCAGGATGAGTTTTCATGGGTGCAGGCACAACTACCCGCGTCTGCACTCAACCCAAACCGTCGTTGGTCTACTTGAATGCCGGCGAGGCAGGGCGTATGATCCTTTCACCCACAGAAAGCCGAGGATGCGTCCTGCATTTTCGGAGAGGCAAAGGAGGTCCCCGCCAATGCCAGTCGCCCAAGAGTTCACTGTATACCTAGAGGATCGAGCCGGCGCGCTTGGAAAAATCTGCCGGAAACTCGCGGATCGCGGAGTGAACATTCTCGCGCTTCATTCCTTCCCCTCGGGAGGGAAGAGCGTAACTCGATTCATTGTAGATAATCCAGAGGCAGCTAAGTCGGCTCTGGATGGCGAACGACTGACGCTCACCGTGTCAGACGTCCTATTGCTCAAGGTTCAGAACCGACCTGGCGAGATTGCACGAGTGGCAGCGCGCCTGGGAGAGGCCGACATCAATATCAACTATGCGTACTGCGGATTGGAGTCTCGGACGAATAACCCGCTCGTCTTCTTTGGTGTCAGTGAGGTCAGCCAGGCAGCCCAAATTCTGGAACAAGACGCGGCCGCTCGATCAGCGGCAACGTCGCGGACATGGTGAAGATCGTCGAGGCGAGCCAGCTCGACTAGCTAACCCGCTTCAAGACCGCCGGTGGGCATGCCTTCGCGGGCCAACTCATTGTTATTGTGGACAGCATGTCGGCATCGGCAGCGGAACTGTTTGCTCGCCGTGATTCAGTTGGAACACCGCGGAATCGTTCTAGGAGATCGTAGCGCCGGGGACGTTATGGAAGCGCAAATATATTCCTTCTCTCAGGGAACGGAGTGCGCGCAGATCTGGTACGCGTTTCTTCTTACGGAAGCAGATTTGATAATGAAGGATGGCAAGAGCCCTGAGCACGTTGGCGTAAACGCCGGATGAAATCCTCATGCCCACACCGAAAGACCTTGCTGCCGGGCGAGATCCCGTTCTCGCTCGCGCAGCAGAGATCTCGGGTGAGGAGTTAGCCTTCGGAGCACCGCGATCTCGCTGACAACTGCTCTGGTGGTAAGTTCGTTGTCCCCAGGTCACGAGAAGCGACGGCGTCCGCCTCGCAAAGTCCGGGCTTGAGAAGGAATCAAGTATTGCGGCCGCGGTGTTTGTTCTCCGCCCAGCGTTTTGTTGCTCTTTTCCTGCCGTCAAGCTGCAATTGCTTCTCAACGGCCCTAGCCTCCACGTGTTTTTGCATCGGAGCAATTGAACCTTCCGGCTGGGACTGGCCCATCCTTTTCGTTCGCGAAGTCTGAATCGCGGGACTTCGAAAGTGAAGCGGGTCTCTTAGGCCCTGCAATTCCCGGTAATAATACAGCGCCGTCGGCCTTTTCCCGTTGAACCTCAACCTCCTTAGGAACTCGATTTCTTCTTTGGTCGCATCGCCGCTCAAGGAGCGATCGCGAAGAAATTCCTTGAGCCCCTGCTCCTCGAGAATTTGCTCTGCGTCCTTTTCAACGAACTCAAATCGCTTGGGATATCCGTGAGCCAATCTCCGGTTTAATACTATGTCCATCGCAAAGGTCATGAGGTCGATATCCCAGGATTCGATCACCGGGTCCAGAAACGTAACGCAGTTCTCCACGGAGACGCTCAATGCATCTGTATCCAGAAACTCGAGGATGATCACCCGCATCTGTTCGTAGCTTCGACCGCTGAGCTGGGCCACGAGTTGAAGCCACTTTTCACTTTCCAACTCTTCTTTCGCGACTCTCTTGACCACCGCCAAGAGCTTTTGTGTAACGAGCCGCTCAAGTTCGCCAAACGGATGCCTCGCAAAGATAGAGCGGATCTGTTGTTCCTTGGCGGGCGCGCATTTGCGCAGGATCAGCTCGCGGACTTCCTTAAGCAAGGGTGCGGGGGGCTCGCCCAAACTCCTCTTCAATTCGTCGTTGCGTTGGTGTTC
>DASYZC010000156.1:0-4097 GCA_035949735.1 Candidatus Acidiferrales bacterium | reverse complement strand
GATCAAGAGCGTGGCCTATTGGAGAGCGCTGGACGAACCGGTGAAAAGCAGCACCTTCTTTTACATCCTCGAGCATCCGAGCCGCGAAGCCGCGGCAGCGAACTGGAAAACCTTTCAGGACGATCCAGCGTGGAAGGCCGTCAAAGCCAAATCGGAAGAAAATGGCCCATTAGTCGAGAAGATTGACTCGACGTTTTTGACCCTGACCGATTTTTCCCCACACTTGCAGTGACCACGCCTTCAGAGGAAATTGCAGATGGATTGGTTGACCTACCAGCCGCGCGTCCATCGGACTTCCCGTCTGTGCCTGATTAACGCTGCTGGCTCCGCTCTCACTTGGGATAAGGATGGCCCGCCAGGATGGCGAATGCTCGGTAGATCTGCTCAGCGAGCACCACTCGAGCAAACTCGTGCGGCATGGTCAAAGTCGAAAGCGAAACCTTGTGCTTAACGCTTGCTCGCAACTCGGCTGGGAAGCCCTCGGCGTCACCGCATAGAAACGCAATCTCGCGCGTCCCGCTATCGCGCAGTTGGCCAAGCCACTGCGCGAATTGCTGCGACGTAAATTGCTTCCCCGCGGCGTCCAGCAAAACAACGGCTGCGCCTGGCTCGATTTTCATCTTGCGCAGAGCAGCCGCCGAAGAATCGCGCAGCTCGCTCACTTCTACTTCCGCGTAATGTCCAATCCGGCGGACGTAATCGTCAAAAAGCGCCCGTGATTCCGCGCGGCGTGTCTTGCCTAGCATGACGAAACGGATTTTCACGGCTCGATTCCAGGCGCGCCTTTGGAATTTACCTGACGCCGTATACTATCATCGCCACTCGTCCTAATCTGTGATGAGCGGCGCTGGAGCATCACCGTGAGTGCAGATACAAATGCATGGCCCTGGCCGGATTCTCTCGATGCCGTGATCGCCGCGCCAAAACATCACAAATTAATGTTTGAAAACGAGCGCGTCCGCATTCTCGAAGTGCGTATCCCGCCCGGTGACCTCGTCCCCGTCCACACCCATCGCTGGCCGAGCGCCATCTACGTCGCGAAGCAGAGCGATTTTCTCCGCCGCGACGGCAACGGGAATTTGCTTTTCGATAGCCGCACCACTGGCCCTCCGCCCACCGAGCCGATGGCGCAATGGACGCCTCCTCTCCCGCCGCACTCCGTCGAAAACATCGGCTCAACCGAAATCCTCCTGATCACCGCCGAGCTGAAAGAACCTCCGGCCAGGTCCAGCGCCTAACCGAGCCAATCGGGAAGAAGAATATACGTACAGTGGCGACAAATCCTTTCTGGTAAACTCTGCGATCCTGAAAGTTGATTGCGGGGGAAATGAATGTCTCAGCGAATTTCTGTGCCGGCCCGTCTTGCGCTTTTCTTGCTGATTTCGCTGCTGTCGCTCGCACCAGCGGTTTGTGCGCAAAGCGCACCCGGCAAGGCCCAGGGCAAGACGCGCACGTACTACGTTGCGGCGGATGAAGTGAATTGGAATTACGCGCCGTCGGGCCGCGATGAAGCCATGGGAATGCCCTTCGACCAAACCTCGAAACTCTACACCGAGCCCGGACCCCATCGAATCGGCAGCGTCTACAAAAAGGCCATCTATCGCGAGTATACCGACGCCTCATTCTCCACTCTGAAAGTTCGGCCGCCCGATGAACAGTATCTCGGCATCCTCGGCCCCATTTTGCACGCCGAAGTTGGGGATACCATCAAAGTCGTCTTCAAGAACAATGCCTCGCACCCCTACAGCATGCATCCACACGGAGTCTTCTATGAAAAAGACTCCGAGGGCGCCGATTACAACGACGCCACGAATGGCGCTGCCAAAAGCGACGGCGGAGTGCCCCCGGGCGCCACCCACACTTATATCTGGGAAATCTCGGAGCGTTCAGGGCCCGGCCCGAACGATCCGAGCTCCATTTTCTGGCTTTACCACTCGCACGCAGACGAACTCCGCGACGTTGCCTCCGGGCTGTTCGGCGGAATTATCGTCACACGGCGCGGGATGGCGCTCCCCGATGGCCGTCCGAAGGGCGTGGACCACGAGTTCGTGACCATGTTCATCGCGATCAATGAAAACGAAAGCTGGTATCTCGACGACAACATCCGCGATCACACCACCGATCCCAAAGGCGTGAACCGCGCGGAATCCAGGCTGATTACTCCAGACGGAATGGTCGGGACCGTCGTCGGCACGGGCTTCGTGGAGACGAACATTAAGTGGTCCATCAACGGCTACCTCTATGGAAATATGCCCCTGATGACCATGAAGCAGGGCGATCACGTGCGATGGTACGTGGCGAGTCTCGGAGACTTCAATAACTTTCACACGCCGCACTGGCACGGAAATACCGTGGTCGTCGCGGGTCAGCGCACCGACGTACTCAACTTAGGCTCTGCGCAAATGGTCACCGCCGATATGGTCCCCGATGCGCCCGGCATCTGGCTGTATCACTGCCACGTCAGCGACCACATGCTCGCCGGCATGGTCGCCCGCTATCAAGTGCTGCCGCGCTAGCGGCCGGTTGGTCCAGTTGGCGTCGCGGGTGGCGGCTTTACGATCGTCCGATACCTGCCATTAACAATCGGATTCCGGTCGCTTGCCGCGTCGTCGCAGTCATCCGCGTTTTGTTCCATGCGATTGATGTCTTTCACGCGATGCCAGTTGAACGTCACGTGAACGGGCTTGGCCAGTGCGATCGGATCTTCCACCGTGAACTGAATCTGCATCTGATCGTGATTCACCATGCGAATCCGCTCGACGCTATGCAGTTCATTGCTCATGGGAATGAACGGGACCCCTACGCCTCTCGCCAGTCCTGGAAAGTATACCGGCGACCTGATCGAGACAGTGTCGACCACCAACGTGTCGCCCTCCCAGTGTCCGATGGAATCGCCCTGGCTCATCGGCCACAGCTCATCCTTCGACGGATGCGGCCGCCCGTCGGTGTAGATGTGTCGCACCGAACCAAGAAGGCTGATCAGCGTGGCTTCTTCAGGAGTCACCCGCCACTCGTATGTACCGGGTAGCATTGTGGCCGGAAAACCGGGCGTCCACCCGCACCCACCGAATTGTCCGAATTCCTCAAATGCGGGCGGGTCGCTAGCATCGGTGGCCTTAGCCGCATCTGCCTTCTTCTTCAGCTGCTCGAGCTTGGCCTGCCACGCAGGAGTAAATGTCGCCTGCATCTCGGCGGCATAAACTTTCGCCCGGCTCATTCCCTCCGGCCCCATTTGCTGCCCGTCCAGCTCGTCAGTCCAGATATCAAACTCCCAAAGTCCAGACCAATCCGGCAGCTTGGCGAAAGCCTCGGCACGCGCCTTGGAGTTGGAAAACGACTGTGCTTGCGAGAAGTAGAGGCACCCTGCCAATAGCAGTGCCGCTATAGCAATTGTTCGGCGAATCATCACAGATCCTCCCACAGCCTCGCCTATTTGCTTTTTGTTTCCGGAACCGCGCCGATCGGCTTGCCGTCTGGTCCGATTGCGGAAACGATCTGACCCGCGGGCCGGCCATCGCGTAATGGGTTAATCACCACTGTGATCTTGTCTCCGGGCTTCAAACTACCAGGCTTCCAGCCGTGACGAATCAGTTGCATTGGCGCTCCCATCTCGACACCCCATTCGACCGGTGGGGCTTTCGGGTCCTTTGGATCCGGCACGAGCACTTGAATCCAGCAATGCGGATTGTTCCACTCGAATTCCTTCACCGTGCCGACCAGCGTCACTTGCTTGTCGGTATCGAACATCGCGTGCGAGTGATGAGCAGAGGCGGAGCTCGCCATCAGCAGTGCGGCAATGGCGACGAGGCTATAATTCAACACCCTGCTCATTTGTTTCCCCACAGACCCCGCATTCCGCGTCTTCCTCTCTCGGAAAACGCAGCATTGTGCCCTGCCGCGTGGACCTTCCGGTACGCCGCGCATCATACTTCTTTCCCTTGGCTCGACACAACGAGATGTACTCGTCCACATGATTAGTGACACTCGGCTTTCTGTTTATGAGATTTCCAGTGCTCTAGGAATTCGAGCGGGGTGAGATAGTTGAGCGCCTGGTGGGGGCGCACGGTGTTGTAGATATGTTCCCAACGACGAAGCTG
>DASYZC010000155.1:0-11186 GCA_035949735.1 Candidatus Acidiferrales bacterium | reverse complement strand
GTGGCGACGATGATTCCCGAACCGATCAGAAACTTCCCGCGGGCCTTCATATTTGCGCTCTCACTCCATGCTCTGAAGCACGAATTCTAACATAGCGTCTGACTGCCAAGGGAAGTTTGAAGCGAGACGGCAACTCTTGCGGGGGCGATCAGGCAGTCGGAGCTGCAGTCCGTCCTTCTCTCTGCGTCGAGCGAGAGCAGACAAATCCACACGCAAGTTCGTGGCTACCCTAACTACAGCAGTACGGTGATGGGATCGATTTCGATGTAATTGCGACCGCGATGCTTTGCCCGATACAGCGCGGCATCGGCTCTGGTGACCAACTCGGAGAACTCGGGAGCTTTTTCGCCCCAAAACCCGGCCACGCCGAAGCTTGCAGTTACGACAAACTCCGCGCCTCCCACAAGGAATTTTTCGGCGCCGAGCTGGCTGCGGATGCGCTCAAGCACCAGCGCAACACTTGCTTCGTCCGCGTGAGTGAGCACTTGAAGGAATTCCTCACCGCCAATGCGTCCCGAGATGTCGGAGAGCCGCGTGTTGGATTTAAGAATTTCGGCGAACTTCCGGAGAACCATGTCTCCGGCATCGTGCCCGTGTGCATCGTTTACGTTTTTGAAGTGATCGAGATCGATCATCACAACCCAAAAAGGAAAGCGGTGCCGCGCGGCCCCGCTGAGTTGACGGGTCGCCCAGGTCTCAATCGCGCGTCGATTGGGCAGACCAGTGAGCGCATCGGTGAGTGCCAGTTCTTCAAGGAGCCGATTCTTCGTTTCGATCTGTCGGTGCAGATCGACTAGCCTCTGGCCCACGCGGACGCGCGCCAGAAGTTCGGCGGCGTGAAACGGTTTGGTGAGGTAATCATCGGCCCCGGCAGAAAGGCCCTTCACCACATTTTCTTTTTTCGCGTTGCTGGTCAGGATGATGACGTAGGTATATGAAGCTTGCGTGCCTGCACGGATGCGCTGGCAAAGATCGATGCCCGTAAGATCGGGCATCAGCCAATCGGTAATGACAACCTCCGGGCGCTCCCGCTCGAAGATTTCAAGAGCCTGATGACCGCTCGTCGCGGACAGAACCGCCCAGGGGTCTTGGGAAAGCGCGTGTTCGACCAACTTGCGGTAGACAGGCGAATCGTCGACCACTAAGACTTTGAAACCGGTCATCTAAGCCCCTGGCGTGCTCTGCAGACCTTCCTATTGATTGTTGGGGCCGTCCGCGACTTCCGGGATGGTCGCTTGCGTTTGGCCGAGCTTGGTGCGCAAGCAGCCGATGAGTTCCGGCGCGAGCTTCGAAATCTCCATACCCTCCGAGACAATGAATTTGCAGCTCAGAATGGGGCGAGCCACATTGTCGTCAGCGAGTTTGCAGTCCACGCGGCAATACTGGCATTCCTGGTTCCAACAGAAGCGTCCGTAGGGAATGGTTTCCGGGCTGATGAATTGGAAAGCGCGGAGTAAGGAATTCCTCTCAGGCACTAGGAAAGTCTTTCCTAGAATTGTGATTTCCACCAGCCGTTCGTATGGCCTGAATACCTCTGCCATGAGAGGTGCTTCTTGTTCCGCCATCTGGTCTTCCCCCCGTGGGATTCACGCTAGTTCACTGCCTCGAAACGGGCAATGAGAAGTAAGTTTTCTGGTGTTCAATGCCGCAACGGAAGGAAAAACGCACTATGGGGAACTCACCCTTCGCGGCTGCTAAGCGGCGTTGGGAAGACGATCATGTACTCGCCAAGACGGACGAGGAACCAGCAAGACCAACGTGTAGACACCTAGCGCAATACCCAAGGGACCGTTGAGGATTGCCAAGAAACTGGCCGTCAGCACTAGCGGGCGGCTTGATGAGGTACGGCGCATCAGCGCCATTCCGGCTAGAAGCGCCAGAATCCCAGCGCCGACGGCCAGCACCATCACTCCCACCAGAAAAATGCGAAACGAGTTCATCCATACAAAGGGGTTGGCCACACGCGAAACAACGGTACCCCACATCGTGGTCAGGGCCGCGTCGTTCACTGCAATCCAGACGGCTTCGGCTAGGGAGATCACGCCATAGAGCATCCACAGGGCTCCTAACCTGCCCTGCGGTCTATCGATTGGCCTCATAGGCCAGCCTGCTGCGGGACCGGAGATCGCGAATATCACCTGAAGAGGATGCACTCACCGAGCCGCCATCGGCAATACGACGAAAACTGTATATCACGGCTGTATCAGATGAAGTATTGGCCCATGTTGCGGAACTTTTCATATCGTTGCTCGAGTAGTTTTTCCGGCGGTATCGGCAAAAGTTCGTCGAGGGCTCGCGCGAGAACCTCCCCAACAAGTTTGGCACAGGCCGGGTGGTCCATGTGAGCGCCTCCATCTGGCTCGGGAATAATTTCGTCGATCAGCTTCAGATCGAACAGATCGCGCGCCGTGATCTTCAATGCCTCGGCCGCCATTTCCGATTTCGTTGAATCGCGCCACATGATGGATGCGCAGCCCTCAGGCGAAATCACCGAATAGACAGAATTCTCCAGCATGAAAATACGGTCGCCGATTGCAATCGCCAGAGCCCCGCCGGAGCCGCCCTCGCCGGTGATCGTGACGAGAATCGGCACGGGGAGTCGGGCAATCTCACGGATGTTGTAAGCGATGGCTTCGGCCTGACCGCGCTCCTCGGCATCTATGCCGGGATACGCGCCTTGCGTGTCCACAAAAACAAAAACGGGACGCCGGAATTTCGCTGCCAGACGCATGGCCCGCAGGGCTTTGCGGTACCCTTCTGGTTTGGCTTGGCCGAAGTTACGGGCCAGCCGTTGCTTAGTGTCGCGTCCTTTTTGGGTTCCCACCACTAGCACGGGATGGCCCTGAAAGCGCGCCATGCCCGCGATTAAGGCGGGATCGTCAGCGAAGTACCGGTCGCCATGAACCTCGCTGAAGTCCTCAAACAAGAGGCGCACGAAATCGTCCGTGTATGGCCGCTGGGGATGACGGGCTAGCTGAAGACGCTGCCAGGAGTCCAAATGCGCGTAAAAATCCCGCTTTAGCTCCTCGACTTCGCGCCGAATGCGGCCGATCTCTTCCGCCGTAGCATCGGTAGGTTCGGTCAGGCGGCTGAGTTCAGTAATATCGCGCTCAAGTGCGTCAATTTCTAGCTGGCGTTGCGCGTTGGCCTCTTTCACTCTCGCGTCATCCGAGGGGGCTCTCGTTGTGCGCGCCGCTCTCTCAGGGCGGGGCGGGTCGGGAGCCTGGAATTCCGCGCTCTGACCAGCGTCTTTTTCCGCTTGGATCTTGCGCTGTTTCGCCAGTGCGCGCATTCGGCGTAGTCGCTTGCGCGCAAGTTTGCGCTTTTCCAGAGAATTCGTCATTGCATCACCGCGACGGAGTCGTCTCCGCAAATCTCGCGGACGCGGTCGAGAAACTCGGAATCGGCGCGCACGGCGCTGCCCGCATCAATCGTTGCCTCGGTTCCATCCTCGTGAACAAGCTCGAATGCAATGCGGCACCGCCCCGGCCGGCTGGCGAACAATTCCTGCAGGCGGTCGATGGTATCCACGTTCATGGCGCTCCGATTCAGGCGGACCCGCAGCAGGTTTGGCGCGCTGGGTTGCTCGCGCACGTGATCGAGCAGGCGCGCATCGGAAATGATCACTCGCGTCCCGGCGTCTTCCACGGCGATTCGCCCCCGCACCAGCAGGGGAGTCGCAGGTTTCAGAATCGGTTCGAGTTTCTGAAACGCTTCAGGAAATGCCAGCGCCTCGCACACGCCGGTTCGGTCTTGCAAAGTGAGGATGGCCCACCGAGCGCCTCGCCGCGAACGCATCGGCCGGGACTGCACGATAATCCCCGCTACCGTAACTTCCTCGCCGTTGCGTCGGCCTTCGAGGCTCGCAAGTTCGGCCGCCTTCAGATCCTGCAGTCGCCCAGTGTATTTGTCGAGCGGATGTCCGGAGATATAAAAGCCGAGCGTCGAATATTCAGCTGCGAGAAGTTCGTGCTCCGCCCATTCTGCGACGTCCGGCACGGCTTCCGGAGGCGGCGTGTGAGCCAGTGTGCTTCCACCACCAAAAAGGCCGTGCTGGCCGGACTCGCGCGTTCGCTGCATTTTCTGCGCGCGCTCGACGGCGCGGTCGATGGCCGCAATCATTTGCGCCCGATGAGCCCCCAGTCCGTCGAGTGCCCCTGCGCGCGCCAGGCTCTCAAGAACCCGCTTGTTGATCAGCCGCGCATCCACGGATTCGCAGAATTGGAAGAAATCAGTGAACTTCCCGAGCGATTCGCGCGCGGCTAGGATGCCCTTCACAGTGTTCTCGCCCACGTTCTTGATGGCCGCCAATCCAAAGCGAATGTCGCCGCCTACCGGAGTGAAATTCATGTCGCTAGAATTCACATTGGGCGGAAGGACGGTTACGCTCATGCTGCGGGCCTCGTTGATGTACTTCACCACTTTTTCCGTGTTACCTGTTTCCGACGTCAGCATCGCGGCGACGAACTCCACAGGATAGTGTGTCTTTAACCACGCCGTCTGGTAAGCCAGGAGCGCATACGCGCATGAGTGCGACTTATTGAAGCCATAGCCCGCGAATTCAGCCATGAGATCGAAAATCTTTTCGGCCTTTTTCTGCGGAACCTTGTGAGCCTGGCAACCTGTAAGGAATTTCTCGCGCTGCGCAGCCATCTCCTCGGGTTTCTTCTTACCCATCGCACGGCGGAGCAGGTCGGCGTCGCCCAAGGAAAATCCCGCCAGGCGATTTGCGATTTGCATCACTTGTTCTTGATAGAGGATTACGCCCCACGTCTCCGAAAGGATATCCTCCAGTTCCGGCAGATCGTAGGCAACTTTTTTCTTGCCGTGCTTGCGGGCGATGAAATCGTCGATCATCCCGCCCTGGATGGGACCAGGACGATACAGCGCGTTGAGAGCCGTTAGGTCCTCGATTCGCGAAGGCTGGTAGCGTTTCAAAATGTCGCGCATGCCATGCGACTCAAACTGGAAGATGCCGGTCGTGTCGCCTCGTGAAAACAGCCCGTACACGGCGGGATCGTCGAGTGGCAATGTCGCCAGATCGACCGTAACACCGCGATTCTGCTGAATCAACCGGACCGCATCATCCAGCACCGTCAACGTCGTCAGGCCCAGAAAATCCATTTTCAACAGGCCGAGCCGTTCAAGCGCGTTCATGTCGTACTGCGTGGTTATTTCGTCCCTATTCGATTTATAAAGAGGTACGATTTCGGTGAGCGGCTGCGGAGAAATCACCACTCCCGCTGCGTGTGTGGACGCATGCCTCGCCAGTCCTTCGAGCCGCAGCGCTACCTCCACCATCTCCTTCACCCGCTCGTCCGTTTTGCGCAGGGAATCCAGCTGAGGAGTCTGCTTGAGCGCATCTTCCAGCTCGATATTCAGCGTGGCGGGAATCATTTTTGCGATCTTGTCCACTTCTCCGTAGGGCATGTCGATGGCGCGGCCCACATCCTTCAGCGCCGCCTTCGCCGCCATGGTCCCGAAGGTGATGATTTGCGCGACGCTCCCCGTGCCATACGTTTGCCGGACATATTCGATCACCTCTCCGCGCCGCCGCATGCAGAAATCGATGTCGATATCGGGCATTGAAATGCGTTCTGGATTCAGGAAGCGTTCGAACAGCAGATCGTATTGCAGCGGATCGACGTCGGTGATTTGCAGAGAGTAGCTGACCAGGCTGCCGGCCGCCGAGCCACGGCCGGGCCCCACAGGCACGCCCTGCGCTCGCGCGTAGCGGATGAAATCCCAAACGATCAGGAAGTAGCCGGCGAAGCGCATCTTCTGGATCATCGCGATTTCGTCGGAAAGGCGGCGCTCGTATTCTGCCAGCGAATGCCGTAGCCGTTTTTCGGATGCGAAAAGTTCCAGCTGTTTCGCGCGTGTGGCAAAACCTTCGCGGACGACCTTCTCGAAATACGAGTCGGTGCTGTGGCCTTCGGGCACCTTGAATTCCGGGAACGGATTGCTGACGCGCTGGATTTTCACGTTGCAGCGGTCCGCGATCGCCACCGTCCGCGAAACCGCATCCGGCAGCTCTCGAAACACTTGCGCCATTTCCTCTGCGGTCTTGAAATAAAATTGATCCGTCGCGAACTTCATCCGTTGCGCATCGCTCATGGTTTTGCCAGTCTGGATGCACATCAGCACTTCCTGCGCATGAGAATCGGATTGCGTCAGGTAGTGGCAATCGTTCGTTGCTACCAGCGGGATGCCTGTTTCGCGCGAAAGTGCGACCAGATCGCGGTTGATTCGCGTTTCTACCTCGAGGCCTTGGTCCTGCACCTCTAGGAAAAAGTTCCCCTTGCCGAAAATATCGCGCAGGCGATACGCGTTCGTCCGGGCCTGTTCGTATTTTTCTGTGAGCAGCGCATCGGCCACTTCGCCGCGAAGGCACGCGGAAAGCGCGATCAGTCCCTTGCTGTGTCGCGCGAGCAACTCGTGGTCCACGCGCGGCTTGTAATAAAAGCCGTCGAGAAACCCGGTTGAAACCAGCTTAATAAGATTTCGATAGCCTTCGTCGTTCTCGCAGAGCAGGACAAGATGATTCGACCGCTCCGCCTCCGCGCCGCGATTCTTGTGGTTGTCCGGCGCCACGTAGACTTCGCATCCGATGATGGGCTTTACTCCGTGCGTTGTGGCTTGATGGTAGAAGTTTGCGGCGGCGAAAAGATTGCCGTGGTCCGTCACGGCGACCGCCGGCATGCCGCGCCGCGCCGCCTCGGCAGTCAATTCGCCGATTTCGCAGGCGCCGTCCAGAAGAGAGTAGTCCGTGTGCAGATGCAGATGTACGAAGTTCTGAGAAGCCGAGGAAGCCATGCGGACCTATTCTAATCCAGCTGGCAAGCTCCGCGATTGATTTTCTCTTCGTCCGCTCCGCTCTCGGTGGAAATTGCCTTCCATTTTTTTGGCGGCCGGCGTCCTCCTTTCTTTCCGCTTTCCGCACCTGCGATTTGAAACTTTCTGAACATCCCGGTCGAATCCCTTCATGCTTTGCCTCGCTTCACTCGCATTTTTAAGCGGCACCTTTGCAACTATCAGCCGCCCAAAGTGTTCTAATGAAAGGGGCATGGAGGCTCTTGGAACTAGCCCTCGTGTTTGGATCATCGGACCCTCGAAGAGGAGGCCTGATGCACTCAGCAAAAATAGTTCTACTGGGTTTTGTATTAGTCGCGTGTGGCGCATCCAGTGCCAATGCGCAGTGGAGTTCTAGTGAACCGCGTCGAAGCATTGAAATCACGCCCTTCGGAGGTTCTCGTTTCGGTGGCGTGATCAATACAGCTTCAGGGGGAATCAGCCCCATCGACGAGTTCACCATCAAAAGCACCTGGGACTACGGTGCCATCGCCGATATCGACCTGCTGCCCGACTCCCTGCCCGGTCTCCAGGCCGAATTTATGTGGAGCCAAGAGCCCACCAATCTCGGCGCCCACGACGCGACTACGGGGATCACTTCGCCTGCAGGCAAGCTGACACTGAATAATTATCAGTGGGGCATCGATTACAACTTGGGAGATCGGACCTCGCGGCTCAAGCCCTTTATCGTCGGGGGCATGGGTCTCACGCATTTCAGCTCCGGGGGGACACTACCATTCCAGAACAAACTCTCGTTTAATCTTGGCGGCGGCGTGAAGTACTTCGTCGTTCCGCATGCCGGAGTGCGCTTCGACGTGCGCTGGATGCCTTCTCGCACCACTTCCCAGGTCGAGACATTTTTCGACCCCTTTTTCGGCTTCTTCAACGCCAACGTCAATAATTACGCCCAACAATTTCAGGCAAATCTGGGTTTGATTTTCCGTTTCTAGCGCCGCAGGGTTTTAGCGCGGAATTTTAGAAATCATCGGATTGCTGAGCGAAGGTATATCCGGGCAGACTGGCGGTTGCTCCGCTTTTTGCCACTTTGATGCGGATCGGCGGCTCGCCCTCCGCCCCCGTCTTGCGCAAGACGGCATACGTGGCCAGCGCCTCGTTGTACACCTTGGTGATCAGAAAGGAATCGTTGCTCCCGTCCTTCTTCCAAACTTGGCCAACTTGTACCTTTCCGGTGGGCACGATACGAATGTAGACAGATTCACGTTATGCGTCAACTCGGTATGCCCGACGATGTGCGCGAGTGGATGGCTTTCTGCCAGGAAGCTGTTTTGCGCGCGGCGGCTTCTTGTGGCATCTTAGTCTCTGGTGGGGAAGAGATGCCGGCAGACAAAAAGATCGCGGTTGTTTGCTTCCAGTTGGGAGGACCTGACCGGCAGAGCGCAGTGGAGCCTTTCCTCTACAATCTGTTTTGCGACCCCGACATCATCAATTTTCCGGGCTCGTTTCTGGCGCGCAAACCGCTCGCGAAGCTGATCTCGACAACCCGATCGAAAACCGTCCGGCAACACTATGCCGAAATCGGTGGCGGTTCGCCTATCCGCCGCCTCACCGAGCAGCAGGCGCGAGCGCTCGATATGGCCCTGCGTCCGCATATTTCCGCGCACACTTTTGTGGCCATGCGCTACTGGCATCCGAATACCGAAGAGGCGATTGCTGCTTTGCAGCGTGCGGCTTTCGACGAACTCGTGCTCTTGCCGCTCTATCCCCATTATTCCTTCGCGACCACCGGCAGCAGCCTCAAGGAATGGAACCGCTTGTACTCGGCGCAGGTACCCGTGCATTTAGTCGATCACTTTTTCGATCACCCCGATTACATCGCCGGAGTCGTTGAGCGCATTAACGGGATACTCCAACAGTTGCCTTATCCCGAGGAAGTGCCCTTGGTATTCAGCGCGCACGGACTTCCGATGACGCTGGTGGAAAAAGGCGACCCCTATCCCCGGCAAATCGAGGCCACCGTGCAGCTCGTTCGTGAGCTCGGGGCGTGGGCCAATCCGCACGTCCTTTGCTTTCAGAGCAAGGTCGGACCGCAGAAATGGTTGCAGCCTTCGCTCACGGGCACGATCGCGAAGATGGCGAGTGAAGGCATCAAGCGGATGCTGGTGATTCCCATTTCCTTCCTCACCGAGCACATCGAAACGCTTTACGAGATCAACATTGAGGCTCGCGAGCAAGCCGAATCGCTCGGCGTGAACGACTTCCACATGATGCCCGCGCTCAATGATTCACCGCTCCTGATCCGGGCGCTCGCCGATTTGGTCCTCCGCGCCGTGGGTCGCCGCGCAGGCGTCGCCTCACTGGCCTTCTAGCCATCCCAGCCGTCATCCCGACAAAGGTCGCCTTTCGGCCGATGAGGGGTCTGCTTTTCTGTTACCCGTTGCCACACACCCGCCGCACGCGGTCGCGTCCGATTCCCATTGCGCCTTCGATGCCATGATATAAACGTATCGTGGAGTTTTCGCTCACCGACGAACAGCAGCACCTCCGCCGCACCGTCCGCGAATTCGCCGAGGCCGAAATCGCACCGCACGTGATGGAATGGGACGAAGCTTCCCAATTTCCGTCGGCAATCATTCCCAAGCTTGCCGAGATGGGTTTCCTCGGTGTCATTTTTCCAGAAAGATACGGCGGCGCGGGAATGGGTTACCTCGAGTACGCCATCATCATCGAAGAACTTTCGCGCGTGGACGGTTCGATCGGCATCATCGTCGCTGCTCACAATTCGCTCTGCACCAATCACATCTACAAATTTGGCACCGAGGAGCAGCGCCAGAAATACGTCGTCCCATTGGCGCAGGGGATAAAGCTTGGCTGCTGGTCGCTTACCGAGCCCGAAGCCGGATCGGACGCAGGCGGCACACGCACCGTCGCTGTTAAACAGGAAGGGCTCCCAGGTCGCCGGCTAGGCGAGCCTGGGAGATCAGACGGCGGCTGGGTCATCAATGGCGCGAAGACCTTCACGACCAACGGGCACTATGCGGACGTGTGCGTCGGCATGGCCGTTACGGATGCATCGAAAAAGCATCACGGCATTTCCGCTTTCATCATCGAGAAGGGAACTCCCGGCTTTCGTCCCGGCAAGAAGGAAAATAAGCTCGGCTTACGCGCCAGTGATACCAGCGAAGTGGTCTTCACCGATTGCCGCGTGCCCGCGGAAAATCTCCTAGGCAGCGAAGGCGAGGGCTTCGTCAACAGCTTGCAGATCCTCGATGGCGGCCGTATCTCGATTGCCTCGCTTGGCCTGGGAATGGCGCAGGGAGCGTACGAGTGTTCGGTGCGCTACGCCAAGGAACGCAAACAGTTCGGCAAGCCCATCTCCGATTTTCAAGCGATTCAATTCAAGCTCGCCGACATGGCCACCCAGATTGAAGCCGCGCGTTTGTTGACCTACCGCGCCGCATGGCTCGCTGATCGCGCCATTGCCGAAGGCTCGGGAGACCAATCTCGCATCACACGCGAGTCCAGCATGGCCAAGCTTTACGCCGGAGAAGTGGCTGTCCGCGTAGCCAACGAAGCCGTCCAGATTCACGGCGGCTACGGCTTCATCAAGGATTATCCTGCTGAAAAGTATTACCGCGACGTGAAGCTCTGCACCATCGGCGAAGGCACTAGCGAAATCCAGCGCATGGTCATCGCCCGCCAGCTCTTGGGACAAGGCTAGCTAGACCGCGCGAACCCTAGTGTTTTCAGATTTCTAGCGCTAGGTGACCGAAGCGTCCCCTCCCGAATCTAACTGTAGAAAGGGGTTAGCATGCGCAGAATTGTATTCATCTCCATGGGATTGCTGGCGCTTCTAAGTGGGAAGGAGGCTCAACATGCGTAAGATTGCATTGATCTCCGTAAGTTTGCTACTGCTTGTCTATTTAGCGTGCCCTGTCTTAGCCTCAGCGCAGGTCGCGGTGGGCATATCGGTAAGGGTTGGTCCTCCGGTTTTGCCGGTCTACGAACAGCCTTTTTGCCCGGAGCCCGGTTACATTTGGACTCCCGGATATTGGGCATACAGCGAGGACATTGGCTACTTCTGGGTGCCTGGCACCTGGATTCTGCCGCCCGAACCTGGCCTTCTCTGGACTCCCGGATATTGGGGTTGGGACGACGATGGTGACGTCTACGTATGGTACCCCGGCTACTGGGCGCCCGTTGTGGGCTTTTATGGCGGCATCGATTACGGATATGGCTACTATGGCAATGGCTACGTTGGCGGACGCTGGGATCATGACAGATTCGTGTACAACACCGCCGTCACGCGGGTTAACACGACCATAATTCACAATACATATATCGATAGAACGGTCGTCCGCAATGAAAATGACACA
>DASYZC010000154.1:0-11219 GCA_035949735.1 Candidatus Acidiferrales bacterium | reverse complement strand
CACAGCGAAAAATCTGAAGGCTGTCTACATCACCCACGCGCATCCCGACCATTACTTCGGAAATGGTGTTGTCCAGGAGGCTTTCCCCTCTGCCACAATCTACGCGCGCCAGGGCGTGATCGATTTTATGCAGGAGTATCGAGCGAAGATTGTTCATTGGCGCGAGATGTTCGGTGACGAAATGCCTCGGTCGCTGCCCATGCCCCAACCGCTGATCGGCAGTCGCACTCTTCTCGAAGGAAAGGAGATTCGTTTCGTGGATCTGCCCGTTTGCGAGACCGTCCACGCCACTGCGTTCTATGTGCCTTCAGAGCGCGCCGTTGTGGTGGGCGATATGATCTTTTCAGGAATGCACCACTACGTCGCCGATACCAACAATCCTGATGCCTGGATCGAAGCGCTCCATGCGGTGCGCAATCTCGGACCAATCGAGCGCATATTCCCAGGACACGGGCCTACCGGAGGAACCGAACTCCTGGATGCCAGCGAGGCCTGGCTGCAAGATTACCGGGACGTAGCCCGGCACGGCGTTCGATTCGTCGACGTCGCCAAGGAAATGATGCGGCGCTACCCGAAGCACGGCTTGCCGCTTTTGCTCTGGCTGACAAGAGGTCCCGGCTTCGGTTTGGCTGGCGCCAAAGAGATCGGCGTCCCTCCGGAACTGCTCGGAGGTTCGTGACGGTCTCTCTCGGCGCTATGCGACGAGCAGCTTTACAGGCTTCTCATTCCCGGCCAGCACTTCCTTCGTGTAGACTTTTAGAAAGAGCATCCCGTGTTTGTTGACGAAGCCAAAATCATGGTGAAAGGCGGCGACGGCGGCAATGGCTGCCTCGCGTTTCGCAGGGAAAAGTACGTCCCACGCGGCGGCCCATCGGGTGGCGATGGCGGCAACGGCGGCAATGTGTATCTGGAAGCAAATCCCAATGACAATACCCTGCTGCGTTATCGCTACAACCGCGAATTCCACGCCGAGCGCGGCCGCCACGGCGAAGGCTCGGATTGCCACGGCCGCTCGGGCGCGGACACAATCCTAAAAGTTCCCGTTGGGACGGTGATCTTCGACGACGATTCGGGCGAACAGCTTTTCGATCTCGCCCAAGCCGGGCAGCGATTTCTGGCCGCGCGCGGCGGCCATGGAGGACGCGGCAACGGTAATCCGGCGTTCGTCCGGCCTTGGCATCAAGCTCCGCGCGAACACGAAGATGGCAGGCCCGGCCAAGAACGCCATTTGCGGCTCGAATTGAAGTTGCTGGCGGATGTAGGGCTCGTCGGATTCCCAAACGCGGGGAAGTCTACGCTGATCTCTCGCATCTCAGCCGCAAAGCCGAAGATCGCGGCCTATCCATTCACTACGCTTGAACCGCATTTGGGCGTCGTTTCCGCGGATCCGGATGCTACTCCGGAAAACGGCCGCACCTTCGTAGTCGCGGATTTGCCGGGCTTGATCGAGGGCGCGCATGAAGGAGTCGGGCTCGGAGTCCGTTTTCTGAAACACGTGGAGCGTACGCGCCTGATCGCTCACCTAGTGGATACGAGCGACGCGAATGACCGCGACCCATTGCGTGATTTCGAAATCATCATGCGCGAACTCCGCGAATTCAATCCCGCGCTCGCCGAGGAACCGATGATTGTGGTGGCTACGAAACTGGACGCCACCACCGACCGTACCCATCTTGAAGAATTGCGCGATTTTTGCGCGAAACGAGGACTCGAATTTCATGCCATTTCGTCCGCGAGCGGAGAAGGCATCGTCGAACTCGTCCGCGCCATTGCGGATGGTCTGGACCGCCTCCCCAAAGCAGCTCAGGCTCTTTCGGACGCGCGCGATTACCGTGATCACGAAGCCGAAAGTCACGCGGCCCCGCACGGAGACAAGCGTTGACGTCGCACGTCGCGCAGAAGGTGGCTGGCGCAGGGCATCGCCGCTCGGTGGCGCTTTTCGGAGGCACATTCGATCCGGTTCATGTCGGGCACATTGCCGTAGCGCAAGCGGCACAGCGCCGTTTTCATTTAGACACCATCTACTTTATTCCTTCTTCCCGCCCGCCGCACAAAACACAACGTGAATTGCTTCCATTCGTTCATCGATATGCGATGGTGGCCCTCGCTTGCGCGGAGCATCCTCACTTCGTGGCGTCCCTGGCCGAGGCTCCACCAACCGGCGCTCCGCACGTCTTTTATACAATTGATACCGTGCGCCGATTCCACCGTGAACATCCCGAAGACCATCTTTATTTCATTGTCGGCGCGGATCAGTTCCTTGAACTTCCCACCTGGAAAAATTACGAATCTCTGCTCGACTCCTGCGATTTCATCATCGCCAGCCGTCCCGGCTTCCGTCTGGACGCGCTGCGTCTCGTGATTCCTCCGGAAAAACTGGCCAGAACTGCCGCGCCCGATGGTCACAAGATTTCCCTGCGTAAATCCACGGTTCACATGCTCGCTACCGTGGCAAGCCACGTCTCCTCGACCGAAATACGCGAGCGCCTCGGACGGAAGCAGGCGATTCACGGGCTTGTGCCCGCCCGCGTGGAGGAATACATTTTGAAGCAGGCCCTGTACCGGTGAATCTCAATACTTTCCGTCCCGAAATTCGCGCGGCCGTTGAAGCGGCTCAGGAGAAACAGGCCGTGGACCTGACTGTATTGAAGCTCCCCAGCGCATTCGCTGACTATTTTCTTTTGGCCTCAGGGCAGAGCGCACCTCAAATCTTGGCGATTGCCGGCGCGATCGAGGAACGGCTGGACCGCCAGGGGATCCACTTGATTCATCGCGAGGGGAAAGCCGGTGCGGAGTGGTTGTTGCTCGATTATGGCTTTCTCGTGGTGCACGTCTTCAGCCGGCCTGCGCGCCAGTACTACGATCTCGAGCGGTTGTGGCGCAACGCGGAGCGAATCGACTTCCCGCATCCCGAAAGACGAGCCGATGCACGAGACGAATCCGAAAGCGGCGCCGTTCAACCATGAGCGCAACCGATCTTGTGTGGATAGCCGCCGACCAAAAATCTCTTCACGTTCTCGAAATCGCCGAAAAGCTCGCGGAAACCTCCACCACACTGCTTATCACCGGCGAAAGCGGGACGGGCAAGGACCAGCTTGCTCGCTGGATTCATGAGCGCGGGCCTCGCCGCGATTTGCCATTTCTGAAAATTGATTGCGCCAGCCTCCCTTCCGAACTTGTCGAATCGGAGCTTTTCGGTCACGAACGCGGAGCCTTCACTGGCGCCGTCACGCGCAAGTTGGGGCGGCTGGAGATGGCGCAGGGCGGCACGATCGTTCTCGACGAAGTGGCTGCGCTAACCCCGGGAATGCAGGCCAAGCTGTTGCGCGTGCTTGAAGAGAAAACCTTCGAGCGCCTGGGCGGCACAGACCCCTTGCGCATGGATGCGCGACTGATGGCTCTAACGAATACGGATCTCGCGAAGGCCGTTTCCGCTGGACATTTTCGCGAAGACCTGTTCTTCCGTCTGAACGTGGTGGCGATTCCCGTCCCGCCGTTGCGCGAACGCCCCGCCGATATTGTTCCCCTTATTTCACATTTTCTTGCGCGACTTGGGCCGGTTCATGGGCGCGACGCGGCCGCATGCGATCCGTCAGCGGCGGCGCTGCTGGCGTCATACGCGTGGCCGGGAAACGTGCGCGAACTGAAGAACGCGATCGAGCACGCACTGATCTTTGGAAAAGAGCCGCTGATAACTTCCGATGATTTCCCCGCGGCCATCAGCGCCGCCAGAGAGACGCACCCGCTGGCTCGGTCGCTGAAGTCGCTCGAAGATCTCGAGCGCGAGGCGGTAAAGGCTACACTCGAGGCAACCCAGTACAAGATTGGCGAAGCCGCCAAGATTCTCGGCATCAGCCGCAAGACGTTGCTCGAAAAGCGCAAGAAGTATGGGCTCGTCTAACCACCCGGGGCGTCCGATCGGCTTTCTTTCGAGGGATCAGGCGCCCCTGGCGGCAAGCACAATCCAAATTATGAAATCGGCAGGCAGACCGATTTCACTTCCGTGTAAAGCTCGAGAACTTCGTGTCCCATCTCGCGGCCCCAGCCGGATTGCTTGTAGCCTCCGAACGGCAGCGTCGCGTCGAAGACGTTGTAGCAATTGATCCAGACAGTTCCCGCGCGAAGCATCGACGCAACGCGATGCGCTTTGGCAATATCGCGGGTCCACACGCCGGCCGCGAGACCGTATTCGGTGTCGTTGGCCTTGGCGACTAGGTCGTCGATATCCTTGAACGGCGTCGCGGTCACCACCGGCCCGAAGATTTCCTCGCGCACCACTTTCATCTTTTCGTTGGTGTTCACGAGAACCGTCGGTTCGACAAAATATCCCTTCTCTCCGTGCCGCTTCCCGCCCACGGTAGCTTTGGCTCCTTCCGAATACCCGGAGTCGAGGTAGCCGCACACGCGGTTCATCTGCTCCTCGGAAACCAGCGGCCCCATATCGGTGTTGGGATCGAGGCCGGGGCCAACGCGAATCTTCGAAGCGATCTGCGATACGCCGTCGACCACCTTGTCGAACTGCTTATCCTCCACGTACAACCGCGAGCCCGCGCAGCAGCATTGGCCATGGTTGAAGAAAATCGCAGACGCCGCGCCCGGAATCGTCGCGTCGATATCGGCGTCGTCGAAAACCAGGTTCGGAGACTTACCGCCAAGTTCGAGCGAAACCTTTTTCAGATTCCCCGTGGCGGCCTGCACGATCAGCTTGCCCACTTCGGTTGATCCAGTGAACGCAATCTTGTCCACTTTCGGATGCGCCGAAAGCGCAGCGCCGGCCGTTTCGCCGTAGCCGGGCACGATATTCACCACGCCGCCGGGGAAGCCCGCTTCCTGTATCAGCTCGCCGAGCAGCAGAGCGGTCAGCGGGGTTTGTTCGGCTGGCTTCAGGACAACGCAACAGCCCGTCGCCAGTGCCGGTGCGAGTTTCCACGCCGCCATCAGCAGCGGGAAATTCCACGGAATGATCTGCCCAACCACGCCCACCGGCTCGCGCAGCGTATACGCAAAAAACTTTCCTGCTCCTTGACCCGAAAGCGGAATCGTGTTGCCTTCCACTTTCGTGGCCCAGCCGGCCATGTAGCGGAACATGTCCACCGTCGCGGGCACGTCCGCCACACGAGCAATAGTCAGCGGCTTGCCATTGTCGAGCGATTCCAGTTGCGCGAATTCCTCGGCGTGCTTCTCCACGAGGTCTGCGAGTTTCCACATCATGCGTCCGCGCTCGGAATTGCTCAGCTTACGCCACGGACCCTTGTCAAATGCCGCGCGCGCGGCGTCCACTGCGCGGTTGATGTCCTCCCGATCGCCTTCAGCGACTTTCACGAGCACATCGCCCGTCGCGGGATTGTATGTGGGAAACGTCTTTCCCGAAGCGGCGTCGACCCACTTCCCGTTGATCAACATCTGCCGGGTTTTCGCTACGTAACGACTTACATTCTCGGTAAGCGGTACTGCCTGGGTGGCTGTAGCCATCTTCTCCTCCTTCAATTCAAACTTGAGATGCAAACTTGGGATTTCGGCTGGGACGATGCGGGTCCAAACTGGGTTGTCGTTGCCAGTTCATAAGGCTCGGTATCGGGGCTAGCCCACGCATCGTGGGATGCAATTCTGGGGAGCCGAGTGGTTCGGAAAACAGGATTCTCAGTTCCAGCCCGCGCGCCAGATCAAATCGCTGGACGCGCCGTATCATAGGCCACTCCGCCGCGCTTTGACAATAGCCCGCGAAACACCTGTCGCTGCAAAGTGAGAATGTCCGGTTTCATGGGTGGCCGAAGGGCCCATGGAGACGGAGCGAGTCGCGTTGAGTCAACGGGAACCGGACCGATTGAAAGTGCTGTACGAAGATTGCGGCGCACAGTCCGCAGGCGAAAGGGCGCATTGAGAGGCTCTTTGAAAGTCTTCAGGACCGTCTGGTGAAGGAGATGCGGCTGGCGGGGATCGACAGCATCGTCGGAGCCAACCATTTTCTGGAAATGCACTTTCTTCCCGAACAGCGCTTCACGGTGACACCCCGTAACCCGCGCAATGCCCATCGGCGGGTGGGGCAGGAGCATCGCCTGGAGGAAATTTTGAGTGTGCGCGCAACATGTAGGGTGGCGCAAGACGACACCGTCAGCTGGGACGGAAATCACTGGGGAGTCGTGCGGGAAGAAGTTTGTGCGGGGCTGCGTGGAGCTGCGGTAGAGATCGAACGGCGGTTGGACGGAAGCCACTGGCTGCGCTACCGTGGCCGCTATCTGCGCTTGCGGTCCTGTCCAGCACCGGCGCGACGAACACCGAAACCCCCCAAACAAAATCAAACCCAAATACCATGTGCCTCCCGAGCACCCTTGGAGAAGACCATGGAAGCGGACATTTCTACCTGGCGGAAAGCCGGACATTTCTACTTTGCGTTGACATATTATGCCTGTGTATCCCCGACTGGAGCTGAGCGCCAACCGGAGAGGCCTTCTTGGTAGCGACTACCTAAATACGAATCATTGGACGCCCTGGTTTAGGCTGCTGCGGCAGAGGCGCCTGGCCCAGTAGGCGCGCAGATCGCCGACGAGGTAGAGCGATCCCGTCGCAAAAACTGCATCGTTTGGAGATGCCGACGCAATCGCATGCTCCAGCGCCCTGGCCGGATCGGCAATCACAGTTGCTTTTTTCGCCAGATGCCTCGTCATTTCCGCCAGCAGAGGTGCGGAAATCGCCCGGGGCTGCATCGGCTCGGTGAGCACCACGAAATCCGCCGCCGGGAACAGCAATCCGGCAATCTCGTCCACGGCTTTGTCGCGCATCGCGCCATAAACCAGCACGATCCGCCGGCCCGTGAAATTCTCCTCCCAGAATTTCAGGAGTTCCTTAGCTCCAGCAGGATTGTGCGTGCCGTCCAGATATACTGCCGGATGTTCGCTCAGGCGCTCGAGGCGTCCAGGCCATCGAACCGTCCTGATTCCGCGTTCGATGGCTTCGTTTGTAACGCGAATGCCGCGGGCCGCAAGCAACCGCGCGGCAGTCGCCGCGGCCAGCGCATTGCGTACCTGAAACCGCCCCGCTAACGGCGGAGCGATTGAAAAGTGCTCCTGCGATTCCTTTGCCGTCACCCTTGCTCGGTAAAAACCGCCGGAATCCTCTATTGAGTCGATGCGCCAGGCCTCGTCAATTTCGACCAGCCGCGCCCGCATTTCCTCGCAGCGTTGCGCGATCACGGCACGCGCTTCCGGCCTTTCCACCGAACTAACAACCAGCGCGCCAGCCTTAATAATGCCGGCCTTTTCACCGGCTATCTCCCGGATCGAATGGCCTAAAAAACTCTCATGGTCGAAATCGATCGAAGTGATAACCACAACTTCCGGTTGGACAAGGTTGGTCGAATCCAGTCGGCCACCCAAGCCAACTTCATACACCGCGAATCCCACGCCGCCTTCGACAAACGCCACGAACGCCAGAGCGGTGATGCACTCGAAGTAAGTAGGATGCGCGGAGAGTTGGCCGCTCGCCAAAAGTCCTTCGATCGCGGCGTGTACGCGCGTCCAGGCGGCGGCGAATGCCTCATCTGAAATATCCGCGCCGTCTATGCGAATGCGTTCGTTGATTCGCTCTAGATGGGGAGAGGTATAGAGCCCGCTGCGAATGCCGGCGGCTCGAACGATCGAATCCAGCATCGCCGCTGTGGAGCCTTTGCCGTTCGTACCGGCAATGTGAACGCAGGGAATGCGAAGGTGCGGGTTGCCCAGCGCTTCGGAGAGCTCAGCTATATTCCTCAAGCCGAACTTCTGCACATGCGCTTGTTGCGGCGATGCTAGCTCGCGGCCCAGAGCCAGCAGCGCGCGAACAGATTCGTCATACGTCATTGGGAATCGAGGAAGAAACCGAGCGCCCGCGCAATGTAAGGCTTCAATTCCTTGCGAGGCACGATGGCATCGAGAAAACCGTGCTCCAGCAGGAATTCCGCAGTCTGAAAACCTTCGGGCAACTTTTGCCGGATGGTCTGCTCGATCACGCGTGGTCCGGCAAAGCCGATCATAGCGCCGGGCTCGGCAATATTCAGGTCGCCCAGCATGGCGTAGCTGGCACTCACGCCTCCGGTGGTCGGATCGGTGAGGACGGAAATAAAAGGCACGCGCGAGTCATCCAGCCGAGCCAGTGCGGACGACACTTTCGCGAGCTGCATCAGGCTCACCGCGCCCTCCATCATTCGCGCACCCGCCGAACAGGACACAATGATCAGCGGCTGCCTTTCTGCCATGGAGCGTTCGATCGCGCGCGCCACCTTCTCGCCAACCACCGCGCCCATCGATCCTCCAATGAACCCAAATTCCATCGAGCAGCAAACCACCGGTCTGCCGCAGAGCATTCCTTGCACGGTCAGAATTGCATCCTTCATCCCGAGCTTTTCTTGCGCCTCAGCCAGCCGCTGTGAGTACGGCTTCGTGTCCGTGAAATGGAGCGGGTCGCTGGATGCGAGTTCGGCATCATGCTCGATCCATTGCGCGTCATCGAGCAGTAATTCGAGGCGCCGACGGGCGGACAGCCGAAAATGGTGGTCGCACTTTGGGCAAACTTCCCAGTTTGCTTCCAAATCCCTTTTCCAGATGATGGCGCGGCAGCCGCTACACTTCACCCACAGCCCTTCGGTGCGCACGCGCCGCTCATCCACCGGGGTCGGATTCTCAATCGCGCTCTTTTCCCGCTTGAACCAGGTCATGTTTAGCCGTTCAGCCTCGCTGCTCGTGCCTAATAATCGATTCCGCGCTGCGCCAGGATCCCCTTCGTATAAGGATGCTTCACTTCCCTCATTTCCGTAACCAGATCGGCCGCCTCGACCAGCTTCGGGTGCGCGTTTCGCCCCGTGCATATCACGTGGACCCGCCCTGGACGCTTGGCCAGCGATTCGACCACACGCTCGGCATCCAGCATTTTATAACTGATCACGTAGTTGATCTCATCCAGCACTACCAGATCGTATTTCTCGCCGTAAATTTGCTCGCGCCCGTAGTTCCATGCCTCTTCGCACAAGCGCAAATCTTCGGGATCGGTTTCCGCGCCGCCCACTTTCACGAACCCGCGCCCCATCGGACGAATCTCGAACTTGTCGTCGCCCAGCATTTTAGCGGCGTCCAGCTCTCCGTAATGCCATGAGCCCTTGATGAACTGCACCATCAGCACTCGCAATCCCTGCCCAACTGCGCGGAAGGAGGTCCCCAGAGCGCAGGTTGTTTTGCCTTTGCCTGGCCCTGTGTAAACAATCAGAAGTCCTTTACCTTCCGGCATCGAATCGCATCCCGCGAAAACCGCTCACAATAGTCGCCGGAGCCTCGGTAAAGGTCAAGCAAGCCGCCAGAACGAGTCACGGGTCAGTTCCGACTAGCCGCCAAGCTCGCTGGCCGTTTGTTCGAGAGCAAATGTGGTAGGCTGACTACTCGAATCCAAATTAATCTTGGTCCAGCTTTTTGTATAGATCCCTCACACGCGAATATAGTTTTCTAGTGGATTCGAAACCTAAGAGCTGGTCCGGGGTAGAGGTCTTCAATGGCAATCGCTACGATCAATCCGGCAACGGGGCAACTGCTTAAAACGTTCGATCCCCTGTCGGATTCGCAAGTCGACGAAAAGATTCTACGAGCTGCTGAAGTATTTCCGAAATTCCGCAAACTCAGTTTCGCGGAACGGGCACAGATGATGCGGAAAGCCGCCGACATTCTGGAAGCTGAAAAGGATGGCATTGCTCGTTTGATGACCACTGAAATGGGCAAGACACTACGATCAGCGGCAGATGAGGCTGCTAAGTGCGCGTGGGTGTGCCGGTATTACGCCGAGTGTGCGGAGCGATTTCTCGCGGACGAAATCATCCAGACGAATGCCAGTCGAAGCTATGTCCGCTACCAGCCGCTCGGTCCCATCTTGGTCGTGATGCCGTGGAATTTTCCTTTTTGGCAGGTTTTTCGTTTCATCGCCCCGGGGCTCATGGCCGGGAATGTGGGATTGCTCAAGCACGCGTCCAATGTTCCGCAGTGCGCCTTGAAAATAGAGGAAGTGCTTTGCAGGGCCGGCTTTCCGGATGGTGTATTTCAGACGCTGCTGATCGGCTCTGACAAGGTCGATCGAATCCTGGGCGACCCCCGAATCGCGGCAGCCACGCTTACCGGTAGCGAAGAAGCTGGAGTCAAAGTCGGCTCGGGTGCGGCGAAAAGAATCAAGAAGGTTGTGCTGGAGTTAGGAGGAAACGATCCCTTCATCGTCATGCCCAGCGCCAATTTCGACGAAGCGGTGGCAACCGCGGTGAAGGCGCGCACCATCAACAACGGCCAATCATGCATCGCTGCGAAACGCTTCATCGTAGCGGAATCGATCGCGAATCGCTTCGAGCAAGAATTCGTGGCCAGGATGCAAGCGCTAAAACTAGGCGACCCGTTGGATGAAAGTATCGATGTAGGACCGCTCGCAACGGCTGATGCCGTGAGATCTCTTCATGCCGATGTGCAGCGGAGCGTCCAAGCCGGAGCGCGTGTCTTGACTGGCGGCAAGCCTGCCCAGGGCAATTTCTACTTGCCGACTGTTCTGACAGATGTACCCAGGGACTCGCCTGCGTACCGCGAGGAGCTTTTTGGCCCCGTCGCGTCGATTTTCCGAGCCAAGGATATCGATGATGCGATTCGCGTCGCCAACGATAGCAAGTTCGGGCTGGGTGCCAGTGCTTGGACAAACGATTCGGCGGAACAGGAGCGTTTCATCAACGAACTTGAAGCAGGCATGGTTTTCATCAATCAGATGGTGGCTTCCGATCCGCGCGTCCCGTTCGGCGGCATCAAGCATTCGGGATTTGGACGTGAACTGAGCTTCCACGGGATTCGAGAATTCACGAACATCAAAACGGTAGTTGTGAAATAGATGGATTGCACGGCAGTAGCGCCAGTGATTAAGCCCAAACCAGACAGTTCAGCTCGGTAGGTCTGCTCGACCGGACACACGCGGGCGAACCCGCCAGGCATTGCCAGAGTTCGCCCGTTGTCGCGCGTGCTGTCTTCTACTTATCCGAGAGAGAAGACAACTTGCACAGTTGTATCGACCTCCACCGGTTGCCCGTTCAGCATTGTCGGACGGTAACGCCATTCTTTCACCGCGCTCATCGCCGATGCCATCAGCAGTGCCGGCCCGGAGACAAACTGCAGTTTCTCGACCGATCCATCCTTGGCGATGATCGCGTGCAAAACCACCGTGCCGGAAACGTGAGCCGT
>DASYZC010000153.1:0-5241 GCA_035949735.1 Candidatus Acidiferrales bacterium | reverse complement strand
TCTCTGTGTCATGTTGCGCTTGGCTTCTTCTTTGCCCATGGCGCCCATTGAATTCATAACGGGCACATAAACGTTGTAGTCCTCACCACTTGCCTCAATCGCGGTGTCCGCAATATCCACGACTTCCTGGTATCGGCCGGCCGCGAACAACGCGCGGCAGAGCATGTAATAGGCGCCTTCGCAATCGCGCTTGCGCTCAATGGCTTTTTTGACCATGCGCACGGCTTCGTTGTGCAGTTCCGCGGCGTAGAGGACCCAGGCTTGGCTGACCTGCACTTCGGGCAAGTCCCAGCGCAGGGCCACGGCCTTTCCCGAAGCTTCGCGCGCGCGTTCGACCCACAACTGATCGCGGCTGTAATTGCAGTAGAACATGGCGCAGGCATTGGCGCAGGCGGCATAGGCTAAAGCGAAGCTGGGGTCCAGCATGACGGCGTTCTCAAACATCTGCAGAGCAAATTCGAGGTCCTGACGAGTCTGCCGCCGTGCGTAGCGCTTGCCACGCAGAAAGAGATCGTATGCCTGCAGATTTTCCGTGGGTTTCACGGCCAAGGCTTCGAGTTCCTGCGGCGAAAGCGTAACGCGCAAGGCTTCGGCGATCTTGCGGGCCATTTCGTCCTGCACTTCGAAGACATCTTTCATTTCGCGGTCGAAACGCTCCGACCAAAGCGGAAAATCGGTGTGGGTATCGACCAGCTGGGCGTTGATGCGCAGGCGGGCGCCCGACCGACGGAGCGTGCCAGTGAGCGCATAAGCTGCGCCTAGCTGTTTGCCAATCTGAGCTGGGGTAACGGGCTTGTCTCGAAAGGCCAGAACGGTGGGACGCGAAAAGGTGTTCAATCCCCGAATCTTCGAAAGCTCAGTGATGACGTCTTCGGTGATGCCGTCCCGCAAGTATTCGTCTTCCTTGTTGCCGCTCAGGTTCTCGAAATAGAGCACGGCGACCGACTTCGTGGCCGCTGGGGCGCTCGCCACATGCGACTGGGAACTTTCGGTTTTTTCCGCCGCGGGGTGGCGGCTTGAATCCAAATCTCGTCGGAGGCGCTTCAAATCGGTGCGAAGTTCGGCGGCTGTCTGGTAGCGCAAGTCGGAATCCTTCTCAAGCGCCTTGGCGAAAATATTTTCCAGTGCCTGAGGCAGTTGGGGATTCAGCTTGGTCACCGAAGCGGGGGCAGAATGCAAGATGCCGTCGAAAATCAACGCCGCGGTCGACCCGGAAAAGGGCACCACTCCGGTGCACATCTCATAGAGGACCACTCCGAGTGAAAACAAATCCGAGCGTGCGTCGACTTCTTCGCCGCGCGCCTGTTCGGGAGACATATATACTACCGTGCCCACGGAACTGCCCGGGCTGGTCAGAAATACTTCGTTTTCAAGGGTGGCCTGTGTGGTGGACGATTCGCCGATAAAACTTGCGGCGTGGTGTCGCTGGGTCGCCAGTTTCGCCAAGCCGAAGTCCAATATCTTTGCCGGGCCTTTCTTCACGAGAAAAATATTCGCCGGCTTGATATCGCGGTGGACGATGCCCTTGGCGTGTGCAGCCTCAAGGCCGTCGGCGATCTGAATGCCGATCTGCAAGAGTTCGGATATCTCGATGGGCTTCTCAGCGATGCGGCGCTTGAGAGTCTGGCCCTCGAGAAGTTCCATGGCGATGAACGGGCGTCCCTCGAGCCCTCCGATATCGTAAATGGTGCAGATATTCGGATGGTTCAAAGAGGATGCGGCGCGCGCTTCGCGGCGGAATCGTTCGATCGACTGCGCGTCTTGAGAAATGTCGTCGGGGAGAAATTTCAGGGCGACGCTTCGGCCGAGCCGGGTGTCCTTGGCCTCGTAGACCACTCCCATTCCGCCGCCGCCCAGCTTTTCCAGCACGCTATAGTGCGAAATCGTGCTGCCAACAATCGAAGCCGTGTCCGCCATTGGCCATGCAGTTTACCTCAGGGCCTCATCGCAGGCAAACGCACGACATTCGTGGGGTCTTCGTCAAACGAATCGCCCTACTTGCCGATTTTCATTTCGCAGACGGACCCGTTGGAGGGACCACCGTGTAGCGTTCGGCCTTTGCCCAGATCGATATTTCCGACTTTACGTCGAACGCGTTCGCGGGGTTTGTCGCGAATCGAGTGTCGAGCGCGAAAGCATGCGTCTCGATCGGCACTAGGAAGTCCCGCCCAAGTTTGAGGAATCCGCGGACGTAAAGGTCCGCCCAATTCACAAGCCCGAGCACCTCAAACTGCGCGGCGTGCACCAGCGCGTGAAATAAATCCCGCTCCGTCATCGGCCCGGTAAACACGAGCACGTCGACAAAAGTCAGCGAAGCCATGTGAGCCAAGACGGGTAGATTTCGGATGCCCATTGTTTTTGCCTTGGCGTAAAACAGCGGCTCTGGTATCTCCCGGCTCTTTACTTCGGCGACGCGGATCGCGCTCATGAGTTCCGACGAGAAGAAACGCTTCATCGCTGCGCCGTGATGATCGCGCAACGGCGCGGCGATTGCGGCGTATCGCTCCCTCTGCTTTTGCAAGTAATCACAAAGGGAAACGACTGCCACTGCGATTTGTTCCTCTGTCAAACGGGAGACATTTCCACTCTGCGACGACGATCCCCCGCCGCCCCGGCTGCTACTGGGCGAAAAGTGAATCTCTCCGGTGTGACCCGACTGCGCATCTCTACGAGACGACGACCTGCTGGCCCAGGGTTCTTTGCAAGAACACATCTTTACACTCCTGATTGCTTCCGCGATTAGCGGATATAAGGTAGTTAAACCAAATCGAGGATTCGAGGTGTGTTAACAATGTTAAACTAACATCGTAATATGATCTTGTCAAGCGAAAACTTGCGGCGGCGCCGAGACGGTCTAGATAGGCGACTTTTTATAAACTTATAGATCGTATGCACCTTAAAGGTTGGTAGCGGACACGTGTGGCCATCCGGGTCGGGGCGCCGCTCGCGAGATATTTCATTGACTTATACGTCGTATGTTGTACACTGTAATAGCACGTAGGACGAAGTCCACCTTATGCCCCCAACCCCTGACAAGCACTTGGAGGAACGCATCCTGAATGCGGCGCTTCGCCTGTGCCGCGCCCGAGGCGAACGCGGCTTGACTCTACGCGCCGTCGCCCGCGCGGCCGGGACGACCACGCCCACCGTTTACAAGCGATTTCGCGATAAAGCAACCTTGCGGGTTGCTGTCGCTCGCCATATCTGGTACGAGCTGATTGAATACCTCGTGGCTTCTACACGGCTCGAAGAAACTTACCGGAGGTACATTCGGTACTGCGAGGAGCACCCGGAAGAATATAGGTTATTGACGGCCGCCTGGTCAGAGGTTTTCGGCTCCGAATCGCAGCGGCCCGGCGAGATCTGGTTCCGCAAGCTGCTCGCCCATCGATTTGGAGGAACGCCGGAGGAGTATGGGTCCGGCTATTACGCTATGTTCCTTTTGTGCCACGGCGCCTCCACTTTGATCAACATGGCAACCAGCGAAAGTCTCCGCAGCGAGCTGCGCGAAAATTGCATCGCTGTTTGCGACCGGTTAATCCAGAACGTGGACATCTTGCGCTCTGGTGCGGCGGCCGCGAGAAGTGATCGAGCGTAGCGGCGGATCGGCTATTGCTTGTAGCGCTCGAACAACTGCTTGTAGTCGTGATTGTTTTCGTCGCAGATGTACTCTTGAATGTCCCATTCGGGATGAAGCGTGAGCGTGCTCGCTTCGGTCCAGGGCGCGGCGAAGACATTGGGATCTTCGATTGTCGCCGAGTACTTCAGCGTGTCGTATGAGGGGCGCTGGAAGCGCTCAATCACGTGGTACGCGGTGGTATGGCGGTACTCGCCGACGGACACTTTGTCGTTCACGCCGATTACATCGATCACCAAGGTGTCTCCCTCCCAATGCCCTACTGAATTGCCCATCCACGTCGGATCGAGATCCTTCGGGTGCGGACGCCCGTCCGTGGGGATGACGCGGAAGAGCTCGCCCGCTTCGTAGAGAATCAACACGAGGTTCGGCGTTTGCACGATCTGTATAGGATACGGCTCGTTAATCGTGTCCGGCACCCCGCGCGGCAGGCAATGCTCCCCTAGCGAAAAGGAGTAATCCGGACCAACTTTATATTTCTCCGCGCCGGGCTTGAGCGTAATCTTGCCGATCGGCTGGAGAGCATGAAAGGGCGCGATGTAAATTCCAGAAAGGTCGGGCTTGCCGTCGGCCGTGCGCGGCACTGGCCGATTAACGGGAGGCTCGCTCGCCGCTGCGCTTTCGGGCGGTGCGGGGGTCGTACCCGGAACAGTAATCGTGACGGAACGCGTGTCTTTGCCCGGGCCGCCGAAGCCAAGCGCGGTTAAGGTGTAGGTCGTCGTCACACTGGGCATTACCTTGTGACTGCCACGCGCCGTGACGACTCCGATGTTGCGGTCAAGCGTGATCCGGTCTGCATTCACAACCGCCCATTTCAAGGTGACGGACTGGCCGGGTTGGATGGAGTTGGAACTTGCGGTGAAGCTCAGGATCTGCGCTCGGGGTCCAGTCGGAAAGCCGTCGCGCGGCAGTGGCCGTTGTGTGGGCGGTTGCTGCGCCGCCGCAGCGGTTGCCAACCCCGTCGCAAACGCAATCGAAATCCAAAATTTTCTTGAGATTGTCATGACGATGATTGGAACTCGGGCTCGGCTCCGTTTCCCGGCAGGACCATAATCCACTCTACCTTGCATGTCAAACGCCGGCGGAACGTGGGCTCGGAGGATATCCAGCGCGAAGATGCTGCATGGGCGGTGATCTTCGAGTTGTAGTCTTCGCATCTCGTTAGGACCGCCAGGAGACGCTTGATACACTGGCGGCCGGTTCATTTGGAGCTTCGCTAACTATGGCAGACACCGCCACAGCGCCGCCTCGATTGTCTTCGACCGAGGGCGATAGTATCGCGCCCGTCTGGCACACAATTGTTTTCGTCGTGGTGATTCTGGGGCTCAGTTCCCTGCAAGCCATCAAGCTACCTGCGCTCGAGGCACATGGGCGCACGGAGATTTACTTGAGCGGTATGGCGCTCGAAGTTGCGCTCGTTCTTTACGTGTGGTTGCTGGGCTTGCGTCCGCGGCGCAAAAGCATGAGCGATTTGGTCGGCGGAAAGTGGACGACTCCGATGGACATCTTGCGGGATATTGGCGTGGCGCTTCTCTTCTGGTGCGCGGTGATCGGCTTTCTGCTGGCGATGCACATTATTTTTGGCAACAATGCGAGCGGCACGC
>DASYZC010000152.1:0-17307 GCA_035949735.1 Candidatus Acidiferrales bacterium | reverse complement strand
CAGGCGTGGACACCCGGCCAGAGGATCTCAAACGCGACGATCGTCTGCTTTCCAGCCACCGGTCACGGTTTCACTACCTCTCCACTTTTTTGACAAACGCGAGAACTCATCTTAGCTTCCGCCGAGCTTCGGTTGTTTTTCACTCTGGTTGCGGAACTGGAGAGAGAGGCGGCGAAGCAGAAAGGGGATCGCAATCGATGAAAGTGAAGTTAACCGAAGCAGGGAAACGAGCACTGGCGTTTGCCGCGATCGGCTTCGTCCTTGCAGCTCAATACGCTTGGGCGCAGAACCTGGGAAGCCAGCCGCAATTCAATGTGGCGGTGCAAGGGCAGACTGGCGCTCAGCCGGAAGGCGCGTTCCTGAACTTCATCAACTGGATTGGCAACGTCATCGCTCCTGTGGGAGCAGGCGGCGCGGTTTTGGCGGCGCTCGTTTCCTGGATGCACGGGCGAGGCGCAGGCCGATGGCTTGTGGCTGCTGCGGGGCTACTGGCTGTGTCCGGGCTGACCCGATTGATCGAGTTCTGGATTACGAGCGGCACGGGAGGCGTGACGTAAGTCGAGGCGGCATACGTCTGCTGGCGGATGAGGCAGGCGGTCAAAGAAAGGAGCCATCGAAAGACCGCCTGCCAGTATCCGCTGCAGGATTCCACAAGGTCCTTTGCTTGGAAAGTGCGGGAGAAGAATAGAGCCATGGCTGTTCCACAACTTTTGAATGACATCATCCAGGTGCTCTTGCAGCTAGCCCCGGCGGCCGCGCTAGTCGCGCTGGTTCTGGCAGGGATCAGCTTGAGACGCGAAGGCGGAACCACGTTTCTGATCGGCGGAAGTTTCACCAAGTGGATGTTCTGGGCAGTCGTGTTTATCACGCTCGTGCCCCTGGTGGGATGGTTCAGTTCATTCGGAGTTTCTGCTCCGTTGCCCGCCAGCGGGATCGGTACTCCCTGGTTGAGCTCGTTCGAGTCCGATGTGTCGAGTTTCGTGACGACTTTCGTTGTGGGGAGACTGGTGACCATTCTGGCTGCGTTTTTTGTCTTGCGCGCCATTCTCGATGCCGCCTCCGGCCAGCATCCTCTGCCCTCCATTCTCGGGGCCATGTTCCTACTCGGGACGCAAGCCACATACTCCCTGATCCAGAGCTACAACACAGGCACGCAGTTTGCCACTGCGGACGTACTCGACAGCCTTTGGAATTATCTGGCCGGAACGATCATGCCCATCGCCGCGGGCCTTGCGATTGTGGGCGCGATCATCAATTTTGCCACGCGCCGCCCGGCCATGCGCCTAGTCGCCGTTGCGCTGGCCATGCTGTGCGTTTCAGGAATCTGGAAATTGGTTCTTTCCATGGAAACGTAGGAGAGGCGATGTCGTTCACGAACGGAATTCTGCATTTAAGCAATTGGGCGGGAAACGTGATTTTGCCGACCCTGGCAGGATTGTTCTTTGCCATCGCTGTTCTGAAATTCGCCCGCTCGGAGCCCTATGCCGCGCTCATGTACGGCGGATTTCTTTGCCTGATGGCCTCGGGTTTGTTGCGCGCGATGGAGACGTTCGCCTCGCAACGGCCCTGGAACGACCCGGATGTCTACTGGATGTCTTTGGTGACCCTGGTCAACTGGATTTGCAACGTGCTCCTCCCCGTGTATGCCGGCCTGCAAGTGGCGGCGGGTGCGCTGCGTATGGGGATCATCACCCGCGTCCATCCCACCGAAGGTTGGATGAGGCATTTCGCGGCCGCGGGTTTGTGCTTGCTTTTATCCGGGCTCGTTCGGATGGCGGAATATTTTGTCGTCCAGGGTACGGCAGGAGTGAGGTGAAAGCAATGCCACTCGAAATTACACCCGTTTACCGCAACCTGCGAACCCGCGTCACGTTCTTCGGCCTCGAAGCGGAAGACCTGTTCGCCATTCTGGCTCTCGCCGTGGTTGCGAATATTCTCGGACGATTTTTGCATCGCGAGATGTTCGGCCTGCCGATGAACATGGTTCTGCAATACATCGTGCCCGCGTTGAGCGTCCCGGCATTGATGCTGTTCAAGTACGGCAAGCAGCCCGGCTACTTGCGGGACTGGGTGATGTTCCATGCGAAGCCGCACGTTTATTCGGCGCTCGAGCGGGACCGGGAATTTGCGCGGGAGTATGTCCGCCTGGAGAATTCATGATGCCGCTTACGGTCGAACGCTACGAACAGTCAATGAGCGCTCCCCCACTGTGCGAGCAACTCCGCATCCGCGATCTGCTCGACAACGTGGCCGTGCAAATCGACGGCTCGTTGGTGGCGGGCTACGAAGCCCGAGGCGTGCAATCCTATTACGCGAGCGATGAGGGAAGGAACCGGCTCAAAGGATTGCTCGAAGCCCTGGTGAGGTCCCTGCCCGAGCGCTCCATGCGCATGCAGGTGCGGTTCGAGATCTCCGAGGGCGCCGGCGATTTGGTTTCGCGCTACCTCCGGGAGCGGCGGAACGAGAGTCCCGTGCTTCGCGAACTTGACCGCCTCCACGCCGACCTTTGGCACAGCCGCGAAACGGCCGGCTTCTACCTCGAACATTTCCTCCACCTGTATTTCATCTGGAATCCCTGGATTCATCATCAATCGCCGGACTTCGAATGGAAACGAACGATGAAATCGGGCGGGCGGTTCAGCGTATCCGCCACGAAGTGCATTGAGCGCTCGCGGCGGGAGCACGAAGAACTTCTCGCGGAATTCAACAGTTTGCTCGCCGGTGTGGAAGCCACGCTCGGGGCCACGGGAATGTCCATCCGCCGAATGACCCACGAGGACATCTTCTTGGAAATCAAGCGCGCGCTTCACCCCCTGGGCAAAGACACGCGGCCTTATCGCTCGCCGGGCGAGTCGCTCTGGCATGACAGCGCGCGCAGCCAGATGGCCAACGTGAATCTTGAAGATGAACAAGACGATTACCTCAAGATCGGCGGGCTGCTTTATTCCTGGGTCAGTTTGAAAGACCTGCCGGACGCCACCTTCCCGGGGATCCTGCGCGAACTCGTGGTCATGGATTTCCCGATCGTCATCAATGCAGAAGTTGCTCTGCCGGATCAGAGCAAGTCGATCAAGCAGTACAAGAGCCGCTTGCGCAAAATGCTGGCGGCGCAAAAGGATTTTCATGGCGGGTTTCGCATCAACGTGGACGCTCAGGTGGCCGAGCACCAGTTGGTCCGGGTCCTGCAGGACTTGATTTCGAGTTCTCTCAAGGCCTGTCAGATGAGCCTGATCATTACGGCGCGAACCTCCCGGGCTTGTCGGGATCGCATGGAACGGGAAGAAGCCGAGCGCATCTTAGCCGACCGCCGCCAGCGAGTGCTGCATGCGATTGCCCGTATGAACGGCGGCCGGGGGATTCCCGAGACCTTGGCGCAGAAGCGGCTGTTCTTCACCGGCCTGCCGGCGATGGGAGGGGAGAACCGTCGTGAACTCGACTTGCTCACGCTGAACGCCGCCGATCTATTGCCTGTGGAAGTGCCGTGGCGAGGAACGCCGCATTCCCCGCTCATGCTTTTCGAAACACCCTACCGGCAATTGGTGCCGTTCTCTCCCTTTGACGCAAGCCTTGGCGACGCGAACATGCTCATCATGGCCAAAAGCGGCGGCGGAAAGACCTTCATGGCCCAGCTTTTCTTGCTCATGATGGCGCGCGCCAACCCGCAAATCTCCATCATCGAGCGTGGCGACTCCTACCAGCCGCTGGTGGAATTGATGGGCGGGCGGGTGATCACCGTGGACCTCGATGGGCGGGAGACGCTCAACCCCTGGGACCTGCCCCCGGGCGAAACGACCCCCGGCAAGGAGAAGATCGCGTTTTTGAAAAATCTCACCCGGCACATGATCGGGGACAGCCCGGGCTCGGACAGCTCGCTGGTCGACAATCTTCTCGCCGACGCGATCGCGCGAACTTACAAGCGCTGCGCCATCCGCCATTCGAACCCCATTCCCACGTTCAACGACCTGCGCGAAGAACTGGCGCAGTGGCGGGATGAAGAGCGGATGCAGCGCACGATTGACGAAGCGCGGCTGGCGGCGATCAAGCTGCGCTCGTGGACTGGAGAGAGAGGGATTTACACCAAACTCTTTGACGCTCACACCACAATGCGGCTCGACAGCAATTGGCTCTTCTTCAATGTCGAGGGATTGAGTTCGGACCCAAAGCTCGAAACCGCCATGAGCATGCTGATTGCGAATGCCGTGGCTTCGCGGGCGAGCGGGCAGACCGGGCAGCCAAGCATCACCGTGCTCGATGAATGCTGGTTTCTCTTGGACTCCCCAACCCTCGCTCCTGAAGTGGTGCAGCTTTTCCGCACGGCGCGCAAAAGAAATTCGAGCGTCTGGGGAATTAGCCAGACCGTCGAGGACTTCGTGGGAACAGAGTTCCAACCGCGCGAGCATGGGCCGGGGATCCTCAAGAACACGAGCACGAAAATCATCGGGCAGCAACCCGGGGACATGACCCCGCTCGTGAATCACCTGTACCTAAATTCCGTGGCGCTCAACGAGGTGAAGCGGTTCAGTGCTCCGCGCAAAGGAGAATGCGCGGACGCGCTTCTGGTACTGGGGGAAAAAGCCGAGACAACGCAAACGATTCGCATCGTGCCCACGGCAGTCGATTACTGGATCTGTACCACGTTCCCTCGGGAAAGGCGGTATCGGACCTGGGTGCTCAAGAAGTTCGCCGATCAGTCGCCCGTTGAAACCTATCGGGAATTAGCACGCAAATTTCCTCATGGATTGGCGGAGGTCCCGCCGTTGCCGGAAGAGATCTCTGGGGCAGTAGCAGGAGAAACGATGCCATGAGATCGCTGCGGGGAACGAGGTCGCCGCAAACACAAAAGCTCCTCCGTATTTGCGCATGGGTTGCGCTGATCGTAGTGCTCCTGGCGAGCTTGCCCTTTTTGATCAAGGTTCTAGGTCATGGAATCGATTGGCTCACGGGATTGCTGCCGAACCCGGAAAAATTGTGGGAGAGACTTTTATGGCTGCGCTGACGAATCTACTGTTCGTTTTTTTGCTGGCTCTCTTCGGCTACGGGATGGTCAGGGCCAAGAGCCGACGCCAGGTGCTGGCACTCACTCTAGCAGGCGTGCTCGCGGTGGCGGTCATCGGTCCGCCGCCCGCGCAGGCCCAGGGGAGCCTTGTGGCAGCAATTCAATCCGTGCTGAACGTTATCAATGGCTTGATCAAGACGGCTTTGAACTCGATGAACTCGGTGCGTACCGCGGTCAGCAATTTCTACCAGCAAGCGACCTGGCCGGTCGCACTGATCAACCAGTCGAAAGCCATGGTAACGCAAATGATCGGCCAGTACCGCAGCCTGATGCAGAGCATTTTCAACATCAACCTGAGAAGCGCCACACTGCCGAATCCAACGGCGCTTGAAAACGTGATGCGGAATCGTCAGACCACTGATTTTTCAAGTCTCACAACTTCATTCGCAAACACATACGGAACCGTACCGGCGGCGACCGCAGCGGGCCCCGCGGACCGCACCATGATGGACATGGACGACGCACTGGCGCTCGATAACTTGAAGACCCTCAAGGAAAGCGACGCTGCAGACGATTTGACCTTGCGAGTGGCAAATAACATCGAGAATGGCGCCAGCCAGGCGGCGCCCGGTTCCGCGCCATTCCTTACGGCAAGCGCAGTAGCGGCCTCCCTCGAGAGCCAAGCCCTCACGCAGAGAATGCTGGCGGCGGAATTACGGGAGGAAGCCGCTCACCTGGCTCACGAGAATGCGCTGCGCAAGCGCGGTGCCGCGATGACCGGGGACGTGAACGCCGAGATTCTGAAGCTGCTCGAACGGAAATAAGGGAGGAAATTTGATGAGGAAAGTTATGAGGAACGTGAAGCGATGGTTCGAGTGGGGTTGGGGGCACAAGTTGCGCACTGCGGTTTTGTTGGCGGTGTTTTCTCTCTTGATCCCGCGGCCCGCTCGAAGTCAGTTCCTCGACCCGTGCTGCGCCATCATGGCGGCGGGCCTGAGCACAATTTCGAGCACGCTCGGCAACGTAATTGGCGGAGGGCTGGGAAGCATTTTGTCGGTCGAAAAGAACATCTCGAACTTCGAGCAATCGGTTGTTTGGCCGCAGAAATTGATTGCTCAGGCTCAATCCCTGGTGGGGGCTGTGCAGGGCCTCTTCAACCAGATGCGGGGTGTCATGAAGATACCCGTAAATAGCGCAACGCTTCCGGCGTCCCGCCAGTTCGAGCAGAACCTTCTTTCCGGCAACCCGAACCAGATCGCTCAGACCTCGGCTCAGTACACAACCGTCTACGGGGCGGTGCCCAGCGCAACCGCCGCTTCGCCAGAAACGCGCGACATGATCGATATGACCGACGCCACGGCGCAAGCGGCGATGAAAAAAGCGATCGAGATCGATGCCCTGGCGGATCTGGAACTCAAAGCCGCGGATCAAATCAACCAAAGCATCCGAGCGGCCGCTCCCGGCAGCGCGCCGATCATTGAAGCCCAGGCGGATGCGTGGCTGGTTCGAGCCAATGCGTACACCCAGTCGGCGACCGCCGACCTGATGCGCGTGCGCGCCATCGCCTTGGCCAACGCGAGCGAGAATCTGAAAAACGGCGCCGCCAATGCGGCGGCAGTTCAGCAGCAGATTTATAACCTTCTGAAGAGGCAGTGAACCGTGTTCTATTTTGAACAACTCTTTCAGACGGCGCTCAACGGGATCGACAGCGCGAACGTTACCAGCGCCGTGCTGGGCGTTGCCGGAACGATTCTGCTTCTGAGTTTCCTTTACAGCGCTTACCAGGCATTCGCCTCCGGAGGAGACGTACGCATGCTGGCGATCTCCGGAATCAAATATCTGATCCTAGGATTGATCTTTGCGAACTACGGCTCCGTCTTTCGCGACGTCAACGGAATGTTCAATTCTGTGGCCAACTTTATTTATAGCTCGACGGGCGTGAAAGATGTGTTTGCGAATTGGATGAGCCAACTCGCCCAATACTGGCAGGCCAATGGCAACGCCTCCCTTTGGAATCTCGTGACTGGCCTCGTTTCCGGAGTCATCAGTTTGATGCTGATCCTGAGCGCGTTCGTGATTTTCCCGGTGAGCTACCTGATCTTTACCTTCTTCTACGCCATATACGGCTCGGTGCTTTATGTAACGGGTCCCTTCGTTCTGGCTTTGCTGCCAGCTAGAGGGCTTGGCCAGTTGTCCCGCGCCTACTTGGTGAACCTCATGACGTTCGAGGCTTGGGGGATTATCTACGCAGTCCTGCAAGTGCTCATTTCCGCGGTGAATCTTGGGAGCATCAACGCCGTGCTTGGCGCGAATGGCGTGCTGAACAGTTTCGTTGGATCAAGCCAGATGATCCTCTTGGCGCTCACCGCCAGCATTTTTTCCTTTTCGATTGCGCTCATTCCGTTCATTTCGAGCCGCATTGTTCGCGGCGACGTTGGCAGCACGATGATGACTATGGTTGGGGCCATGACAACCGCGGCGAGCGCGGTTGCCGGGTTGGCCGCGGCGTCGTTCATTGGCTTGGGAGAAGGAGTGCTGGCTTCTCGAGCGGCGGGAGGAGGAGCGACGGCATCGTCACCGCCCCCGCCACCCCCGCCACCTGGCGATTCGCGAGCCGCGTCGTCGGCTCCTGTTTCCGCTGGCGCGAGCGGGACCTCGGGTGGTGGTTCTCAGACGGCTGCAATTGCTTCTACCTCGATGTCCCCGACGCCGCCCGCCGCCGCAACGAATGGCCCAAGCGCCTCAGGATCGAGTAGCAGCAGCGGAGACGCCCCTGCTTCCGCATCGCCTTGGCGCGCTTCTTCGAAACCCGGCCAATATCGGGGAGTCCAGATCCCGCATGCGGCCGCTTGGTACATCGGCTACTCGCTTGGTTCCGCCTACCGGGGACTAAAAGGAAGGGAATAACAGATGAAAAAGATCAGTCAAGCTGGAGAGCTTCCCGAGTTCACTCGGTACAGCAAATACTACGAGCACGACGGCATGCTTCGCGCTTATGCCAATCGCGCCATGCTGCTGGCGATGATTTTCGGTGTGCTGGCCATGGGCGCTCTCGGCTTCGCGATCTATGTCCGCGTCCAGCCGCCCACCGTGATCCGCGTGGATAAAGATGGCACTGCTTCCGTCGTGGGTGCACCTCATTACGGTGATGCGGCAACGTTCAACGTGTCTCGTTACATATCGCCCGCAGACATCTCCTCGGAAGTTGCACCCACTGACCTCGAAAGCCGCGCCGTCGTGCGCCAGTTTCTCAGCCTGTATCTGGCGTACACCCCGGACTCGGTCGATCAGAACTTAGCCGAGGCATTGAACATGATGACCGCCAACCTGCGCGCTTATTCCATGAACAAGCTTCGGGATGAGGACACGGTGGGAAAAATCAAGAGCGACCACATCATTTCGGAGTTCCAGATTCGCTCGATCGAGCATGAAAAGGGAATTCCGTCGACCTACACCGTGTTCGGGGTAAAGGAAGTTCACCGGGTGAAGAACCAGACCGAGACCACCGACGAAATCGTCGGGCAGTACCACGTGCGGCTGGTCGAGACGGCTCGCTCAGAAACCAATCCCAGTGGCCTGTTGGTCGCCGAATACGGCGAGCAGGAGATGGTCGGCGAGAAGCAAACGGGCCTGCTGCAAAAGAGCGAGCTGGATAGCGGCCGGCCCTGAGGGATTTGCCGTCGGGAGAGATGTCCTCAAAGGCGGCGGACGAAAGGAGGTCTTCAACGTGATGGCAGGTGTAACCGAGGCAGTCGGAGAACCGGAAGATTTGCAGGTGAGGAACTCCCTGCGCGGAACTCGCAAACCGCGCGCGGGACAGGCAAATGGAATGGAGGGGCAGCGCTTCTTTCTTTCGAAACACAGTGGAACGAGCGGCGTTCCGGAGTTGGGACGGGAGTTCCCGAGAGAACCGGAGGCGATAGTGGAATCGCTCAAGACCGGTCTGAGCTACTTCGTGGTTTCCGAGTGGCGCGGGGTTGCGGATTTCTCGGGTCGCAAGCCACAGCTCAGCCGGGAAGCCGTGCGCAGCGCGCCGAAGACGGGATAGGAAGAGTTTCTTCTAGAGACTGAAGTTGGTCTCGTGAGAGCCGTCCACAAGCTCTCGTAATTGTGGATCAGTGCTTGGCTTGCTCGAAGTGTGCCCAAACGGGCTCACCAGAGCGGGTCGGCAGACTCCTGGTTTGTTGTTGCCGGACAAACCGAGGAGACAAACAGGGCAGCAACGAGGAAGCAGTCGCGTTGAACTGCCTAAACAACCAAGCTGGTCCGGTTCTTCGCGAACCTGACCGGAAACCGTACCTCGTTTTCGGCCCAGGACAGCGAAGAGACCGGCGGCAACGGCCTCCTTCTCTGCCCCTTTGCCGGACAAACGAAAGGAGGAGAAGAAATGGCAACGGAAACGGTGAGTGGAATGACCGTAGTAACGCTGGATATCAACGAGATGGGACAGATGAAGAAGCGATTGCCAAGACTGGCTAAGGAGGAGCAGCTCGAAAACACGCTCCTTCAAGGCCTCTATGACGGCATTCGCGTGGCTCGTCTGAATGTCCCGCCCGGGAAACTCGAAGACTACCAGGAGAACGAAGTTCAGAAATCCATGCGGTCGTTCGAGTTTGAGGGCGTGCGCTATCGACTCATCGGCGCCTCGGCTTCGGCGAAGAGCGGGAAGTTCTACGCCGTGGACGAACGCTACGAGCCGATGATCGCCGAGCGTTTCCGCAAATGGCCCGAAGCCGCCATAACCTATTTCGGGATTCTGGTCTCGCCGTGCAAACAGCGAATCCAGTTGTCCGATGCACGGGTGATGGTGGTGAAGGATCGCACGCTGGGCACGAACGACTGCCGCGGCTGGATCTCGGAGTCGCTGTTCGAGAGGTTTCACCTGCCTCGGCATCGGCTCTACCAGTTCCGGCTGGCGTTCGAGAACACCCAGGCGAAGGGCGCATGCAAGGTCATGCCGGATGATGTCGCCCAGAAGCTTGGCGCGGACATCATCCTGCCGGAATCGTGCGTGAAGCCTGAATACAAACAATCGTCGAGGATTCTCGACTTCTTTCGATGGCGGCGGCCGAAGATTGAGGTGAGGTCTTACCGGGGACCGGCGGTATTCGGCATCCGGGAAATCTCAAGGAAACTCGATCTCCACAGCAGCTACACGCTCATCGAACACGCGCCGTGGGTGTCGATCCAAACAGAAATCGCGCCTTTCGCCATGGAACAAGCCTGCAAACTGCGGGCAGCATGCCAGGACGGGCGGTACGACGAGGTGATCGAGCTTCTGGGCACGTCCCACGCACAAGGTCCATGGGAGGAGGGCAGCGACTCAGAGTACACCTCTCTCGAGCACACAGTTGTCGAAGCTGTGCTCAAGGTGGACTCGAGCGGCTACCTCATCAAGCACCCTTACATCAACAACGCACTCAACCGCCTGCTGGCCAAGTGGACGTTCAAACTGTGCACGGCCGGCGGCTTCAAAATCCCGGGCTTTGCCTTGGCGGACGACGGCTTCCTCAGCCTCTATCAAGGTCAAGTTGTCGCCGCATCGGACTGGCTGCCGCAGGACCGGGCAATCAGTTCGCTGCCGTGTACGAAGGGCCTGGTCGTGCGCTACCCCATCCGCATGTTCGAGGACCTGCTCCCTTACACGCGGGTGTCCACCGAAGAAGCGGTTGCTCTCATTACGCAGGCGATTGAGGAGCAGAACGGCTGCTCAATCGACACTAAAGCGGCTGTCGATTTGGTGAAAAAGCAGATCAGGCTCGAAGGGGCATTCGTCTTGCACAGCGAAACGGCCGCCAAGAACGGCGGGGACTTCGACTTCGACCTCGTGGCTGTGGTTGAAGGAGAACGCTTCCCCTGCTTTGTCGAAAGCCGCTTCGCCCATCAGGACCGGCACGAAAAGGTAAAGACCAAGCACAACAAAAAACAGAGTCCCTGGTGGAACCTCGCGTTGGTGGCGAATCAGGCCAAAGGAAATCAGATAGGCTCGATCACCGATCTGAAGACCTCCTGCTACGCTGCCGGCTTTCAGGGAGAAGCCTACCAGCTCGTCGATGAGCTGCAGCACGCCTTGGACAGCCTCAAGTGGGGCACCGAGGTAAACCAGGAACTCATAGCCGAAATCCGCAAGAAGGTGCCGCCCGCGCCTTGGCTGCAGTTGAAGGACAAGGAGCGGGTGAGTGACATGCCAGTGCATCTGGAAGTTCTGACCACCGACAAGATCGGGTGGCTCTACAACCTCGCGAGGAAAGAAGTCGAAGATTTCTTTTCCGCGAAACTGCCCATCGCCGACTTCCACGGGTTGATCTCGGGCGAGCACTTCACCAAGGAAATGTCCCAGGAGTGCCGCTTGGTCAACCGCATCTACGCGGACGAAGTCGGAAAACTCATCACAGAAAAACAGGCCCTGGACGAAGCTTTGGCAAAAGCCGAAGCCGAGTACGGGGCCAAACAAAACGACCCGGCAACGAGGAATGAAGCACGAACGCAGCGAAATGCCGCCCGAAGCAAGGTCCACGCCCACAAAGAACACTTCCGCGAGGAGTTTCAGGCCTTGCGGTCGCTCGTTCAAGCCTGGGGAGACGGCAAGAAGCTGAACCGGCGAGGCTGGTGCCAGGCCCTGCACACCATCATCTGTGCGGGGAAAGGCAACGGTTCGCTCCTGTTCCATGCCTTCCCACAGGAAATCATCGACAAGGTCGCGGAAGAGACTGGAAGCAATGCCGTGCAGGTCTCGGTTCCCGATCTGGTGGATGGGGAGATCGAGTTCGATGAGGATGGCCGCGTCTTTCTCGTCGAGCCGTTTCCCTCAGGCGATGGCACCACCCACGAGCGCAAGATCTTCCTCCTTCAGATCTCGAAGAAGGGCGAAGTGCTCGTGGACGGCAAGGTCGTCGAGCGCGTCGAGCCATTCCCGATGCAATACGGGGCCGGCGTAATTCGCGATGGCAAGCTGGTATTCAACAACATTCGTCAGCGACCCACCGTGAAGCGCCAACCAATGAACCAAAGCCAGCCGTGCACGAACGACACAGGCACGGTCGGCGGACAAGGGGAGACTCCATCGTGAAGCATGTGTTGTCCAGGAGGCCTGGGGTTCGGGCCTCCTGGGCAGCCCCATATATAAGGATAGAGGGAGGAGAAGACGTGAAGAGGTTTTGGATTTCTTGCATAGCAGTGGCAGTCCTTGCATGGCCCGCTTGGGGACAAAAGGTCGAGAGGGAGAAGCCCGATCCGGGGAAAATCGTCCATGTTCAAACCGCTCTGGACCATCTGACGGTTCTCGAAATGAACGAGCCGGTCAGCGCGGTTGCCGTGGGCAGTACCTCATTCCGAGTTGAATGGCGCGGGAACAAGGTCTTTATCGAGCCGACGGAGCCAGGTGTAGCCACGAATCTATATGTGTGGACCCCCTCCGGCCGCTTCAGTTACGAACTCGATCCGGCGGGAGCGGTGCCAGAGATGGTCTTCGCGATTGATCAACCCCCTGTCACTGCCCCAATGCCCAAGGTTTCCGCCAATCGACCTAAGCCGTTGACTGACCCGCCGCCAGCAGAAGTGCTCCTCAAAGCTGAGCCGGTCCGGTTGCATGGATTGATTTCCCGAAAAAATCGAGTGGCGGTCTACGTGACCGACCTGTTGAACCATGACGGACAAATCTTCCTCCGATACGTCATTCGGAACGGGAGTGGGCAGGTTTATGTGACCCGCGAGCCTCAGGTAGTCGCGCTCACGGCCCCGAGGTATCGCGAGTCGCTCTATGTCTTGCGGGATTATCAGCTGAGCCCGGTAGAAGCGACACGATTGAAGTCGAGTGGGGAGACTTCCATCGAGGTGACGAAGAGCGAAATCCGTTCTTTGCGAATCGAGCCCGAGGGGGAAACCGCCGGAATCGTGGCGATCAAGTTGCCCCCGAAGCAGCTAGAACCAACTGTGCTTCAACTGATTTTCCTCGCGGGCCCCGACGGACCGGTGAGCGCGACCCTGGTGATCTGAGATGGAGGAACGCATTAAGCCAGCTCAAACGCGTGCTTGGTCCGCCGGGCACATGAACGAGCGGCCGGACTACGGACTTGGTCATGCTGTCCTCAACCTGATGCTCCATCCGCGGAATCCGTTTAGCCCGAACGAGCGGCGCAAGTTCAAGGCAGGATTTCTGTATGGCGTTGCCTGGATCGGAACTGCAATTGCCGTGTTTGTGTTCTTCAACTTCGTGCTCCGAGGGTCCTGACGAAATGGGCGCACTTATCCAGATTGCTGCGTTCGTGGAATTCCTGGCCCCGGATTTTTTTTGGATCTGCTTATTGACGCCAGTCTTTTTCAGCCTGATTGGCTTTGCCGAGGCTGTGGGATTATTCGCGTCTAGGGGACGCATCTGCGCGTTTGAACTGTCGATCTTTCTCGCTTATCTCGCTTCCATCGCCATCATACTCCCTGAACCCCGCCCGACGCCGCCGCCCTCGACGCCGGCCACTCCTCACTCCATACGAACTCACGTTTGCCAGGGGAAGGTGCAGGATGCAACCGAGTGAGCGCCCTGCTCGTCGCGGCAGCCCAGAGCTAACGATTGTTCTGGCCTTTGCCCTGCTCCTCTGGCTCCTCCAATTTCTGATCATCGATATCTGGCACTTCACGGGAAGGCAGGCGGCGGAGTTTTTCGCTGACTTCGTTCTCTTCTCCATTGCCCTTGCCTGGGTCATCTGGCAAATCGTGACCGCGCGCGAGCGACGCGAAAACGAGTGGCCGCACCCATATCTGGCCGTGTCCCGCCGGAAAGATGAGCGCGCTGTCCGCAAAGCGTGGAGCCAGAATGCCGTCGTCCTCGGATACGACGTGCACGGCGAGCCCTGGCTCTGGCCCGATCGCACACGCGTGATGCAAGGCATTGTTCTGGGGATGACCGGGATGGGAAAGACCACCCTCCTTGCGAACATCATTACGCAGGATCTGTTGCGCGTGTTCGGCCCGCCTGAAGACCAGCACCGCGTTCCCATGATCATCCTCGACGGCAAGGCGGACGCGAAGGCCTTCGAGAGCCTGCTTCCTCATATCCATCGCGCCGGGCGTCTTGGCCAATTGCGCGTGATCAACCCTTCCAGGCCGGACTTCTCGGTTGGCTACAACCCGTTCCACTCGAACGAAGCAGACTACATGTCCGTAGTGAACATGGTGTTCAGCTCGTTCGATTTGCACCACGAGTTCTTTGCGAAACACCAGCTGACCTACCTCTCGGACATTGTGCGGGTGCTTTCCTACACCGGCTTGAAATTCAATTTCTACGACGTTCTGGTCATGGCTTTCGACCAGCAGGTGCTGCGCGAACAGGTCGAGAAAGCCTCTCGGCGCCTCGAACAAGACCAGAACATAAGTGTCCAGAGGAAGCTGAACTTCGAGATGTCGGTCCGCAACCTGCTCCAGTCCTTCCAGGACTGGGAGCGCGTCCCCCGGATTCAGGGGCTGCTCAACGAGTGCATGGCGTTCCTTGACGATGAGCTGAGCGTCGTCACCGGATCGTATGAAGACCTGCTTTCACTCGATGAAGTCATCGAGGAGGAGCTGATTCTATATGTCCTCCTGAACGTCAACAAAAAGACCAAGCCGGTGACTGCGCTGGGAAAGATGCTGCTGCAAAATCTACAACTGATCGTGGGCCAGCGATATGAGAGCCAGGAAAAACTCGACCAGCCGAATCGGCCTCTGGTGAGCGTCGTGCTCGATGAATTCGCCCCCTTTGGTTACCGAAATTTTCCGCAGATCTTGCAAACCGCGCGAGGCACCAACACCGCCTTCCTGTTCTCGATGCAGAGCCTTTCGCAACTGATGCAAGTCGGCCGCGGCTTTAAGGAGGACGTTGCTTCCGCTCCCAACACGACCATGGTTCTCCAAACTCATAGTGAAGAGACCGCGCGGTATTTCCTCCAGGCCTCCGCCGAGCACCGCGTGCGTCGGCGCAATGTGTCCATGGAACGCCGGAACTTTCTCGGTTACGAACGGTATGAAGAAAGCGGCCGCGCTGTCGATGTGGAAACCACGGAGACGCGCGCCTTGGACGAGCACATCAAGAACATGCCCAAAGGCCAGATGCAGATTCTGATGACCGACGAAGCGCGTGGCACATTGCATGGGCATTTGCACATTCGTCCTCCTGCCGATGTCCGGGTGCCGCATTTCAAAGTCGAGCTTTATCCCAAACTCCAACAATCGCGCCAATCGTCGGTCGGCGCGAATCTCCGGTTTAAGAGTCCGCGCTACCAGGACACCCGCTACCGTCGAAGGTCTTTTGGGGAGGGGCGCTTATGAGGCTGATAGCGGCACGAACGTTGTTGACAATCGCTCTGCTCTCGCCGGCATCTCCCGCAGCGGCACAGAGCCCCGGCCAGCCGCACCTCGGACGCGAGACCTGGTACGAAGTCATGCTCAAGCAGCTCAATCGTGCCCACAAGAACTACGGGGAATGGCTCGAGGAACGCCGCCAGGCTTTGCTCGCCGCCAGCGTTCAAAATCCGTACTTCTGGTTCTCGTTCTGGATGACCCTGTGCGCCCTGGTATTTGCGCTGGCGCTCCTGAAACGTGTCATGGATTCGCGGGAAGCCGATCAGGAACACGCACGGGTCGAAGCCGACATTCGAAACCATGATCTGTATTCGCGGGCGAAGACCAGAGAAGCAGTCGATCGGTATCACCAGCACATGGAGGAGTGCAATCGGGTAACGGAAGCCTCGGAATCGGGAACTGGGCGGCTAGGTCCGGGCAACCCCGCAGTCGAGAGCGTGAAAGCGGAGCTCGGGCGTGTTGCGGCGCAACTCGAAGCCACGACGCAGGAGCGCAACAAGTTCCAGGAAGAGCTCCGGCAGAAGTCAATGGTGGTTGCGGACCTTTCCACGCGACTCGACGCGCTGTCAAAGAAAATGAACGGGCCACGAGGCGCTGACTGCGGAGCCGGAGAGCCGGCGTTAACCGGTGCCAATGGGGACAGCGCAAGGCTTGTCGATCAAATCAACCGGCTGCAGGAAGAACTGTACGCGGAACGGCAGAAGAACAAACGGCTGAAGGGTGCATAAGCGAGATGCTCGTTACTGTCACAGGCTTTGGGAGTGTTTGGCGTCGCCGCTTTGGGAAAGACGTGAACGATCCGAAGCGGTTTGCGCGAGCAGCATACTTCAACACCACAGGCGTTCCCGTCGATGGCCACATTCGGACGCGGCCCAAGATCCTTGGCCATGCCCGGTTTAATGGTATCGGTGGATTCGATCCCAACCGCCCGCTGGCGATGATCAATAGTGTGTTTGAATGCGCAGAGCCCTGCGTGTGGAATGGCCAAAACAAAGTGCTTTTCAAACGCAGACTGTCACCGCCGGAGCAGCCTGACTACTTCTTGGTGGTCGTTAAAGCAACTGAGATCGGACGGCTCGACGTGGGGTCATCGGCGTGGCGCTCGGAAGGTACGATCCTAATCTCGTTTAGCGAATGCCGCGACCAACAAGAAGCCATGCTGCTGATGCCTCGAGACAGTTGGTTGCAAACCGATGTGGGCAGGTTCGAACTTAGACCGTTCGTCTCTTGGCCGTGGAGCGCGCGGCTTCAGTTGGAGTCCGTGTAAGGAAAGATGACTGATGCGGTATCCCAAAGGCTCCCTTCAACTCAGCCAGTCGAGAGACTTACCGCTCTTGCGTCAAATCCTGCGCTCGGAATTCATCATCCACTCGCAGTTGTTCGAGTTCATGCAACTGTGCCACTACGAACGGAGCCGCAGGGCTTTCGATTGGAGACTGCGAAGGTTGGTGGACCGCGGACTTGTCCGGCGGCAGACAACGGCAAATTGCACGGGTGAGTTTGTGTATTCCGTTTCTGGCTCGGCTGCAATGCTGCTGCAAGGAATGGGGGAGTACTGCCTGGTCGGCCGCGGGAGATTCAACAAGAAGGAAGCGGAGCGAAGTGTTCTTCATGCCATCGGCCTCAACGACATTCAGCTCAGTGCGCTGCGAGCTGGGCTCCTCGTTCGATGGATCAGCTCGGCTGAGGTGCGCTCGCAAAATGAGCTGACCAGCTTTGGCTTCGCCAAAGACTATGACGCAATCGTGACGGTCCGCACCGAGACGGGAGAGCAGCGCTTCGCGCTCGAATACGAACGGAGTCCCAAGCCCATGCGTCATTACAGAGATATTGCGGCTGCGCTCGTCCGGGAAGCCCATGTGAGCCATGTACTCTACTTGGCTTCGAATTACGATCTGCTGCAATTCATTTCTGGGTTCTTCCGAGAAAGTCAGTGTCGCGTGTCCTTCGGTCTTGTGAAAGACTGGCACGCGCAACTG
>DASYZC010000151.1:0-4898 GCA_035949735.1 Candidatus Acidiferrales bacterium | reverse complement strand
CTTACCATTCGCCTTGGTTCTATTGGCCCCGATCCCAGTATGGCCACCCTGGAGCGTAATTTCCTCTACGTTCCCATAGATGTGAAGGTCCGGCTTCACATAGTTCTTCTTGGAAGAGACTCTTGGCTCGCGTGACGTGGCTCCTGAGTCCATCGCCGACCCCCTACACGCTTCATCCTGAATCATCTCTGGTTGTTCCGCAACCAAAAATTCAGGCTGAGAGGTTTCAGATTCACCCACGCTGTCCCAGAAGATCTTTCTCTCCACACCGACGGAATCCGATGTCGGCAAACATAGCGCCCGAGTCCAGGAGCGGGCTCGAATCGGTCTACCCATGCCGATTCTCGCTTTTGCAGAAGGGCGACGATCGGGTCGTGCCGGACCGGCGACTTGCGCCGGAGCCGCACGGCTTCGGGCAAGATGCCACGACCGGATTGCCGCAGCAGCTCTTTATCGCAACACCACGGTAACCGGGGCAGCCCCAGAAGGAAATTGACCACCCGCAAATCGAAAAACGGATGTCGAACTTCGACTGGAACGCGAGTAGCGCCGGGATCGAGCGTCTCAAAAAGGTCCTGCCAGCTGACGTGCATCATTGACATGACCGCCTCAGGTCGAAACGCATTGATGTTACTTTCGTTGCGCAGTTGCCTCCCTCGGTCCGGCACTCCGTAAGCTTTCCAGCGCTCCTGCAGCCTCCATTCTCGTTGAAGATCCTCATTCAGCCACTTCGGGTATGAATCGAACGCGTTCTTCGAGTCAACTAATAACTGCCAGCGTGCGCGGAGATAAAGCCTGGAAAACCGGCCTTCGGCGCTCAGATAATGCACCGCGTCACTCACTGCCCGAGCCAAGTGCCTCTTTCGCAGGAGTTGCCGGAAGTGGGCCGTAATCCGACTTGAGAGGCCGGGATCGCTGCCGCTGCCTGTGAGCGCAATCCTACTTCTCGCACCGATTTGGCGAAGCAGATCGGGCGTCTGGTCAGGCCAGGCTGAGTGTTCGGGGAACGGCGAACGGTACTCCGGAGTGTCGGCCCCATCAAAAAGCCGGCAATCATCTGCCGTCTGAAACCGAATGGGGATTTTCAGGGCATTTGCTGTAAGCGTGGCGTAATGGCGCTCGTCATCTGGGGCCAAATCATCGAGAACCACCGTCTCGGCAAACAACCCATTATCGTCGCCGTTTGCAGCCAGGATTCGCCGAGCTGTTGCCGCGACCGTTGTCGAATCCAAGCCGCCACTCATCAAAATTCCTGCGCTCTTCGCGCGCAGTCGGTCCGCCACGGCCTGTCCCAACAGCGTATGGAACTGTTCTATGTATTCGGATTCACGTCGGAATCGAACGGGCTCAGTGACAGAAAGAGTCCAATAGCGGCGGATCGAAACAGCTTCCCGTTCACAGCGGAGCGAATGGGCGGCCGGTAGACGCCGTATGTCAGCGAACGATGTGGTCGCGGCATCCTGATTAGTGTCGAAGAGCAGAAAATCTGCGATGGCCAAGTCGTTCAACCGATCGGATACCGCGGGATGGCGCTGCAGGCAACTGAATGTATTGCTGAAGAGAAATAAATTGCCCAGGTCGGCGTAGTAGAACGGCTTAATTCCGAAGTGATCGCGCGCGCAGAATAAACTTCTCTTGCTTGCATCCCAGATGGCGAAGGCAAAATCTCCGCGCAGTTCTTGAACGCAAGCTTCGCCCCACGCCGCATACGCTCCCAAAATCAGTTCGGAATCGGGCCCGGCCGTGCGAACATGTTGACCGGCCGATTTTAGCTTGCCTTCAAGTTCCGTGCGGCAATCTAACCTGGCATCCGCCGTGATCCAAAACCGCTGCTCAAGATTTCCGGGTTGGCATTCGGTGGCGGATTCCCATGTTGTCCGCAGCAAAGTGTGGCCGAAACCGATAGACTCCTCGGCCCAGGTTTGCTGTGTGTCAGGACCGACGTACGCCAGGAAGTGCGTCAGCGATTGCAGCAGCGCGCGATCAATAGGCCCGCCGTCACGCCGGAACATCCCAACGATTCCGCTCAATGGGTTTGCGCCTCCGCCGGCTTAATCGGCCGGTCAAACGGCGCGAAGTGCGGATGAACCTCGCCAGCGTCCGGCAGCGCGCTTCCGCCTGCCTCGACCCAGGCGTGCGCCTCGAAATTCGCAGCCTCTTTTCGCCCGCCGATATGCATCTCGGCGGCCACCCGGCGGCGGCGGAGCATCCACCAGAGCGCCATAGACTGATCGAGGCAATTGGATTGAAAAGGAAGGCGGCGTGCTACGGATTGCTCGACGCGCGCCATCGCGCGACAGCGGTCCAGCATCGATTCGCTGAATTCAACGCTGCCCGGTGTAACGGGCATCAGTCGGCTGATCAGCTTTTGCCAGCGCCGGAAACCCAGGCTTCGCAGTCCCAGCCAGGTGAGTGTCAGCACGACGGCCGATTCCAGAGCAAGCCCCCGCAAGTCCGGTCTCAAACGCAAAAATGCGCGCCAGATATTCACGGTTGATTACCGCCGGGCTCTCTTCTCAGCCTGGATCTGAATCTTCCACCCGGATGAGTCCTTCATTTTGCATCGTCTCTAGCAAACTGAGTAGGTCGCCTTCGCATCGATCCGCGTCCACCTCATATTCGTCCATTAACCGGCCTCTTAATTCCCGGACGCTTATCGGCTGTTGGATCAAATTCCATATGCGCGTGCCCACCGGATCGAGGCCATAATACACGGTGTTCTTCAGATTTAGGATCGCCGACTCGTCTCCCAGCGCGCAGGAAAGCTGCTCAAGCGCAACGGAAACAATCGAATCAATGGAGAGGCGCGCGTTCATAAGAACCGTCGCAATTTCCAGGCTGAGGTGAGCGCCGATGGCAGCGGCGCTAGGGCCTTCGCGTTCCCCTGGGCATCGTTGAGTTTTCCAAGGGATTCCGCGAAACATACGCATTCTATCGGCCTTGGTCCAGAAGCGCAACGGAGATGCTATTCTGGCCCGGCGATTCGAATCTCGGAGCGAGCCTTTCAACCGGCGCGAGTGAAATTCACATGAAATGGGTGCGTCAAATCCTCATAGCGGCGTCTGAAAACTCGTGGCTGCGAAAAAAGATGCCGCGCCTCGCTTTTGTGCGCCGCGCCGCAGCCCGTTTTCTTCCCGGCGAAAAAATGGACGATGCACTCGCAGCGGCAAATCACCTCTTAGGCGACGGGATGTCGTCGCTTTTGACCCATCTCGGCGAAAACGTGGCAGACCGCGCCGAGGCTCAGACGGAGACAGAACAATATCTCGGCCTCCTCGATCGCATTCAGCAGGCAGGGTTGCCGTCGGAAATTTCGGTAAAGCTCACGCAGCTCGGATTGGATATCGACGCCGAATTCTGTTTCGCAAATCTAGTGGCCCTCGCCGAACATTCACCGAACGAAACCATCTGGATTGATATGGAGCAGAGCCGCTACGTTGACGCCACGCTCGCATTGCACGCGCGCGCCCGGAAGGCACACGCAAACGTTGGCGTCTGCGCGCAGGCCTATTTGCGCCGCACGGCAAAAGATATCGAATCGCTCACTGCTATGGGAGCCTCCGTCCGGCTGGTGAAGGGCGCGTACAGCGAGCCGCCCGAAATCGCCTTCGCGAAAAAGAAAGATGTGGATGAAAACTATTTTCGGCTCGCGCAAAGCCTTTTAAGTTCGCGCGCTCGCGCCGCGGGGGTGCGCGGTGTTATGGCCACGCACGATGCCAACCTGATCGCGCGAATCGCCGCATGGGCATCTGCCGCCGGTATCGAAAAAAAACAATTGGAATTTGCGATGCTCTACGGAATTCAGCGGCGCGAGCAGCTTCGCTTGGCACGCGCGGGCTATCGCAGCGACGTGCTCATATCGTTCGGCTCCTTCTGGTTTCCGTGGTTCATGCGGCGCCTCGCCGAACGCCCCGCCAATATTTTCTTCCTCGTCCGCAACCTCTTTTCCGGATGATTTGCCGCCGCTTTCGGGTCTCATTTTCGTGACGGGTAGACGTGACACCTTTCCTTTCTTTTCATGGAGTTACGTGTGTTTCTACTCGGCAGGTGTGACGAGCAGAAACCGACGGCGAAGGCTCGCGCGGGTGAAGCGGGGCGAGTGGAAGAGCGTCGGATGGGCCTCGAATAGGCCGCTCACACTCACAAACCGAGCAAGGGCACCCGGCTCGCTCAGCGATAGATTTCCTTACGATGTCCCACTCGGAGAACCAGCACCACCAAGCGATCATCCTCGATCTTGCAGATGAGCCGGTAATCGCCTACGCGGTATTTCCAGAACTCGCCCAGCGGCGATCCGTGCAACGCTTCTCCGATGCTGCGTGGATCGTCGAGTTTCGCCACGCGCTGGTGGAGGAACTTCAGGATTCGCTTCCGGTGCTGCGCGTCCAGTTTGCTGAGTTCCCGATCCGCTGACTCCGAGAGTTCAACGCCCCAGGCCATGACGTTTCATCGCGCCTTTGAGCGGTATGGTGCGCTCTTCGCCGCGGCGGATGCGTTCTAGCGAGCCTTCGGCCAGATACAGATCTTCCAGGTCTTCGAGATGTTCCAGGATGGCTTCCCGCGCGTAGTAGGTCTTGGTGCGCCCGGTGCGCTGGGCCAGTTTCGCCAAGCGTTTTTCGATGGACTGCGGGAGACGGATGGCCAGCATAAGCCCTTTTCTTTCTTTCATGCTGTACAAGTCTAGCGCATTCGGGGGCGGACTTTTCGTTTATTCCTCCGCTCTTCCTCGACTAGGAAGAGGCGATGGCTCGCGCGGGTGAAGCGGGGCGAGCGGTAGAGAAGCGTTCTGTCGATTCATCGGGAGGCACGCGGAAAAGCCCCACCCTCGCAGAAGCAGCGACGATGGGGCACCCTCAAATTTCAAAATCAGGTGCCGCACCTGGCCACTCGTCCCACCC
>DASYZC010000150.1:0-14918 GCA_035949735.1 Candidatus Acidiferrales bacterium | reverse complement strand
CTGCGCGAAGATCGCCGCCATGCTCGTCAACCACGTTCTTCAGTCCGGTCCAGGAAGGGAAGTGATAGGTCACACGGATTTGTTTGACGGCAGGAAGGTCCACCACGCGAATATTGAAGTGGCGGGAGTGAACCGCGCCGGCTTCCACGTAATATTCGACACCCTCGGGCAAGCCGGCAAACATAAATTGAAAAGCGGAGCCTCCCGGCTGAGGCTGCATGGTGAGCTGTTCCCACTTGGAAGCGCTGTGATAGCGCGCATAGAGGCGCACTTTGTCAGTTTGAATGCCTACTGGCTGGGCGGTGACAAGTTCATCGGCATTGCGGCGAACCGATGCATCGCCAGGAGTGACGCGAATGTCGTAGAAGGGGCTGGCCTTGACGTGCCACCCATTCCACAGCAGCGCGGCGCCATAGCCGAGATAACCGGGGCCGGCAGCGATCATCCACGCAAGCACAGCGAGCGAGGCGAGGCCACCGCCGAGCAGAGCCAGGAGCTTTGCGTTGGGCGCGAGGAATTTAGGCTCGCTGCGACGGGCGATTTCGAGAGTGTCCGCAGCGAGCAACTCAAGGAAAGCTTCGCGCTCGTCAGGCGCGCGGTCGGCAAAAGTGACGAGTCGCTGCTGGAATTGCGGAAAGACTTTTTCCGCACTGTCTGCGGCACGTTTGCGACTGAGCCGCCACAGTGGAAATGCGATCCCGAACACGGCGGCCGCTGCCAGCGCGATCAAGAGGAGAAAGCGAGCGCCGCCCACGCTCCAGGCGGAAAACGCAAAGGCATTGGCGATAAGGACGAGAAGTACAGTTGCGACAAGAGCGGCAGACGTAAGAATCGCGGCGCCGCGCAGCAGGGCAGCGAGGCGCAGGCGTTTTTCCAATTGGCTCACATAGGAGTTGAGCTCGTTTCTTGCGCTCATAAATCCTCCCCTCGGGCGGCAAGGTGCTGGTTCGCTACCCAAGATTCGGCCAACGCCACAGCCAATGCAAACAGCATAACGTACCACCACAAAGGAAAGCGCGTATTTTTATCATCGCTCGGATCGGCCGCGACTGCTTGTTCGGGCTTCGTGCCGGCATTTCCACTCCATAGCGATTGGGCGTCCGGCGACATGACAGCGAGATCGGATTCGCGGCGGTCCGGATTCACGCCGATAACATCCTGCCTGCCGTTGGCCAGGCGGAATTGGTAGAAACCGGCGCGCGTCAACTGGAAGGACTGCGCGGATGCGGCATCTTTCAGCGATAGAGGCCGATGCCCGTCTGGATCAATCACCTCGACGCCGACCGCTTGCTCTTTCGCGTTGCGCAATTCGACGAACGAATCCACCTCGCGCGAACCGCTGTGGCGCTGGGTGCCGGAAAGGTAGAAAGCAGTCTGCTCAACGAAGGGAACGAACTGCGGATGGAGCGGAAAATCGTTGGTCACGTTATCCAAGCCGGAAGTGAGCAGAAGGACGCGGCCTTCACCGATTCTTTTCTCGAGCAGCAGCGGCGTGTGATCCGCGAGTCTTGCGACCACGCGAGAGCCGGAGTCGTCCACCTGCGTGGCGTAGTAGAACTTCACGCCCGACCAGCGATCGGCCTTTGCGATTGAGGGATACGAAGGATCGGTGTCACCGACCATGAGGTAGCTGCCGCCGTCATTCGAGTAGTAGCGAGCTTGCAAAATATTTGCGCCGAAGACGGGGACGCGCGAACGGCGCCCCAGCGAGGTTCCCTCCGCGATCAGGACGTTTCCTCCCGAGCGCACGTATTGGGAGAGGTCGTTTTCAAGCGAAGCGGGCAGGGAACCCGCGTCGGAAAGAACCACGAACGCATATTTCGAAAACTGAATACTGCCGCCCTGGAGAACAGGCACGCTTTCCATCGTGAAAGCAGATTGGGCTGCGGCCCCGAGCGCAGAGCCGAAATAGAAGGGCGAGCGGATATCACCCGAATCGTGAAGGAAAAGGACCTGTTCCGGATCGGAGCGTTCGACGGCAAAGAGGGTTGCGTCGTCGCCGGGAAGCACATCGGCGGAATCGATGCGGAGTTCGCAGCGGCTGAAACCGTAAGGCACGTCGAGCGAATCGAATTCGACGGTGGCGCGGCCGTTAGCAGGCACGGCGATTTTTTGGGTGGCGATTGTTTTTCCGTTGACCACAAGGGAGACGGTGCGGGTGGCTTCGGGAGTGTTATAGCCAGCGATGACGGCCTGCACGCGCGCTTTCTTCGGTTGCCAAACTTGGCCCGGTGCGCTGACGCTCTCGACCACCCAATTGGGCAGCGCATTTCCATTCGCCACGGGATGCAGCACCAGCTTGACGTTGTTGGGAAGCGCCATGTCGCTAAACGTGGGCGGCATGTTGGACTTCTGCATGTCGCTGAAAAGGTGCAGTTCGATCGGAGTGGGAACATTTGCGGTTAGCGATCGCAGGGAGCGCGCAAGCTCGCCGAAGCTGCCGCGCGAATCTCCGGGCACGATGCTTTGAACGGCGGCGCGCAAGGCGCCCGCGTCCTGTATTGGCTGAGTGAGCGCCTCAAGCTTGGAGCCGAGCGTCATCACCTGGGCGCGCTCGGTGGGATTGCGCGAAGCGAGCAGCGAGATTGCTTCTCGCTTTGCATCGGCTAGCCGCGAACCCGCGCGCATGCTGAAGGAATTATCGACCACCACCATCAGCTGCTTTTCGCTTTTCACGCCGGCGGTCGAGCGGTTGATGAATGGATCGGCAAACGCGAGCACCAGAAAGAGAAGCAATGCCAGCCGAAGCGCCAGCAGCACGAGATAACGCAGACGCCGCTGACGTATGGAGGTTTGCGTTCGCGGTTCGAAAAACATCACGGAACTGAAAGGGCGGGGGGCGGACGTGTGCTGACGCAGGAGGTGCAAGTAAATCGGCACCGCAATCGCCGCCGTGCCCGCTAGAAACCATGGAGCCAAGACACCCATCAATTTCTCCCCTGGCGAATCGTAAGGTATTCCGCGAGAGCGCCATCGAGAGGGCGGTCGGTGACGAGCAAGAAGTAATCCATTCCGGCGCCTTGCGCGCGTTCGCGCAATTCCGCGATGTGGGCGTCCATCTTGGCGCGGTACTCGTTCTTGGCGTATTCGGGAGTTACCTCGATGCGCTGCTGGGTTTCGAGATCGACGAGAATGGCGGGTTCGCCGAGCTCCGGGCGCATCTCCTTCGGGTCGAGGACGTGAAAGAGGACGACTTCATTGCCGTGGAATCGCAGCGGCTCGATGGTCCGCACGATTTTCTGGGGCGCTTCGAAGAAGTCGGAAATGATCAAGACCACTCCACGGCGCCTGAGAAACTGCTGAAAATGATGGAGAGGCTTGGCGAAATCTGTGCGCGCGCGGGCCTCGGCCAGCTCGAGCCCGCTCAAGAGGCGGTTCAACTGGCCGCGGCGTGTCGAGGGGCGGATGTAATTGCGCACCTCATCGTCAAAGACAATCAGGCCTGCGGCGTCGCGCTGGTTGTGTATAGCGAGATAGAAAAGCGAGGCGGCCATGAAGCGGGCGTAATCCATTTTGGTGACGCCGTGGGACGTGTAGGTCATGGAGTTGCTTGCGTCGAGAAGGACAGTGAGCAAGCTGTTGGTCTCGCCGCGATAACGTTTCAGGTAGGCGCGCTCGGTGCGCGCGAAAACATTCCAATCCACGTGGCGCAGATCGTCTCCGGGAGAATAGGCGCGGTACTCGGCGAATTCCTGGCTGAAGCCGAAATCGGGCGAGCGGTGGAGGCCGGCAACAAAACCATCGACCACTGTCTTAGCGATCAAGTCGAGACCCGAAATGCGCGACAGCACAGCCGGATCGAGAAAACGTTGCATGTCAGGCACCCTGTGGAGGCGGCATGTGCTGGAGCAAGCGCCGGAGAATTTCGTCCGAATCGATGCGGTCCGATTCAGCGTGAAAATTTAGCAAGACGCGGTGGCGAAGGACGGGGATCGCGACGGCAGCGACGTCCTCGTAGGCCACGTGGTAGCGGCGCCTTGCCAGCGCGCGCGCCTTCGAGGCGAGGACAATATATTGCGCTGCGCGGACACTGGCGCCGTAGTTCACGTACTTCTTCACGAAATCCGGGGCGACGCCGCTATTGTGGCGGGTAGCCCGCACCAGCTTGACCACATAAGCGGCGATCGATTCCGCGACCGGCACCATGCGAACGAGCTGCTGAAAATCGAGAATCTCGCCGGCGTTAGTGACCGCTTGCACCTGAGCAGTGCGAGTGGTGGTGGTCAGGTCAACCACCTTAACTTCCTCCTCGGCGGTCAGATAATCGAGCACGATGTTGAAGAAGAAGCGGTCGAGCTGCGCCTCGGGAAGCGGATAAGTGCCCTCGAGCTCGATGGGGTTTTGGGTGGCCAGGACGAAGAACGGAGACGGCAGCGTGTACTGATTGCCGCGGACGGTGCACGACAATTCCTGCATGGCTTCGAGCAAGGCCGATTGCGTTTTGGGCGGCGTGCGGTTGACTTCATCGGCGAGGAGAATATTGCCGAAGATCGGCCCATGAACGAATGTCCAGCGGCGATGACCCGTGGTGGGATCTTCTTCGATGATGTCCGTGCCAGTGATGTCCGAGGGCATCAGGTCCGGCGTAAATTGGATGCGCTTGAATACGAGGCCGAGGGTCTGCGCGATGGTTCTGACCATCAGCGTTTTGGCGGTCCCCGGCAGCCCGGTGATCAGGCAATGCCCGCCGACGAAAAGCGCGATGAGGATCTGATCGAGGACCTCATCTTGTCCGACGATCACCTGCCGGACCTGCGCGAGAATGCCCTCGCGCGCGGCCTGAAACCGCTCGATGCGCTTTTTAAGTTCTACGGAGTCCAGATTGATTTCGGCGGCGACAGCCATCGGTTATTTGCCTTTCTCGGAGCTGTGGATTTGCAATAAAAGCTTCTGGGCGGGACGAAAATCGGGAGCGGCTTCAAGGGCCTGCAACACGTTATCCTCGGCTTTATCTTTCTGGCCTGCGTCAAAGTAAGCCTGCGCCAAGTCGAATTCGGCGGAAGCTTTGTCAAGCGGATGCAGCGCGACGACTGCGGAATATTCGCGGATCGCACCCGGATAATTCTGCTGGGCGAGCCACAGCTTGCCCAGCCGCTCGTGAAGCTGCTGGTCTTCCGGATAAATATAGTTGATACGGTCCAAGGTGGCGGCGGCTTCCTTCGGCGAACCAAGCGAGTCCTCGAGACTTGCCAATTTCTTCAAGATATCCGGATCGCGGCCGCCCATTTTTTCGTAGTCAGTTAGGATTGCGGCGGCAGCCTGTTTGTTGTCTTTCGCTAGATCGGCTTCGGCGATAAATTGATAGGCGTTCGCGGCATAAATGTATTGCGGGTACAACTGGACCACTTCCGGGCCTTCCTTGAGTACCACGTCGTAATTGTGATTCTTGGCCTGCTCGACAACGTCTTTCAGTTTTGTGCGCCACTCGTCGAAATGCGCGGCGACCTGACCATCGCCTTTGTATAGCCAGTCCTGAAACTCCTTGTCGAATTCTTCCGGCGTCATTTTTAGGTCTTGTTGGATGGTGGCGGCAGTTGTTTCTTTCGCCGCGAAAGAGTGCACCATCTCAAGCAACTTATCGGCGCCCCAACGGCCCTGTATGTAGTCGCAGATGCGGCCTGCCTGATAGTAGGAGACGATCACTTGCGCGGCATACTCCGGCCGCACGAAACCGCGATCAAGATCGGTGACAGGAAGCAGTTTCTTGTCGTGTAGTGCGACGACTATGTCCGGCGTGATCGGGTCGCCCCACTCCGGAGAAGCCTGGGTTTCTTCGTGCACGGCCAGTCCCTCGGTGAACCAGCGCGGTACTCGATGATTGGTAGCAGTGAGAATATAAACGTGGCTCATCTCGTGCCATAGCGTGCTTGCCCAGTTGAAATCGCCGGGCTTGCGCGCCGACGGACTGTCCATCGCCACTACCTCTCCGAAGGTCACGCCGAGGGCGCCCAACCCCGGCATTCCCATGGTGCGCACCGCAAAATCCTCGTGGTCCGGATAGACTTCCACCTGCACCGGGCCGGGTAGGGTCATTTTGTACTTCTTGTCGTAGGTCGCCATGGCGCGCTTCAACAAGTCTTCCACATACGGGCGCAGAAGTTCGGCTTCGTTCCTGTGGAGTTTGATGATGGTGTTCTGGTCCCGAAACGAGACGAAATTCTTGTAGCTATCGAGTAGGCGGAGGCTATTGACCGTCTCTTCGTTGCGGTAACCGTTCTCGTAGCACATTTCGAGCTGCTTGCGTGGTTCCTCCTCCTGGCCCAGGCGCATCAAATTGATTCCCAGCTGCGAGCGCGCGGACCAGAGCTTCGGATCAAGCGCGATCGCCTTGCGGTAATAGTCGACGGCATCCTCATACCGATAATTCAGCACCAGATGGTGGGCCACAATTGCGTAGGCTTCGCCGTAGGTAGGATTCACTTGCTGAATTTTTGCGAGCCACGAATCGGGCGAGCGGTCCGCCAGAATTTCGACAGCCGCGTGAATCGCCATTGCATCGAGAGCGTCGGGAGAAAGATGGATCGCTTCATCGGCCTGGCGGAGAGCTTGATCGGTTTGGGAATCTTCCAGGGCGAGGCTGGCCATTAGCTCGTGAGCCTCCACGAGCTTTGGATCGATCGCGAGGGCGTCCGAGGCCCACTCGATGGCTTTGCTATCAAATCCATCGGCGCTGACAAGCGCAAGTCCGAGATAGGCTCGCGCGTTTTTCGGATCGCGCTGCAAGGCTTCCTTGAACAAGCCTTCGGCATCCGTATTGTTGAATCGCTCGTGGAGGAGCATTCCCCATCGGACGCGATACATGGCGTTTGCATCGTTTTGCGCCACCGCAAGGCGAAATTCGTTGTTGGCATCCTCGTAATTCTCGAGGCCCCAATATCCTTCAGCGCGGAGATAGGGATCGCGAGAGATTGTGAGCGATCTGTAGCAAGCCTGGGCTTCATTGCGCCGGCCGTGTTTACTCAGCGAGTGGCATTCCTCTGGCGTAGCCGACCACACCGCGCTTGCAGCGACGGCCATCACCGCGCAAATCGTGACGAATTGGAGTACGCGTTTCATTTGTCTAACTGATCCTGCACCTTCGCCAACTCCAAGAGTGCGGCGGTAAGCTGGGTCTTGTAGTCGTCCTGCGACATGGCCATCTTTTGATATTTCAAAGTATCTATCTTCCGCTCAAGCTCTTCCTTTTGGGCGAGCAAGGCGCGCTTGGCCGGGTCGTTATAAGCCTTTTGTGTGGCGCCAAGCCGAATCAACGTGAAACTGGAGAGCAGCTGGCCCTCGCCCGTGTCCGATGCCGGCTCGCGCACCGGGTCGTGATGCCCGGTATCGTCGAAAACGGCGTGTTCGGTGGCGAGGCGCTTTTGCGAGTCATAAAAGGCAGCTGTTTTCTTGGTGGCGTACTGAAAAGCTTCCAGCGCGCTGATCGTTTCGTTCTTATCCAGATCCGCCTCTGGATCGTGCAACGCTTCAACCCAGTACCGCGCAAATACAGTAGCGTTCTTCTCCGTTCCGCTTTTGGTTGCAGCGATCACACAACGGCCACGCTTCTCAAGGGCGGAAACCGAGCCGCCGCTGGCGCTGGTCGTATTGACGATGAGCTGCCGCTTAGCAGCGATGCGATCGCACAGGGCCGCCAAATCCGCGGCGGAAATATCAGGTCCAACAAGATTGAATTTATATTCGACGCCGTCGTAGCTGCCATGACCGATCAGAACCAGCACGAAATCATCATCGGGCTTGGCTTGGCTGGCCACCTTGCCCAGCACGTCCGTCAAGCGCGCTCGAGTAGCGTCGTTGCCATCCAGCGTGTAGACTTGAGCATCGCTTGCGGAAGCTTTGAGCAGCCGATCGAGATCCGTTGCCAGCGACGTGAATTCCTGCTCGTAATCGGGCTCGCCGCCCAAGCCTGCTACCGTTACGTAGTAGACGCCCGCCCGCGCGGGCATCGCGCACAGCAAGAGGCCGCAGCACAAAAGCACGGGCAGCCATTTCAGCCTCATATCACGCCCCATTTTCGCCGCAGCACCCACTCAGAGAACAGCAGGAGCAGGATCGCGATGAAAACGATAGGCATATCCCAGAGCGCCTTTGTCTCGCGAACGCTGATTCCCGCCTCGGAATAGGAAATTTCGCTGGGGAGCTTCGACACGTCTTGCGGGCGCCAGTAGCGGCCGTCCGTCTGCGACGAGAGCTTTTCGAGCAAGTCGCGGTTCTGTTCGGTGTGAAAATTTTCGGCGATGCCATCCATGCGTTGAAACGTGAACACGTCGCTGCCAAGTTCCTGCCCGCCGCGCTGAGCCGTTACCTCCGTCAGATACGATCCTGGCTTGTCGGCGGTCCACTCGCCCTGGAAAGTGCCGGGCTTATCGGGGACCGGCGTCATATCGACGGTTGCGGAGACGCTGCTCGGTCCCGTAATGTGCGCCTGGACGCTGGCGTCGGCAGCGGGAAGATAATCTTTGCCGCGCACGTCCGCGGAAAAAGTGATGTGCCCATCGTCAAACAGTTCCTGGTGCGGCACGGAGGCGACCACGCGGCCCGGCGTATCTGCTACAAGCCAGCGGAGCAATTGCCGCCAAAACATGTCGTGGCTCGTGTCGCCCAGCGGAAGACTCATCTGCCATCGCCACGTACCCGAAGTGGCAAGCACGGCGGTACGCCCGCGTCCGTAATTCTGCGTGACGAGCAGCGGCATCGTCCGTCCGCCAGCCTTCATCTGAGCCAGTACCGTAGCGCCGAGCTTGGGCGTGCCCGGATCTTGATGGTCCATCAGGTAGGGAAGCGTCTTCCAGCGCTCCGCGTTGCGCGCGGGATCGTCCACTAAGCGGCAGATCAAGCTGTCCGTTCCCGCAGGCGTTAACTCAACGGTGGCGGGAACACGCTGAAACGTGGTTTTGCGATTCGGCAGACTCACCGGAAGAAGGTCCGCGAGTTCAGATGCACCCCAGCCGCCATCGGACAGCGCGAATCGCCCGCCCAACAGCAGCAGCCCGCCTCCTCGCCGGTCGACGAACTGCCGGATCAGATCCCTCTGCACAGGCGTGAAATAGCCGGCTTCGACAGAGCCAAGGATGATCGCCTGGTATCCAAAGAGATCGTCGGTATTCGCGGGGAAACCACTGGCGAGCTCCTTCGGATCGTTAATCCCCTGGCGATAAATCTTGTTCTCGGTCGTTCGCAGCATGGACGCGACCTGCACCAGCTTGTCGTTGTCTTCCGCGCGACGAATGAATTTGTATTCCCATCTCGGCTCGCCCTCGACGTAAAGAATGCGCCGCTTGTCGGACGTCACGTTCACCAGCCGCGTGACGGCGTTGTTCAGCCGATTTTCCTCGCCGGGCATAGGATCAATCGAAAACTGCAGCGCCTTGGCTCCGGCATCGCCCGCGTTGAAAAGAAGTGGCTCGGATTGACTTTTCCCGTTCCCGCCAAACGTGATCTCGCGCGAGCTGAGCAGCGTTTCCTGATCGCGAACCGAAAGCATCGCTTTTTGTCCCGCGTAGCCTTGCTGGTGGAATGTGACGGTCGCCGTCAACCGCGAATCGGCCATCGCGCGCGGCGCTACAGTCGCATCGTCAATCTCCACGTCGTGCGGCATTTCCTCCATTCCCAATCCCACGGTATGAACTGGGATGCGGCGATTGCGGAGCGCTGCGATCGTGTCCAAGTCGATGCCGCCCGAATTGTCATCTCCATCGGTCAGCAGCACAATCGCGCCAATGGGCAAGTCGGAAGTCTCCGCCGCAAATTGCTTGAGGCTTTCGCCGATGTGAGTTGCGGGCGCGGAGGGCTGCAGTTCCTTCAGGCTGGAGACGCGCGTGAGGCGACTATCGACGCTATACAATCGCGTTTGAAATTTCTCTTGCAACTTCGCGAGCACGCCGCCCTGCAAAAGATTCACGCCTTGCGCCAGGCGCGTGGTGCCGCCGTTGGCGAGTGACATGCTGCGCGAGTCGTCCACCAGCAGCGCGATGATGTTCTGTTGCGGCTTCAGCTGCGCGACCGTGATCGCCGGCTGCCACAGCAAAATCAGAACCAGCGTCGCGAGCGCTGCTTGCAAGAGCCAAATGATACCCGCCCGCCAGTTTCGCAATCTTGGCGCGGCGCTCGGCAATCGCGAACGTATCAACCATCCGAGCCCGGCGGCCGCCGCCAACACCGCCAAAAGAAGCGCCCACTTCGGCCACGGGCCGAGCAAAACGAACTGGCCCTTCGAAAACGTCGGCGCCGGATACTTAAAGAGGAATTGGAACATTCGTCGCACATTTCTCGACAATCGCTCGACCGAATCGCACCGCTGTCTTGAATTCTCAGTGCGTCATCCCGTAGATCACGTAATTGATGCCGACTCGAAAAGCCAGGGAAGCAAAGCGCTCCGGATACTCGGGACTATCCGCCCATTCCCATGCGTCTCCCAGATGCATGTTGTGGCAGATCGCAACCATCACGCGCCCCCGATCGTCCCGGATAGCTCGCCATTTCGCCACGTAGCCATCCTTCTCGTAAGTCCGGCCGGTATTGACGTATTGCTCTCCCGGCACCTGAAAACGGTCGCTCAGGTCATATAGGACGTGAAAAATCTCATCTGAGTTGCTGAGATCCTCCACCGGACGGTCGGGGATAACCAGCCGCATCCCATTCATGAAATTTTCCCAGTCGGCGGTGCCGTGGAAATTGTCGACCATCAGGAAGCCGCCCTTCAGCAGATAATCATGCAGCCGTTTGGCTTCGGGGGGAGTGAAGGTCCAATCTTCCACGTCCACCGCGTACACCCACGGGTAGTTGAAGATTTTATCGTCGTCGAGATTGACCACTTGCTCGGTCGATCGCGCGTTTACCCGCGTCAAGCGGCGAAGGGCCAACAAGAACTGCCGGTCAGCCTTCGGGTAGTCTTGGCCCCAGGTCCATCCTCCGCCATATCCGTATCCTCCGTAGCCGAACCCGCCACCACCGAAGCCGCCAAAGCTCCGCTGCGCCGCAGTGTATTGCAGCCGTGACCAGGAGAACTCGGCCTTCTCGTTAGCCTGCTCGGGGGTTACTGGAGCGAACGGACCCGACCCGTAAAATTGATATCCGTTCGATTGAAGGGCTAGCAGGCTTCCGCAGACGACTACGAGGACCGTTATTACCGAAATCCGCCGCGCGAGCTTCATGAATCACACTTCATGAGATACTTTGATGCGCAGAGGAAGCGTAACAGATTGGCGCATTCATCTCCAGCCGTCACCGTACCTACGGAGGAGCCGTGCGGCGAAGGGCTTTCATAAAACTGGGCGGCGCGACCGCGCTTGGTCTCACTGGAGCAAAGGCGTTTTCCGGTCAGCAGATGGAGGGGATGCCTCCAAAACCGTCGCCCGCCGAAGCATCCGCTCAAGCCGCGCCATCAGGCGCAAAGGCGGATTTTACCCTCCGCATCGCCCCGGTTCCTGTCGAACTCACCCCTACCCGCATCATCAGCACCATCGGATACAACGGCTCTTCTCCCGGCCCTGTGCTCCGCATGCGTGAAGGCAAGCCCGTCACCGTCGACGTGATCAACGACACCGACACGCCTGAATTCGTCCACTGGCACGGCTTCCTTATCCCCGCCGAAGTCGACGGCGTGGAAGAGGAGGAGACTCCGCCGGTCCCGCCGCGCGGCCAGCGCCGGTTTCAGTTCACGCCGGGCCCTGCCGGCACGCGTTGGTATCATTCCCACGCAATGGCCATGGACGATCTGCACAAGGGCACCTACACGGGCCAGTTTGGCTTTGTCATGGTCGATTCAGGTCAGGATCCGGGGCATTACGATCAGGAACTCTTCGTCGCGCTGCGTGATTGGGAGCCGTTCTTCACCTCTCAGCTGATGGACGACGACGATGAAGCCCAAAGCGGCCCGCAGCCCGAAAGGCCTGCTGTGCTCGACACGCGTCCGAATGGCCTCGAAGTCAGTTCGGCAATGTACTCGATCAATGACAAGGCTCTCGGCTTTGGCGAGCCGCTTCGCGTGAAGCAAGGCCAGCGCCTGCTCATGCATATCCTCAACGCAAGCGCGATTGAAAACAAAAGCCTCGCATTTCCCGGCCACCAGTTCCGCGTATTCGCTCTCGACGGCAACCCTGTGCCCTCGCCGCAACCTGTCGACGTTCTTCTTCTCGGCCCTGGCGAGCGCGCGGACGCTTTCGTTGACATGAACCAGCCTGGAATCTGGATTCTCGGCGCGCCGCAGGACAACATCCGCAACTTCGGCCTCGGCGTCATCGTCGAGTACGCGAACCAGCATCAGCAGCCCCAATGGGTCCCGCCCGCCAAGGCCATTTGGGATTACACCATTTTCGGCCGAACCGCCCCGGCTGCGTCAGCGCCACCCGCGCCCGATCAAACGATCGATATGGTGTTCACGAAAATTCCCAGCGGCGCCGGAAGGTTCAACGCATGGCTGGTCAACGGCAGGCAATATCCGCACGAGAATGAGTTCGTCCTCAAGCAGGGCGGGCGCTACCGCTTGGTCTTCCGCAATCGCACTGACGACGCTCACCCGCTTCACCTGCATCGCCACCGCTTCGAACTGGTCGAAATTAACGGCAAGAAAACTTCGGGCATCATCAAGGACACCGTCATCGTTCCGTATTACGGTCGTGCCACTGTGGACTTCACCGCCGATCAGCCCGGCCTCACCCTCTTTCACTGCCACATCCAGCAGCACATGGACTACGGCTTCAAAGCCCTCTTCCGCTACGCCTAACTCCGGTGCATCCTCGCCATGCGCTTTACCTGTAGCGCCATGCCTTCAGGGTGGCATCTTGCCTTTGATCTGTGGCTCGGTGGAACGCCCATTCACTCGGTATTTTCCGCTGTTGACATCGAGACGCAGGCGGAGATACCACCTGTAGCGCCACCCCTTCAGGGTGGCATCTTGGGGCGTCAGAAATGCTAATCGCACGCAAGCACATCCGCCTACCAGCTGACAACTATGTCGGTCAGCGAGCGTACTTCCTAACAATCTGCTGTCAAAATCGCCGGCCGCTCCTGCGTGATACGGAAATGGTGGCTTGCCTCGTAGCGATACTCGCGCAGCTAGCCAATCAACTCGCCTTTGCAATTCACGCCTATTGCTTTATGCCTGACCACTTGCATTTTCTGTGCGAAGGTCTGACGCCTGCCAGCGGCATGCTCGATTTTGTCCATCAATTCAAGCAACAAACTGAATTCGAGCATCGACGCCGAACTGGAGCCCCGCTGTGGCAATTCAAATACTACGATCACATTCTCAGGCGTGCAGAATCGAAGGATACAGTCGCTTGGTACATCTGGATGAACCCGGTGCGGAAAAGCCTTTGTGCCGACCCCTTCGATTTTCCGTTTTCGGGTTCGATGACCTCGTCCTGGAATCAGAAAGTGTGCCCGGTTCTGAACTGGTCGCCTCCGTGGAAAAGCGAGAAGATGCCGGGCTAAAGCCGCTGGCGCTACATACGGCGTTGCACCCGCGCCTCACACGCGGCGATTTTATGTAGCGCCATCCCTTCAGGGTGGCATCTTGATCTTGGTTAGATTGCGGCCATTGCTCATTGGTCAACGAGAGTCGCTTGCCGAACGGTGGGCATGGTGTGGCAACTGGCCCGAGCACTCATCGGTCTGTTTTCCATCCTCTTCAGAAAGTGATGAGATCGATTCCCTAGAGAGTCACTTTATGACCGGGGTGCGTAACAGAGGCAAGCTCATCCACAGGGAGACAAAGCGAAATGAGAAAAGCTTTCACTATTGCAGCCTTCTTGTTGTTTGCTTCCTTTGCCGCGACGCAAGACACAGCGACGAAATATCCTGGCAGTACGATGGAACACACTGCAACCAGTCGCTAACCTTTTGCTGGTACGGTGCGGATATTGTGTCGAATCCTGAAGTGACTGCCTACGGCAAGAGATGGACAAGCGAGGACAAAGACGAAAGACCCTTTGAGTGGGTCACTGAGGTTAGATGTATTCAAGACCTGCACGTTTGTATCCTGGCGCGAAATCAAAAGCTCATCTCTAACGAAACGCAGACCAACATAGACCTGTTTCAAATCAAGGAGTGGAGTGACTATTCGACACCCTGCTGCTCAACCGTTTGGATGCGAGCGCTTCTATTCTCTCTACTCCCGGACCCGCCGCCGATTCAAAGTAGTGTATGGCAATAGTGAAACCCAAGACGCTGATGTACACGCTCGAACAGAATGGGAGATGAGCTGCCCCCTAAATTGAACGACGGCCGGAATGGCGACAACTCCTCACTTATCGTCGCTTACCACCGCGCTTAGACCGTCGCTTTTCTGCCTGTCGCAAGACCTCTCCGGACAAGCTCCTAGTGACTTTGCTTCTTGAATGCATCCCACGCCCAGCTTCGCTCTTAACGCGCTTGCTTTCACGAGCCATAGTCAGGCCTTCCTTTAGTTAAGTTACGATTTATTGTCGCGCTAACCCCGCAATCGAACCCACACTACCAAATCCGCGGCCCGACGTGTGCGGAGGGCCTGTGCTCCCTTGTAGGCGGTGCGCTGCGTCGCAGCCAATTCCTTGCGCGACCATCGAGGAAAGGGTACCCTCGCCGTCCGCCCTACTGGCGAATCACAACGAAGGAAGGTCAGGCCAATGAAGCAACTAGTCTTGATCGTTGCCTTGTTTGTGACGAGTGCCGCCGCTGCAGGGGCCCAGGCGCCCGCTCAGACCCGACCGCGGAGCCCCAGGTTTGGCCCGACCGTTCATTCTCCCGAAGTAGACTCGGATGGCCGCGTAACGTTTCGCTACCGCGCGCCGAACGCCAAGGAAGTAGTCGTGTTTCGGGATGGTGGCTCGCCCCTGCCGATGAAGATGGACGACCAAGGGGTGTGGACGGCGACCACCGAGCCGCTCGCCCCGGATTTTTATCCGTATAGTTTCGTCGTCGATGGCGCAATGACGCCCGAT
>DASYZC010000149.1:0-6899 GCA_035949735.1 Candidatus Acidiferrales bacterium | reverse complement strand
GCGTTCGAGGCGGCGCCGAATTTCGTCCTCTGAATCCTGCCCCCGCTCCCGTATTCGCCGTTCAAGATCCGCGGCAGATGGCGGCAATACGAAAACCGCGACAGCGCCGGGCAACTCTCTCTTGGCCTGAAGCGCTCCCTGCACGTCGATTTCGAGAACTAAATCCTTTTTTTGTGCAAGGGCTTCGTCAAGCGATTTCCGCGGCGTTCCGTACCAATTTTTTCCGAACACCTGAGCGTATTCCAGAAATTCGCCGCTTTCAACCATTCGCTGGAATTCACTTTCGGATACGAAATTGTACCATTTGCCGTCGCTTTCCGTCTTGCGCGGAGGGCGCGTTGTACACGAAACGGATAGCATCGTCCCCGGAAGCTCTAAAATCTTGCCAACAAGCGTGGATTTACCCGATCCGGAAGGGCCGGAGACGATTAGGACGAGCGGCTCGGACTCGCTCATTCTACGTTCTGCACCTGTTCGCGAAGTTTTTCGATCTCAGATTTCATTTCGAGCGCATGCGCTGTGATTTCGAGACCTTCCGCGTCGTTACCAGGAGTTTTCGACAGCAGAGTGTTGGCCTCGCGCTGCATTTCCTGCAAAAGAAAATCGAGTTTCTTGCCAACATCCACGGCGCCGGAGAGCAACGCCCCAAACTGACCTACGTGGCTGGCCAAACGGGCGATTTCCTCGGAGATATCGCTGCGTTGAGCAGCAAGGGCAGCCTCTTGTGCTAAGCGCGCAGGATCGAGAGACGCTTCGCCGAGCAGGTCCTTGAGGCGCATCTCGAGACGCTTGGCAAATACCGGACGAACGCGCTCAGCCAGCGTCTCGACCTTTGCCGTGAGGCTCGTGATGCGGGAAAGTCGGCCGGACATCTCGGTGAGAAGCGCGGCACCTTCCTCCTCCCGCATGCGATCGAGCTTATCGATCGCCGCGGCGAGGCACCTTGCAGTCAGCTCTTCGAGACGAGGTAAATCTTCGTCCATCAGCGCTGCTGCCGGAGCGATCACTCCCGGCAAACGGAGGATTGCGGCCAGGTCCGGCCGCGTCGATATGTCGAACCGCTTTCGTAAGGCGTCAATGGCATCGAGATACGCCGCTGCAACATCCTCATTGACGCAGACGGCGGATGGCTCCGCTAGTTCATGGCGAACAGTGACGTCCAGATGACCCCGGCGCAGACGCTGGCGGACTACTTTCCGTATGCGAGATTCGATTGGCTCGAATCCCTCCGGCATGCGGAGATGCAGGTCCAGAAAGCGATGGTTGACGCTGCGGATGGCAACGCGCAGGTTAAACCCGCTGTCGCTGAGCCGAGCTTCCCCGTAGCCGGTCATGGATTTCAATCCCGGAGGGAGGCCCCGAGAGCTTTTTCGATCAACGGGTACCGGTTGTGATTTTGTTGGCACTTTGTTTCCTGCTTGTCACTCAGCCTTACGTTTCCTATAGAAAAACCCGGCAGCTAGAAACAAACTCACGCCCGTACCAGAGTCGCGCCTTATGCCGGTCCCGCCGTACGTATAACCGGTTCGGCATCGCGAAATTGCATTTCATAGAGGCGCGCGTAGCTCCCGCCACGCTCGAGGAGTTCTTCATGCGTGCCACGCTCGCGAATCGAGCCATCGTCGAGCACTGCGATCATATCCGCACGGCGAATCGTGGAAAGACGGTGGGCGATCACGAAAACGGTCCGGCCGGTCATTAGATTGTTGAGCGCCTTCTGAACGAGCATCTCAGACTCCGAATCGAGCTCGGACGTGGCTTCGTCCAAGATCAGGATCGGGGCATCCTTCAGCAAAGCCCTGGCGATGGCCAGACGCTGGCGTTGGCCGCCGGACAGGCGCTGCCCGCGATCACCGATCACCGTTTGGTAGCCGTGGGGCATGCGGACGATGAAGTCGTGAGCCAGAGCCGCCTGAGCCGCCGCGATGACTTTGTCCTCAGGCATGTCTGGGCGACCATAACAGAGATTGTTCCGAACGGTATCGTTGAACAGAATTGTTTCCTGGGTGACGATGGCCATCTGTTCGCGCAATGAGCGAAGGGTCACTTCCGAAAGATCGTAGCCGTCGATTCGGATCGCGCCTGAAGTCGCCGAGTAAAAGCGAGGAAGAAGATTGACCAGGGTAGTCTTTCCAGCGCCGCTCGATCCGACGATGGCGACAACGGCGCCCGCGGAAACCTTCAGGTCGATGTTTTTCAAAATCAGCGGTCCGGTGTCGTAGACAAAGCTCGCGCGCTCGAATTCTATCGATCTAGAGAATGGCGGCAGTACTTTTGCTCCAGGAGCATCCATGATCTCTTTCGGCAGATCGAGAAAAGCAAATACCTGCATCGCAGTGCCGGCCGCCTGCAAAAAGAGTTGATAAACGTTTCCAAGACGTTTGATCGGTTCATAAGACTTGAACAGCGCGTATGCGAAAGAAACGAATAATCCAATTGTCATGCGGTGAGCTTTGATTTCGCCGCGCGCGACAAGCAGTACCAGTGCGACCACGATCGCTCCTAGAATGTCCATTACCGGTGAAGTGGCGGCGAAGGCTCTGATCCAGCGCATGTTTTCGCGGAGCAAATTGCGCGCGGCCTCGCGGAATTTGCGGATCTCGAAACCTTCCATTCCGAACGCCTTCACCACTCGATTTCCGGCGATCGTCTCCTGAAGGATTTCGCTCAGATCCGCCAGGCGCGAGCGGCTCTTTTCCGATGAGCGCCGAATGCGGCGTCCGAATTTGCTAACCGGCCAGACCACGGCCGGAATTAGAATCGCCGACCCCAAAGCCATTCTCCAGTTGATGACCAGCAAAACGGTAACGAAAGCGATGAGAGCAAAGAGCTGGCGAAAAAATTCCGCGAACCAGTCGGAAAAAGCGCTGCGCATTTGCTCGATATCGCTGATGACGGCGGACATCACGCGTCCGGTAGGATTATGCTGAAAGAAACCCACGGGCTGCTGGACCACTTGACTATAAACCTCATTGCGCAAGTCGGTGACACCGGAGAGTCCCACGTGTTGGATCAAAATGCTTCCCACATATTCTGCCGCACCCTTAATGAACGTGAGCAGAAGGAGAGCAACTGCAAAAACGGTCCACACATTGTGAAAATGACGAGGGACGAACGAATGCAGATCAACTACCCGGTGGGTGACCGGTATTTGAAATAAGGTCAGCGCCTGTGCTGTTGAATGCGGGTTCAAGATCACGTCGAAGGCGGGACGGAAGGCAAAGGCAATGAGGAAATCAACCGCTCCCATCGCAGCGATGAGGACAATACCCAAGGTGAGTCGCGGCACATAGGGACGCAGATAGCCCAGCAGCCGAAGTATTTCCTGCCGTGCCGTGGCGGTCGGGACGAATGGCTTCACTTGGGGTGCGGAACTGACCATATCGATTTTCGGATCATCGAACCGCGATACTGTGTCGAGTCTGTTAGACTATGCATCGTCCGAATATCTTGCAAGCCGTAATCGCATGGGCTGTTACGCGCTAATGGCTGTGCAATCCCGCCGGTTCCCACGCGTTCACGACGCGGATTTATCGAGATCGCGGTGCACCACTTTCGTGGCATATCCTTTCTTGTGGAGCGCGCGGCGCGTCATTTCGGCCAGAGCTACGGACCGATGCCGCCCTCCCGTGCATCCAAACGCAACCGTCAGATAACTTTTGCCCTCCCTAATGTAGTGCGGGATCAAGTATGTCAATAAGCTCTCGATCCGGCGTCGGAATTCCTCTGTCTGCGGAAAAGATTGGATGTAACGCGCCACTGACGAATTCCTGCCGTCGAAAGGACGAAGGCGCGGTACAAAATGCGGATTCGGCAAAAAGCGCACGTCGAAAACCAGATCGGCGTCCGCTGGAATGCCATATCGAAACCCGAAGCTAACGAGCGATACCAGCAGCGGCCGGCGCCCGGGATTCTGGAAGCGGTCGATAACAAACTGCCGTAGCTCGTGGACATTGAACTTTGTCGTATCGATAATGACGTCCGCGAGGCGGCGAATCGGAGCCATACGGCGGCGCTCTTCCCGAATTCCCTGGATGATGGAGCCGCTCCGGTCAAGCGGGTGGGGACGGCGCGTCTCGCTAAAACGGCGCTGCAGCGCCGCATCACTCGCTTCGACGAAAACCAGGCTTGTCGCATGTTCGAGCGCCAGCTTGCGATACATGCCGGGTAGCTTTTCAATCTGCTCACCCTCTCGCGCATCAACCAGAAGCGCGGCACGATCCACTTCGCCTCTACCCTCTTCGTAAAGCTCGCTAAAAGTCGGAATCAGGGCTACAGGGAGGTTATCCACACAGTAGAACCCGAGGTCTTCAAAGGTATTGAGAACCGACCCTTTGCCGGAGCCGGAAAGACCGGTAAGAATGACGAGTTGGCGTGCGTGGCGTTTCCGGTCGGAGCGCTTCACGGCGGTCGCAGCTCAAGCCTTTACCCGGCGGCGGTGCGTGCTCGGGATGCGCAAATCTTCGCGGTATTTGGCGACCGTCCGGCGAGTGACCTGAATGCCTTCCTCGCTGAGTTTCTTGGTGATCTGCTCATCCGTAAGAGGGCGAGCGGTGTCTTCCGCCTCGATCATCTGTTTCACGCGACGCTTGAGAGATAAGAGAGACATGTCACCGCCCTGCGGACCGTTGACAGATTCGGAGAAGAAACTCCGCAACTCCAGGACGCCCTGAGGCGTATGCACGTATTTATTGGCCACCGCGCGGCTCACTGTAGAAGGATGTACGCCCACCTCTTCGGCGACTTCCTTAATCATCATGGGTCTCAGGTGATCGGGGCCGTAATCGAGGAAATCTCCTTGGCGGTGAAGAATTGAATGGCAGACGCGCAGGATAGTGTGCTTACGCTGCTCGATATTTTTCATCAGCTGTATCGCGGCGGTAAAGCGCTCCTTGACGTAGTTGCGGACATCCCGGTCCGCCGCATCACGCGCCAGCAGCCGGCGATACGTGGGACTCAAGCGGAGTTGCGGCACGTCATCATCATTCATGAAAACCTGCCACTCACCGTCGACTTTGCGGAATTGAACATCCGGTTCGACAAGCCTGGGCTCGATTTTGTTGTAGCGCAGACCTGGTTTGGGATCAAGACGCTTGATAACGTCCACGGCCCGCTTCACCATTTCCACGGGCCGGTTCAGCGCGCGTGCGACTTCCTTGAGCTGGTTATTTTGCAGAAGTTTCAGATGTTCCGCGATGATTTGTTGGGCCAGGGTATTCTGCGGATCAAGCACCTTCACTTGCAGGATCAAGCATTCTTCTAAATTGCGTGCGCCAACTCCAGGTGGATCCAGTTCCTGCACCAATGCAAGCGCTTCCTCGACATCCTCCATCGAATAGTTTCCAGACTGAGCGATTTCATCAAGCGTCGCCGTCAAGTAACCGTTTTCGTCCAGATTGCCGATAATGGATTCGGCGATCCTGCGGACGGTCTCGGTGCAAATGCTGGCGCTCATTTGCCATGTCAGGTGATCGGTAAGACTTGCGGGCGAGGAAAGAAACTTGTCAAACGAGGGCCTTTCGATCTCCTCGTGCTCGCCGCCGGCGGATCGCTCCGTCCCAGTATCCAGATATTGGGTGAAAAACGATCCAAAATCGAACTCGTCGAAGGGATTAGGGCCCTCGGTCTCTGGAACCTTTTCCGTTTCCTTTTTGAGGAAGGCCTCGTCAGTGTAACTATCGGCCGTTACACCGTCCTCACCGAGTTCTTCAAGAACAGGGTTGGCCATGATCTCTTGATTGATCATTTCCCGCAGCTCGAGGCGATTCAGAGCCAGCACGCTGACCATTTGCACTAGCCCCGGCGTCAAAATCTGTTTCTGAGCTAGGCGGAGGTGCAGTTTGGGTGCGAGCCAGTTCATAAGATTCAGTTGAGGCGGAAACTTTCCCCTAAGTAGATGCGGCGAACATCGGCATTCGCGGAAAGTTCCAGGGGCGTACCTGCCGCGAGAATTTTACCGTCACTAATGATATAAGCGCGATTCGTAACGGCTAGCGTATCGCGCACATTGTGATCGGTAATCAAAACGCCAATTCCAGCTTTGCTTAAGTCCGCAATGATCTTTTGGATATCGACCACCGTCAACGGGTCAATGCCCGCAAAGGGCTCGTCCAATAGAACGAAGGACGGGGAGAGCACCAGAGAGCGCGCGATTTCCAGACGCCGCCGTTCGCCGCCCGAAAGCACATGGGCGTGACTGGAACGCACCCCTTCTAGTCCCATTTGTGCCAAGAGCTCCTCCACCCTGTCGCGCCTCTGTTGGGGAGTCACAGACAGGGTTTCCAGCACTGCGAGCAAATTTTCTTCCACCGTCAATTTCCGAAAGACTGAAGGTTCCTGGGGAAGGTAGCTGATGCCGCTGCGGGCCCGCAGATACATGGGGAGGTCGGTGATATCTTCGCCATCCAGCAAGACACGCCCATAATCTGGGCGAGCAAGCCCAACTAGGATGTAAAACGTCGTCGTCTTTCCCGCGCCGTTCGGCCCGAGTAGCCCAACCACTTCTCCCTGTTGAATTTCCAAGCTAACGTCGTTAACGACGGTCCGGCGGCGATATGACTTCCGGAGCTCGGCGGCCTGGAGTTTCAACATGCCAGTTCATTTCTCAATCCGGTGCTTCGTCAGCGTGCGCGAACCTTCTTGCGAGTCAATTAAAATCGTATCACTCGCTACAAAGAAGGTCAACGAATGGCCCGTGGTTGTGTCGCTAGAAGCATTAGCTAGAGTCGGCTGGCCACCGGAAAGAACAAATTTCCCTTCGGCCGCGGTGTATTCCGCCCGATCAGCCATCCCTCTCCGGTCACCCTGACGGACCACAACGTCGCCCTCGGCTACTACGCGGCTCATTTGGCGTCCAACCGCGGTGACCTGTGATTCCGGGCGACGTTCCCGCGAAGTAG
>DASYZC010000148.1:0-11122 GCA_035949735.1 Candidatus Acidiferrales bacterium | reverse complement strand
CCTTCCACTGCCTTCACCTGCACATCTTCTGGGCGATCCACAAGTGCTTTCGCAATGGATTCGACTAGATCCCTCATCGCGTTTCCTCCACAGCTTGCCGTGCCCAGCGGAGAAACTCGCTCGAGCGTGTACAAGAGTTATGAACATGGCATCTGTGATTTGGACGCTTCAGGCGGGCTTTGGGTTGCGTATCAAGCTGCGAACCGTGTCGCTCGGCTGCGCACCTTTACCAAGCCAGTACTCCACGCGTTCGCTATTTAGCTGAACGGCGGCGGGCTTTTTCTGCGGGTCGTAGGTGCCCACGATTTCCACGAAGCGGCCGTTTCGTGGTCGCGTCTTCTCAGTGACGATCACACGATAGAACGGGTGTTTCTTTTTGCCAATCCTGGCAAGCCGTATGGTTAGCACTAGCAATTCCTCCCGATTTCAATTCAAACAGTATAGCGGAGGCCGCTGCTTTCACCTACGAATGCAGATGTGCGAGGGATTACTTTTCGGCTGCGGCGGCTTCCTTTTCTTCGGGTTCCTCTTGAGCGGCGGCCTTTCGGGTTTTCTTTTCCTTTTTCTTTAGCTCGGAGCCGATGAATTCAAGGATGGCCAGCTCGGCGCCATCTCCGATCCGCCAACCGGTGCGCACGATTCGAGTGTAACCACCCGGGCGATCGGCGAAACGCGGCGCCAGATCCGCGAAGAGCTTCTTGGTGGCGACGGGAGTCATCAAGAAAGCGGCGGCCTGGCGCCTGGAGTGAAGCGAATCGCGCTTGCCGAGCGTGATCATGCGTTCGGCAAGCGGACGCGCGGTCTTGGCGCGAAGGAGCGTGGTATGGATGCGCTCCTTCTCGATCAGATTGGTGACCAGATTGCGAAGCACCGCACGGCGATGCGCAGGCTGCTTCCCGAGTTTCGATCCTGCTTTGAGGTGTCTCATGTTTCGACGCAGCTTCTGAAACTGCTCAGAGGGCTATGGTTTCCTCCGCGGGCGGAGGCGCGGTCTGGCTGGGGAGCGGTGGCCAAATGACGCGGCCGTGCTCGTCAAATTTCATGCCCAGACTCAAGCCCATCTTGTTGAGAATGTCCTTTATCTCGTTAAGAGACTTGCGCCCGAAATTCTTGGTTTTCAGCATTTCGGACTCGGTCTTCTGGACGAGCTCGCGCAGATTCTGGATGTTGGCGTTCTTCAGGCAATTGTAGGAACGGACGGAGAGTTCGAGTTCCTCGACGGAACGATCGAGGAATTCCAGACGCGGGTCGGCGTAGTTCTCGACGGCTTCTTCGGGAAGCTCCGGCTGCTCTTCGAAATTGATGAAGATACTCATGTGGTCCTTGATGAGCTTGGAGGCAAGGCCGATGGAATCCTGCGGGGTGATGGCGGCGTTGGTCCAAACCTCAAGGGTGAGCTTTTCGTAATCGGTCATCTGGCCCAAGCGCGCGGCTTCGACGGCGTAGTTCACCTTGCGAACCGGCGAGTGGACCGAATCAATGGGGATGTAGCCGATGGGCAGATCTTCGTCGAAATTGCGGTCGGCGGCGACGTAGCCGCGGCCATTCTTGACGCGCAATTCCATCTCGAGCTTGCCGCCCTCGCTGACCGTGGCGATGTAAACATTCTTATCGAGCACGGCGATATCCGCATCCTCTTCAATTTTCGCGGAAGTGACCGGGCCGGGCACATCGACATTGAGCGTGACTGTCTTGGGCTGATCGGTATTCAGCTTCAGAGGAATCTGCTTGAGATTGAGGATGATATCGGTCGCGTCTTCCACCACCCCCGGAATGGGCGAGAATTCGTGCAGCACACCTTCGATGCGAACAGCGGTAATGGCCGCGCCTTCAATCGAACTCAACAGAGCGCGCCGCAGGGCGTTACCGACGGTAGTGCCCCATCCGCGTTCGAATGGCTGCGCCGAAAATCTTCCGTACTTATCGGTGAGCGACTCCGGCTCGGCCGCCAACCGCTTTGGCTTCTGAAAACCCTTCCACATATTTAAACCTTCCTTTCGGCCCGCAGTGCGCAGGCCAATCAAACCAACAGAGAAAATTTTGTTCGCTACTTCGAGTACAACTCGACGATCAACTGCTCATTCATCGGAGGCGTCTGCACGTCTTCGCGGCGCGGCAAGGCCACAACGCGCGCTTTGCAGCCTTCGCGGTCAATATCGAGCCAGGGCGCGACGCCTTGGCTCTGCGCGAGATTGCGCGCCTCTAGGACCATGGCGTTCTGGTGCATTTTTTCCTTCAAAGCCACATCGTCGCCAACCTTCACGAGGTAGCTGGGGATATTGACCTTCTGTCCCTGCACGCGGATGTGGCCGTGGAGCACAAGTTGCCGAGCCTGGGCGCGGGAACCGGCGAGTCCAGCGCGATAGACGACGTTATCCAGGCGCCGCTCGAGCATGACCATTAGATTCGAGCCGGTTGGCCCCTTGGCACGCTCAGCCTTTTCGAAATAGGAGCGGAACTGGCGCTCGAGAAGTCCGTAGGTGCGCTTGACCTTTTGCTTTTCGCGCAACTGGATGCCGTAGCCGACCATCTTCGGGCGCCGCGCCTGGCCGTGCTGGCCGGGAACGAAATTCCGCTTCTCGATGGCGCATTTTTCGGTAAAGCACCGGAGGCCCTTCAGGAAGAGCTTCTGCCCTTCCCGGCGGCACAACCGGCAAACCCCTTCACGATGTCTTGCCAAGTGCTTGTCTCCTTTGCTTCCACTGCTTACAACCCTCAGGTGCACAAAACGGACCTGAGCTACATAAATTCCGCCGCCAACTTAGACGCGACGCCGCTTCGGCGGACGGCAGCCGTTGTGCGGCACTGGCGTGACGTCCTTAATGGCGTTGATGTGCAAGCCGGATGAAGCCAGCGCGCGGACAGCCGACTCGCGCCCCGCTCCGGGACCTTTCACGCGCACCTCGACCGATTTCATGCCGTACTGATCGCGCGCTACTCCCGCGGCGGTGACGGCCGCCTGTTGGGCGGCGTAGGGCGTGCCCTTGCGCGAGCCTTTGAATCCGACCGAACCGGCGGAAGCCCAACTGACTGCGCGTCCATCGGGATCGGTGAGCGTGACAATCGTGTTGTTGAACGTGGCCTGGATACACACCAAGCCATGAGGAACCACGCGCTTCTCTTTCTTCTTGCGAAATTCCTTTTTGCGTTTCGTCGGTTTCGCGGCCGCTGCGGGAGCGGCTGCTGCATCCTTCGGTTCTTTTGCCACGCCAATTCCTCTCTTGGTGCGTATCTAGATGCTCGACAGCTAAGCTACTTGCGGGCCATCGTTTTCTTCTTCGCGGCGACGGCACCCTTTCGCGGACCCTTGCGGGTACGGGCGTTGGTGTGGGTCCGCTGGCCGCGCACCGGAAGATTGCGGCGATGGCGAAGGCCGCGATAGCACTGAATTTCGATGAGCCGGCGGATATTCATCTGCGTCTCCTTACGGAGATCGCCTTCCACCCCGCCTTCCGATTCAATGGCCGCGCGAATCTGACTGACTTCGTCCTCGGAGAGATCCTTGATTTTTTTGAAAGCGTCCACTTTGGCTTTTTCGGCGAGCGAACGCGCGCGCTGCTGCCCGATGCCGTAAATTGCGGTCAATCCGACCCACAGGCGCTTGTTGGGCGGCAGGTCAACACCTGCAATGCGTGCCATTTGGCTTTCCTCCCTCTAACCTTGGCGCTGCCGGTGCTTGGGATTCACGCAAATTACGCGCACGACGCCGCGGCGATGAACCACCTTGCACTTCATGCAAATTTTCTTAACTGATGCACGGACCTTCATTTTTCTGGCTCCGATTTCCTTCCACTTCTAAGGCTAAGCCCCCTCGACATGCTACTTTTCGGCGGGACTGAAGTCCCGCCCTTCCACCTGTCAACCACCACCGGCTTCGTCGCCTACTTGTAGCGGTAGACGATGCGGCCGCGCGTCAAGTCGTAAGGCGAAAGCTCGACTGCGACGCGATCGCCGGCGAGAATGCGGATAAAATTCTTCCTCATCTTGCCGGAGATGTGGGCGAGCACCTGATGCTTGTTTTCGAGCTCGACTCGAAACATGGCATTGGGGAGCGGTTCGATCACGGTCGCCATTACCTCGATGGCGTCTTCCTTCCCGCTTCCCTCGTCCGGTTTCTTCTTTTCCTGCAGCGGCTTTCTTGCCATGCGCTCCCTTTGAAACTAGTTCGGTGCAATTACCAGCAAGGCCCGGTTACTTCCCTGGGACGCGTCAAAATCCACGGCCCGTTATTCGTGACGGCGACGGTATGCTCGAAATGGGCCGAATCGCTGCCGTCGGCGGTGACCGCCGTCCAGTCGTCATCCAGGACGCGGACGCCAGGGCCGCCCGAATTCACCATGGGCTCGATGGCGATCACCATGCCTTCCTGAAGCCGCGGACCATGACCCGGCGCACCGTAGTTCGGGACTTGGGGCTCCTCGTGCATGCGGGTTCCTATGCCGTGACCCACGAACTCGCGGACCACTGAAAAGCCGTTCTCCTCCACCCATTCCTGGACCGCCGCCGAAACGTCTCCGAGGCGATTGCCGAGGCGCACCTTGCTGATCGCGCGATCGAGTGATTCTCGGGTGACTCGCATGAGCTTTTCCCGCTGCGGCGGAATCTTTCCCACCGGCACGGTAAGAGCGGCGTCGGCAAAATAGCCGCTGAGCTCGACACCGAAATCCATGGAAAGGATGTCTCCCTCGCGCACCCGGCGAGAGGAAGACGGGATTCCGTGAACAACCTCCTGATTGATGGAGGTGCACACCGAACCCGGATATCCACGATAACCCTTAAATGCCGGGCGCGCGCGATGTTCGGCTGTGTAGGTCTCCGCAAATTCGTCCAGCTCCTTAGTGGAAAGGCCCGGCCGGACCATGGCACGCATTTTTTCCAGCGCGCCCCAGACGAGCAGGCCAGCCTGGTGCATCTTTTCGAGCTCAGCCGACGATTTACAGATGACCATCACGCCCTTCCGCACGCCTGAAAATCTCACCGAGCGCACGGCCCACGTCTTCCACATTTGCCGCAGCGTCCACAGTATCGAGCAGTCCCTTGCGGCGGTAGTAGTCCGCAAGAGGCTTGGTCTGGCGTTCGTAAGCCGCCAACCGTTCTTTCACCACCTCGGGGCGGTCGTCGGGCCGCTGCACCAGGACGCCGCCATCGGCATCGCAAATGCCGGGCGCCTTCGGAGGGGCATCGTAAATATTGTAAATTTCGCCGCCCACGCTGCACGTCCAACGACCTGAAAGCCGCCGAAGAAGCTCGCCCTCGTCCACCCTAAAATCAACGACGATGGGCTTGCCAAATCCCTTGCGCTCGAGAATGCGGTCAAGCTGCTCGGCCTGCGGCAGCGTCCGCGGAAAACCATCGAACACAAACCCTTTGGCCGAGTCCGGCTGCGACAACCGCTCTTCGACCATCCTCATAACCAGATCGTCCGGCACGAGCTCGCCGCGCTCCATGATCGGCCTCACGATTTGGCCGAGCGGCGTGCCGCGGCTAATGGCGTCGCGAAGCATATCGCCGGTGGAAAGGTGCGGCACGCCGTAGCGTTGCGCGATTCGCTTCGACTGCGTGCCCTTTCCCGCGCCGGGTGGGCCCAAGAAAATCAACGCCCGATTGAGAGGCATCCTCGCCACCGAAACCATGGCCATCTTAACCGCGCCGACTCCGCACCCGGCCCTTGCGCACGAATCCTTCGTAATTGCGCATGACGAGCTGCGCCTCCAACTGCTGCACCGTATCCATCGCCACGCCGACAACGATCAAGAGCGACGTGCCTCCGAAATAAAATTGCACGCCAAGCCCATCGAGGACGAAGCGCCACATATGCGTGTCAAACCAATTGCCTCCCAGCCAACTGGGCAAGTGCTGCAAGTGAATGCCCGAAATCATCCATTCCGGGAGAAGGCAAACGACGGCTAGATAGACGCCTCCGACCAGCGTGAGCCGTGAAAGAATCCGGTTGATATATTCGGACGTATTCCGGCCCGGGCGGATTCCGGGCACGAACCCGCCGTACTTTCGCATGTTATCCGCCAGTTCCGTGGGATTAAAAATGATACCCACATAGAAAAAGGCGAAAAAGACGATCAGCGCCACATACAGCACGGTGTAAAGCGGCTCGCCCCAACCAATCATTTTCCCGAGCGCCTGTATACGCGGAGACCGGCTCTGAAAAATCAGCGCCAGCGTCTGCGGAAACGTCAGCAGAGAGCTGGCAAAGATGGGGGGAATCACACCGCCGGAATTTACGCGTAGCGGCAAATAGGTCATCTGGCCGCCCATGACTTTCCGCCCCATTACGCGTTTGGCGTACTGAACAGGAATGCGGCGCTGGCCGCCCTCGACAAAAACGATGAAGGCGACCACCGCGGCCATGAGAACCAGCAAGCCGATGATGGCGATAGGCGTGAAGGAACCCCACTGCTCGGTCTGAACCTTTTGCCACAGGTCCTGCACCGCGCGCGGCAGCCCGACGACGATCCCTGCAAATATGATGAGCGACATGCCATTTCCGATTCCGCGGTCGCTGATCTGCTCGCCTAGCCACATGATGAAGGCCGAGCCGGTGGTTAGGGTCAGCATGGTCATCAGGATAAAGCGGGGACCGGGGTGGTAAACGAGTGACTGTCCAGCAAGTCCCTGGGCGGTAAGGGTGCGGGCGATGGCGAAAGATTGAAACGCGCTGAGAATGATGGTGAGGTAGCGCGTATATTGCGTGATCTTGCGGCGACCGAGTTCGCCTTCCTTTTGCAGGCGCTCGAGGTACGGCCATACCACCACCAGCAACTGCAAAATAATCGAGGAGGTGATGTACGGCATGATGCCGAGCGCAAAAATCGTGAGCCTGCGGAAATTGCCGCCGCTAAACAGGTCGATAATGCCGAGCACAGAACCTTTGTTCTGCTCGAAAAGCTGTTGGAGCAGGTCCGTATTGATGCCGGGCGTGGGAATAAAAGCGCCGAGGCGATACACGGCCAGCAACGACAGCGTAAACAAAACACGTTTACGGAGGTCAGGCGTGCTGAAGATATTGCGAAAAGCCTCGACCAGCTTCCTCATGACAGAATTTCGGTCTTCCCTCCGGCGCCCGCGATCTTTCGCTCAGCGGATTTGCTGAACGCGTGCGCCCGCACCGTAAGCGCAATTTTCAATTCGCCGTTGCCCAATACCTTGACCCCGGAGCGCTGAGCGCGCACGATTCCGCGCTCGGTAAGAGCCTCCGGCGTGACCGTGTCACCGGCTGCAAAGGCATTGAGATTCTCGACGTTCACCACCGCGAAGGTCTTCGGAAAGGGGCTCGAGAAGCCGCGCTTCGGCAAACGGCGATGAAGGGGCATCTGGCCACCCTCAAAACCCGGGCGGCGGGAGTAGCCGCGACGGGACTGCTGCCCCTTATTGCCGGCACCCGACGTTTTGCCGAGCTTGGAGCCCATTCCGCGGCCTACGCGCACCTTTCGGTGGCGCGATCCGCGCGGCGGCTTCAAATTCGAGAGTGTCGGCACGTTAGCCATGTTCGCTAGTCCTCGATTTCAACCAGATGGTGAACCTTCGCTATCATCCCGCGAGTTTCCGGGGTGTCCTGGCGAACTACAACCTGCTGCATGCGGCGGAATCCCAGCCCGCGAATGGTCTGGCGCATGCCGCGCGGGCAGCCAATGAAGCTGCGCACCCACTTGATCTTGAGCGTTCCCGATTCTTTTTTCTTTGTGGCCATGATTTTGAACCTTAACCAGCCGGCGATTAGGTAGCCACCGGCGCTTCCTCGGCGCTCTTGCCGCGAGTTTCAGCAACTCTCGCCGCATCTTTCAGATGGAGAAGGGCGTCAAAAGTAGCCTTGATCACATTGTGCGGATTCGACGTTCCGAGCGACTTGGTCAGCACGTTTTGAATTCCCGCAACCTCCATCACCGCTCGAACGGGGCCGCCGGCAATAACGCCCGTCCCTTCCGGCGCGGGTTTCAAAAGAACCTGGCCGGATCCGTAGGACCCAAGCACTTGATGCGGTATGGTGGAGCCCTTCAGGTTTACCTTGACCATATTCTTCTTTGCCTGCTCAATGGCCTTGCGAATAGCCATCGGAACTTCGCGGGCCTTGCCCATGCCGAAGCCGGCGTGTCCGCCCTGATCGCCCACGACGACGAGCGCCGAAAAGCTTAAATTCTTGCCGCCCTTCACGACTTTCGTAACCCGGTTGATCGAAACCACCTGGTCCTTCAGGTTAGCCTGATTGGTCTGAACGGTGCGGCGGATGGAAAGCGTATCTTTGAGCTCTTGTTTCGGCATAGTTTTCAGAACTTCAGGCCCGCCTCACGGGCCGCTTCGGCGAGCGCTTGGACGCGGCCGTGATATTGATAGCCACCGCGATCGAATACAACCTGTTCAATCCCCTTCGCGCGGGCGCGATCAGCTACGATTTTGCCGACAACCTTGGAAGCTGCGATGTTGCCGCCACTCTTGATCGCGGCGCGCACTTCCTTATCGAGCGAGCTCGCGGAGACCAGCGTACGCCCGGCGCCATCGTCCACGACCTGCGCGCGAATATGGCGACTTGAACGGTGAACGCAAAGGCGGGGCCGCTCCGTGGTGCCCTGGAGGCGTTTGCGGGTGCGCACGTGAATTCGGCGGCGGTGCGCCTCGCGTGATAATCTTCGGACAGGTGCTGCCACTATCGCTCTCCTTTTTCGGACGCCGCTCTACGCGGCGGTCTTCGCTCCGGCCTTGCCGGCCTTCTTCTTGAGGCGCTCTCCAGTTATGCGAACACCCTTCTGCTTGTAAGGGTCGGGAGGACGCAGGCCACGCAGATTTGCCGCTACCTGGCCCACTTGATTCTTGTCTGCTCCCGTTACGGTGAGGTGCGTTTGCTTTTCCACCGCGATCTGAATCCCTTCCGGAATCGGAAACTCGATGGGATGCGAGTAGCCCAGCGCCAGGACGACATTCTTTCCCTTCACTTCAGCGCGGTAGCCGACGCCGACAATATCGAGCTCCTTTTTGAATCCTTGCGTAACGCCTGTAACGGCGTTGGCGACCAGAGCCCGCGCCAGACCGTGAAGGGCGCGAAATTCTTCCGCTTCGCGCTTTGCGACGAGAGTGCCGTCCTTTTGTTCGAACTGAATCCCGCGGGGCACGCCCACTGTCATTTTGCCCTTGGGACCCTGAACCTCAACTGCACCAGCCTTGATCTGGATTTTGACCCCGGACGGAACGGGGATTAGCTTATTTCCGATTCGCGACATGGCTCTTCTGAACCTCGTTTACCAAACTTCGCACAACAGCTCGCCGCCGACGCCTTCCTTGCGAGCGGCTTGCCCGGTCATCAGCCCGCGGGGCGTGGAGACAATGGCGATTCCCATACCGCCCACTACCTGGCGAATTCCAAATTTCCCGACGTAGCGCCGCGAGCCGGGGCGGGAAACGCGCTTGAGATCGGTGATCACGCTGCGTCGCTCCGGCGTGTAGCGCAAGAAAACACGCAGCGTCTTCTTGCCTTTTTCCTCCACTACCTTGAAATTGACGATGTAACCTTCGTCCTTGAGAATGCGGGCGATTTCAATCTTCAGCTTCGATGACGGCATGTCCACGCGCGAGTGCCTAGCCCGCGCACCGTTTCGAATTCGGGTCAAAAAATCAGCAATGGGATCGGTTGTCATTCCTCAGTCCTTACCAGCTGGCTTTCACAACGCCGGGAATCTCTCCCTTGAGCGCCAGGCCGCGAAAACAGATGCGGCACATCTGGAACTTCCGAAGCGTGCCGCGCGCGCGGCCGCAGATCCGGCAACGATTGCGCTGGCGAATTTTGTACTTCAGTTTCCGCTGAGTTTTGGCGATCTGACTGGTTCGAGCCATTCCGCGTCGCTCTCCTTACGCCTGTCCCTGAGCGCGGAATGGAACGCCGAGCAGCTTGAGCAGCTCGCGTCCTTCTTCATCGCTTCGGGCCGTTGTGGTGATGGTGATGTTCATGCCCTTAATCTTGTCCACGCGCGTGTAATCGATTTCCGGAAACACCAACTGGTCTTTCAGGCCCAACGTGTAATTTCCGCGGCCATCGAACGAATTCGGCGCCAATCCCTTGAAATCGCGCACGCGGGGAAAAACAATGGCGGAAAGCCGGTCGAGAAATTCGTACATTCGCTCTCCCCGCAAGGTGACCATGCATCCGATGGGCATGCCCTTGCGGATTTTGAAGTTCGCGATGGACTTCTTCGCGCGGGTAATCACCGGCTTTTGGCCCGCAATCTGTCCCAGTTCGGCGGCAGCGGTATCAAGCAGCTTCACGTTCTGGCTGGCCTCGCCAAGCCCGATATTGAGCGTGACCTTCGAGACGCGCGGCACCGCCATGGTGTTCTTATAGCCAAACCGCTTGGTAAGCGCGGGGACGGCGTCCTTGCGGTACTTTTCGTGTAAGCGGCTGCTCATTCTTCCCTGCCTCGATTAGTTCTCAAACGTAGTGTTGCACCGGCGGCAAACGCGCACTTTTGTGCCGTCGGGCAGCGCCGTATGGCCGGCCCGCGTATGCTTGCCGCATCCGGGGCAAACCAGCATTACGTTGGAAATGTGGATCGGGCCTTCTTTATCGAGAATGCCGCCCCGGATGTTCTTCGACGGATTGGGGCGCGTATGCTTCTTGATAATGTTGGCGTGCTCGACGGTTACGCGAGCCTTCTCGAGATTGACGGAGAGCACTTTCCCGGTGACTCCCTTCGAACGGCCCGCCATCACTTTTACTGTGTCGCCGTGGCGTATGCCCAAAGGAGCCGACTTTACGTTTATCTTTCTCATGGCCTACCACACTTCCGGAGCAAGCGAGACGATTTTGGTGAACTTCTTGTCACGCAGTTCGCGGGCCACAGGCCCAAAGACGCGGGTTCCAATCGGCTCGTTTGCATCGTTGATGAGCACTGCCGCGTTGTCGTCAAACCGGATATAAGTGCCATCTTTGCGCCGCTGCTCTTTTCTAGTGCGCACGACTACCGCCCGAACCACCTTGCCTTTCTTAACCTGGCCGTCCGGCGTGGCTTCCTTGACCGCGGCGGTGATGACGTCGCCTAGACCGGCCGTCAATCCCGCATCCCCGCCAACGGGAAGAATGCAGGTGATCTGCCGGGCGCCGGAGTTATCGGCCACCGTCAGC
>DASYZC010000147.1:0-8643 GCA_035949735.1 Candidatus Acidiferrales bacterium | reverse complement strand
CACTGCTGCCTCCCGTAGGAGTCTGGACCGTGTCTCAGTTCCAGTGTGGCCGGCCAACCTCTCAGTCCGGCTACCGATCATTGCCTTGGTGAGCCATTACCTCGCCAACTAGCTAATCGGCCGCGGATCCCTCTTCTGGCGCCTTGCGGCTTTGAGTACAAGAGCATGTGCCCTCGTAATGTGATGCGGTATTAGCCCAACTTTCGCTGGGTTATTCCCCACCTGAAGGAAGGTTATCCACGTGTTACGCACCCGTTCGCCACGCGCCCATCCGATGTATTGCTACACCGAACTGCGCGTTCGACTTGCATGTGTTAAGCACGCCGCCAGCGTTCGCTCTGAGCCAGGATCAAACTCTCATTTGAAACCTGTCTCTTAACCGTGAAGATTTTATTCCTCACGATCAAGACGAACTGTTAATCGCTCGATTTCTCAAATTGCCTTCATTGCAGTACACCTGCAACAAAAGCAGAAACCACCGCCATCGCTACTCCGAAGGAGTTGTGGTGGCAGCTCTGCCGCTGCCCATAAGGCAGCGACAGAAAACGGGTTCTGGCTTGTTTCATTCGATTGTCAAAGAGCAGGTACTCCCAGGCCAGCTGGAAGGAACAGCGACAATCGCCAATTCTACGCGACCGCGCAAAAAAGTCAAACGCTTTTTCGCAGCAGAATTCGATCGTAGCAGAACGCTTACTCTAGGCACCTGTGTCGGTCGCGCCCGAGAGTCTCCGAACTTGAGCCGCCATCCGTTCAAGCTGGCTAGCGATTTTTTCGGTCGATTTTTGTAGGCCGATCCTCCTTCCATGGGCAAGGGCGGCCTTTCGATACCAGACGGTATGCGGCTTAATGGCGAGCGACTGTTCCTTAGCGGTTAGGTGTCTTTCTTATGTCGCCGAACTATTCCGGACATTTTCTGCACCTCTGTCTTCATATTGCCGCTGCTCTTGCTTGCTGAAAATCCTCTGGACGGGGTTTAGCCACCGCAGTGCTAGTCCAGTCGAACGCGAACACCCTCGCACGTTCAATCAGGAACTCGGCCGGGGTCATCTGGCGCGGGTGCTCATCTCCCGGAAAACCCGTGGCCTGATTCACCACGATTGAGTTCAGCAAGGGATATCCCTTTCGAGAGCAGTGTAGATATACCAAGTGGAGAGCCTCGTTTTGGCCGTACCTAGGAATTCCGGTTAGGCCCTCAAGGTCACTGTACGTAAGCACTCGCTGCATCCGCGCTGCCAGCGCTATCACAGGCCAGATTACGGTCGCTTGCTGGGTCTGATCCATTTGAGTTTCTACCTCCTGTGCGAGGGATTCTATCACGCTGGTTCAAGTACGACGGTCGAGGTGATGGCATTCGCGTAACGCCTCGAACTCGCGTTCCCCGCTATGGTGCTGCGCTCTTCCTGTAGAAATAACGCCGTGGTTGGAAGGTTATCTTTTGCAACGATCCGTCGTCATTTTGATCCTGTACCTCAACTGTAAATCGAGGTGACGAGTCTTCGTCCTCGCTCTGACTGCTTCGCACAACACTCTGCAGTTGCGCTTTGTCCGGCCCCATGATGAAGTGTTCCGAATTGGCGGCGATATTCCAGTTGACAATCTGAACGGTATCCTCACTCACTTTCCTCTTGGTGAAACGGAACCCTACGTCTCCGACGCGAAGGCAAAACTGACGCGCCAACGGAAAATACTTAACCGCACCGGGAATCCCAAACCCCACTGCTTTCGTTCCCATCGGAGGAACAACCGTCACCGGACTATCGCATGTAATGAATCCAGTTTCGGGGGGCGAGATGAGCAGTTGCCACTCTAATTGCTCGACCACATTGCTTAGGTCTTCCGCCTGCGAGAAGAGATGATTCAAAAACGGCACTTCGTTGGCGAGCACCTCGATCTGGTTTTCCCGCACTGCCGCGACCATAGACTCCGCCGAGACACCGATGGATTCTCCTGTGTCGCGAGCATATTTTTCGAGAACACCTTTCATTCTGTCGACGCTGGCAGTCATGAGTCGCATCATCTCTCGCCCGGCTTGAACATACATGGCCCCGAGAGAGCGACCCATTGAAGGCAATCGACTAAACTGGACGCCCATGAAAAAGGAGACAGCGCGAATCGTTTCAGTGTTCGGATTGCCGAACAACAGGTCACGTATCGCAGTCGCCCCGACGCCATCCACTTGGCTCAACCCTTTGGTTTCGACCCGACGATCCCGAGGGCCGCCATCAGTCGGCTTCAGGGCATATAAGTCCTTTTCGAAGCAGACCACGGTCGGAGGTAACTGCTTGTAAGATTTTAGGCGACGGTCGTACACCCAAAACAGTCCCTTCGAATCGGCAAAATGTTTCTGATAGAAAACTGGAACATAGTGATGCTTGCGGGGTTCGCTCACAGGCGTATTCCGTTGAGTATAACGTCTTTGGCCGGTGGACACGTTTGTGTCTCTCTCTGTTCCGCCAGCCACGGTCTAGCGGAACTGTATCGCCCTGAATTTCATCGCCGCGTCTACACTACGCGCTGGGCCTATCCTTCGCTTCTTGAAGATTGCGTGGGAGCTATCAATCCCAAGGATTCCGTTTTTGTCATCCAGGTCGATAACCACACCGTCCTGAACTTCACGCGAATCCACGCTGGGCCGCGCGTTCAAGAATCAACCGTCCCTCCGGGACTTTTCAATTTTGCTTCTTGTACCCGGCACTGCGCTTCGCTGCGTGCCGGGCTAGTTACGGTCGCCGCTCCGCGGCTGAAAAGACGCCAATTTCGGCGGACTGCCGCGTGCTTACACCCCCGGAGAAACAACCGTCCCTCCGGGACTTTTCAATCTGGCTTCCTGTATCCCGGCACTGCGCTTCGCTCTGTGCCGGGCTAGTTACGGTCGCCGCTCCGCGGCTGAAAATACACAATGCCGCCCGCCCGAAAGGCGGGGCGGCCGCTACGAAGTCCTACTCCGTAGCTCGAGGCTGGAGGCTCGAAGCTGGAAAATAGACAGGACGCAAGAAATCAGACGTCGGACAGCGAGGCTCGCCCCGCGATCGTGAAATGCGAAGATTTACATGACGGCCGCACCCGAGGCCATCTTGCCAGCACTTTCTTGCTGGCAGCGCCGGAGGCGCGATTGTAGCTAGCCCGGCACGAAGCGAAGCGCAGTGCCGGGATACGGCAATGAAAATTGAAAAGTCCCGGAGGGACGATTGAACGTGCTATCGTGCCGCCCATGCCGGACTCCTTCGTCGCCAACCGGGTGCATTGCGTCTTTAGCACAAAGAATCGCGCCCGGATAATTCCGTCGCAATTGCAACCGCGTCTGTGGTCATTCATGGCCGGCATCGCGCGACAAAACGGCATCACTCCCATCGCAATCGGCGGCTTCGACGATCATGCACACGTCCTGATTGCCATCCCTGCGACGATGGCTTTGGCCAAAGCGATGCAGCTCATCAAGGCTGGATCGTCGAAGTGGTGCAACCAGAATTTTGGCAATGGGCGATTTGAATGGCAGGCGGGCTATTGCGCTACCAGCGTCAGCACGTCGCTGCTTGACAAGACCAAGGCGTACATTCGAAATCAGCCGCAACATCATCGGAGGCGTGGCTTCGCGGAGGAGTGGCGGCTCTTCCTGCTGAAAAACGGATTCTCTCCCGACGAGGACTGAGTCAACCGTCCCTCCGGGACTTCTCAATCTTGCTTCCCGTATCCCGGCACTGCGCTTCGCTCCGTGCCGGGCTATTTTACGGTCGCCGCTCCGCGGCTGAAAAAATACAAATTCATACCGGGAGGGCGGGTCTCTGGGCCCCCTGCGTGCGAAGATTCTCATCAAGCACGAGATTATCGGCCGATAGAACAAACAGGTGCAGCGGCAATCAGGCTGCGCGCGCGCCTGGTTTCGCATCTGCGCCAGCGCCGAATTTGCGCAAGATGTCTTCCATCAAGCACCACTTCGTGAAGCCGGACTGAAACAGATTGGCGCCGACAAACGCGGTGAAGAGATACCAGTAGTGATTCACCCAGGTGCCCAACGCGAGGGATACGAGGATGAAAGTCCCCGCAATAATTCGAATCATGTGTTCCATTTTCATTAGGAACCTCCTTCACTGACGAAATAGAGAACCGGAACAGCCAGCCGCGAGAGCAAAGTCGACGCAACCTCGCCGGCCATCAGCGAAATCGCAAGCCCCTGAAAGATTGGGTCGAACAGAATCACGCTCGCGCCGACGACGACTGCCGCGGCCGTGAGCAGCATAGGGCGGAAGCGGACTGCGCCCGCGTCGATGACCGCGTCTTCAAGAGACAAGCCATGCTTGCGCCGCAACTCGATGAAATCGACGAGAATGATCGAATTCCTGACGATGATTCCCGCACCCGCGATGAAGCCGATCATTGAAGTAGCGGTGAAGAATGCGTGCATCAGCGCGTGAGCGGGCAGGATCCCAACGAGCGTCAGCGGAATCGGCGCCATGATGACCAGCGGAATGCGAAACGAGCGGAACCAGCCGACTACAAGCACGTACATCAGCACCAGCACGGCTGCGAACGCGAGGCCGAGGTCGCGAAACACCTCGACGGTAATGTGCCACTCTCCGTCCCATTTCATCGAGTAGCGATCGGTGTTTTCGGGCAGGGTTGTGCCCATGTACTGCCGAATGGAGTAGCCGTCGGCAAAAGGGATGCGGCTGATCGCCTTTTTCATTTTCAGGATCGCGTAAACGGGGCTCTCGATTTCGCCCGCGACGTCGCCCGTGACGTAGACCACCGGGCGCAGATTCTTGTGGTAGATGCTGGTATCGATCACGGTCCGCTGAGGGGCAGTGATCTCGCTCAGCGCAACCTGTCCGCCCGATACTCCGGGAAGTTTCAAGTTTCCCAGCTCCGCTATGCCGGAACGATCCGGCCGCGAAAGGCGCACCACGATCGGGATATCTTCCCGGGAGGCTGGATCGTGGAGGAGTCCCGCAGAGGCGCCTGCCAAGCCGATCTCGGCGCTTCGCGCCACGTCCGCGGCGCTCAGGCCCTGCAACGCGGCCTTGTCGAGAATCACGTTGAGGTTGTACTTGGTTTGCTGATCTTCGACGTACCAGTCCACATCGACGACGCCTGGCGTCTGTTGAAATATCTTTTTGATCTTCGCTGCGAGGGCGGTCTGGCCAACATAATTTGGGCCGTACACTTCGGCAACGAGCGTTTCCAGCACCGGAGGGCCCGGCGGCACTTCAGCGACTTTGATACGGGCGCCAAACGGCGCACCGATCTTGTCGAGTTCGGGCCGCAGGCGGCGTGCGATCTCATGGCTCTGCGCGCTGCGGTCATGGCGCGAGAGCAGATTTACCTGGATATCGGCTTGGTTCGGCTGCGACCGCAGGAAGTAGTGGCGGACCAGCCCGTTGAAGTTGTACGGGCCCGATGTGCCTGAGTAGATCTCGTAATTGACGACCTCCGGCTGCTGTCCGAGGTAGCTCCCGAGCGCTTGCGCGACGCGTGTGGTTTGTTCCAGCGTCGTCCCATCGGGCATATCGACCATGACCTGAAATTCGCTTTTGTTGTCGAACGGCAACATCTTGACCTGCACCCATTCGAGCGGAATGAACGCGATCGCACCGAGGAGCAGCACCACGACAACGCCGAAGAAAATCCATCGGCGTTGCGGGCTGCGGAGCAGGGGAGTCATCACGCGACGATACAGTCTTGTCGTCCAGCCTTCCGCCGCATGCGCGCTATTAGAGCGGTCGCCATAGTGACGGAGCAGGATCAGAGCCGCCCATGGCGAAACCACGAACGCGACCAGCAGCGAGAAAAACATCGCCGCGGAAGCTCCGACGGGAATAGGCCGCATGTAGGGACCCATCAGGCCGCGGACGAATGCCATCGGCAGAATCGCGGCGATCACCGCGCAGGTGGCGAGAATGGTCGGATTCCCCACTTCATCCACCGCTTCGACGGCCACTTGGGCGAGCGAGCGGCCGCGGTTTTCCGCAAGCCGGAAATGGCGCACGATGTTTTCGACGACCACGATGGCGTCATCGACCAGTATGCCGATGGAAAAGATCAGGGCGAACAGAGTGACGCGGTTGAGCGTGTAGCCATAGAGGTAGAAGACCGCGAGGGTCAGCGCCAGCGTCATCGGAATGGCGACAAGGACGACGCCCGACTCGCGCCAACCCAGGGCCAATGCGATCAAGGCCGTCACAGAAAGCGTGGCGAGCAGCAGGTGCTGCAAAAGCTCGTTTGATTTGTCCTTCGCGGTCTCGCCGTAGTTTCGCGTAACGGTGACGTTCAGGTCCGGCGGCAGCGTGTTGCCGCGAAGAGAATCGACTTTCTGCAGGACCGTTTCCGCGATCTGGGTCGCGTTGGCGCCCTTGCGTTTGGCGACCGTGATTGTGACTGCAGGGTATTGCGGGCTGGCCGCTTCGGCCGTCGCGCCACGAGCTTTGGTGAACAGAACGTAGTTGTCAGGCTCGGAGGGACCATCCTCCAGCTTTTCGACGACGTCGCGCAGATAAACCGGACGCCCGTTGTGGACGGCGACGACGACGGACTTGAGATCGTCGGCGGTCCGAAAGAAATTGCCGGTTTCAACCTGATATTCCTGATTGCCGCGCGCGAACATTCCGCTCTGAGTTCGCGTGTCTGCGGCGCCGAGCTGGGCGACAACCGAGACGGGCGTGAGACCGTAGGCCGCGAGGCGCTGCGTATCGAGCACGACGCGCAGTTGGCGAGGCAGCCCGCCGATCAGACGAGTCTCGGAGACGTCTTCGACTTGGCGGAGCGACTGATCGAGCTCGGCGGCAGCTAGCCGCAGGCGATAGGCGTCATAGTTCTTGCCCCACAGCGTCAAGGCGAGGATCGGAACGTCATCGATAGAGCGAACTTTTATGATCGGCTGGGAAACGCCTTGCGGAATACGGTCGAAGTTCGAATAGAGCTTGTTGTAGGTCCTGACGATCGCATCGTCCTCGTTCGTTCCAACGTAATAGCGCACGATCACCATGCTCAATCCCGGATGGCTGATCGAATAGACGTACTCGACTCCGGGAATTTCGCGGAGCAGCTTTTCCATCGGGACGCTGGCGCGCTGCGCCACCTCATCCGCTGATGCGCCGGGCATTTGCACGAAGACATCCAGCATGGGGACAATGATCTGGGGCTCTTCTTCGCGCGGCGTTTCAAGGATGCTGAATGCGCCCAGCGCAAGCGCTGCGATCAGGGCCAGCGGAGTGAGCTTCGACTGAATGAAGATGCGCGCCAGGCGGCCGGCAAAGCCGGTAACCGGTACACGGCTTTCGTCGTGGGCCGAATCGTTCATGGCCGCGGCTCGATGCGTTTGCCCGCAAGCTGGCGGTCGCCGGGTGCAGCGGCCACCCGCTCGCCGCTCGCCAGCCCGGAAAGAACCTCGACCTGCTGGCCGAGTGCGTTGCCGGTGGTAACGTAACGGAGTGTGGCGATGTTGCCGGCGTCCAGCACGTAGACCGCTTGCATCTGCCCCCGCTCAATAACAGCGCTCCTGGGAATCGTCAATGCCGAACGAGTACCGCGGGGAAAGCGAGCGCGGCCGAAGAGGCCGGAACGCAGGCGCGAGTCGGCCGGTAAGTCTATTTTGACAAGAAAGCTACGGCTGGCCGGATCGGCCGCGGGAACAATCTGGCTCACTCTTCCTGAGGATTCGGTCGATCCGAGCGCCTCGATTGTTACGTCCACCCGGCTGCCGAGGCGAACCGGCGCCATTTCGCTTTCATTGAGCGTGGCCTCGAGACGATAGCGGCTCGTATTCTCCAGCGTAAAAAGCGGTGTACCCGGAGCCGCGAACGTGCCCGGGTCGACGTCCTTCTGCGTCACCAATCCCGCGAAGGGCGCCTCCACTCGAGAGTGACTCAGAAGAACGCGCGCTTCGGCAAGGCTCGCCGTCGCACGATTGGCTTCCGCGCGGGCCAGATCGCGCTGCGCTTGTGCCGACTGTGCGCGCGTCTTCACCTGGTCGTACTGCATCGCGCTGATTTCTTTCTTCTCGTAAAGCGCCTGATATCGTTCCAGCGTCGCTGCCGCCAGGGAGCAATCGGACTCCGCCGCGTTGACCGCCTGCTTGGCGGATTCCTGCGCGGCGGTGGCCTGATCGACGGCGGTGCGGGACACAGCATCGTCAATCACCGCCAGAACCTGCCCTGCGCGCACGCGGTCGCCCTCGTGCACGCGCACCTCCAGGATGTTGCCGGAGATCTGGCTCGCCACGTCGGCGGTTTGAATGGCCCGAACCGTGCCGATGGCCTCAAGCCAGTCGGGTAAAATGCTTGACTGCGCTGCTGCGACAGCCACGTCCGTCAGTCGCTCGTGGGATGCCGGGGAAGCCGGGCGGCTCTCGGAACAGCCGGCAACGGCTAACAGCAGAACCGCGGCGAACGCCCCCGTGGCCCGGCCTTCCTTCGAAAGTGTACGAACACTGTCTCGCAAGTCGAGCACTCACAATCCCCTCGGCTCCCGCTAACCTAAAGCCCGGACTGTAAATGTACCGCTAGCACTGTTCCGAGGATAGTGCGTGCGCTCACGGCAACTTGTGACGCACGTCACATTACCGGTGACAAAGCGCGAGCAAAAAAGGAGCATCCGCATTAGTATGTTTCCGCGTTCGCGTGGCCGGAGCGGGAATCCGGAACGCAATGA
>DASYZC010000146.1:0-7295 GCA_035949735.1 Candidatus Acidiferrales bacterium | reverse complement strand
CGCGGATCGGGATACAAGCTCGCGCCCCCGGAACGGTGAGCGATGAAAAGACGATCGCTTCGCTTTCGGATGATGCTTCTCTTCTGCCTGGTAGTGGGAGGATTTCTCCTTAGCACCTACGGGATTATTTATTCAATCTTTGCGCGTGAGCTTCGGCTCCAGATCGATCGCAGGCTGAGCGAAGCGGGAATTCCCATGGTTGCCGATCTCGCGGCGAACCCCCCCGATGAAGATGTTTTCCGCCTGGACCTTCCCGATGAATACCTGGAGCTGCTGGATGCGTCGTCTGGGACGCCGCTGAACATGTCGCAAAACTGGCGGGCGAATCCGATCGACGTGGGACCGCTCGATTTTCCGGATGGGAAGCCGGTATTTCGCACCGTGCAGGGCGCCACGGGTCCGTTGCGAATGGAATTGATTCCGTTTCAACTGGTTCAGAAGCCCGTGGTGCTGGCCATCGCGGGGCCGACGCGCGATATCGATATCGTCCTGAGCAATTTTCGGCGAGTGTTAATCGTACTTTTGCCAGTGAGCTTGCTTCTGATGGGACTCATCTCGGGGTGGTTCGTGGGGCGCAGCTTGTCGCCGATCGCGGACCTGACGCAGCACGCGGCGAGTCTGGCGCAACTCATTTCCAAACCGGATTTCGTGGACATGAAAGCGCCGAGGCTCGTGTCGCACTCGCACGATGAGCTGGGAGTGCTGGCGGCGACGTTCAATGAGCTCTTCGCGCGCGTCTTCGCTGTGCTGCGGCAGTTGAGACAATTTGTGTCGGATGCCTCGCACGAATTGCGCACGCCGCTGTCGGTTCTGCAGGGCGAAACGGAACTGGTGCTCTCCGAGCGGCGCGAACCCGAGGAATACCAGCGCGCTCTGGGGGTGATTCACGACGAGTTGCGCCATCTAAGCCGGATCGTAGAAGGACTGTTCACGCTCTCCATGGCGGACGCCGGCCAGCTTCGAATCGCGCACAGCGAACTCTATATAAACGAAGTTTTGGAGGAAGCTTGCGAGATCGCAATTCCGTTGGGCCGTTCGAAGGGCATCCGAATCGAGCAGCATCTGGAGCAGGAGATTGTTTCCAGGGGCGACGAAGCGTTTCTGCGCGATCTGTTTCTGGTCTTTTTGGAAAATGCCGTGAAATACTCACCGGCGAATAGCGTGATTCGGGTGAGTTTGGCCCGGGTCAACGACGCGGTGGAAGTTCGGTTTGAAGATCAAGGGATCGGAATCTCGCCGGAGCACTTGCCGCACATATTTGAACGTTTTTACCGCGCGGCGGAATCGGCGGAAGTGGAAGCGCGCAGTGGCGGACTGGGGCTGGCAATCGCGGAAGCGATCGTCCATGCGCACGGCGGGCGGATAGAATGCCAAACGGTTCGGGGCCAGGGCTCAACCTTCACGGTATTTCTGCCGTCCGCGGGCACGCCGGTTTCCGCGCCCGTGTCGTAGGTGGTTTAAGGATTCGCCGAGCCGCTTTGACCATGGCACTGGGCGCGGCGGCTCGCACTGAATCCGTTCCGTTGCAGATCAGGACACATCCGCAAACCGTGGCGCCGCGCATGAAGCTCTGGGCCGTAATCTAAATAGGATGGATGCGTTACCGAGAGCTCTTCTCGCCACAATCATCGCGATTCCTTTCGTTGCGGCGGCCCTGCTCTTCGTGCTCGCAATACGCGCCGTGATTCGCGGACAATTGATATCCAAGGGCCGCTACCTGCCCGCGCGGACGATCTTCCGCTCGGCGCAGCCGGTCCAATTTTGGGTTGAAGTCGCGCTCTATTGCTTCTGTGGGACGTTTCTTCTGTTGATGGGGTTAATGTGGGTCGGCCACGATCCCCGATGGTTCCACCAGATAATGCTCAGCAATGCGAAAGCGGCCCACGCTCCAAGATCAAGATAATGCCTGCTAGAGCGCGCTTTCGCCGCGCTCCTCATTGCGAATTCTGATCGCGTCGTCCACCTTGGTGAGGAAAATCTTGCCGTCTCCGATTTTCCCGGTGCGCGCGGCCGAGACGATTGTCTGCACCGCCTTCTCGACGAGATCGTCCGCCAGCACCAACTCCAGCTTGATTTTGGGAATCAAGTCGACGGTATATTCTCTGCCGCGATAGACCTCGGTATGTCCTTTCTGCCGGCCATGTCCGCGGGCTTCGAGAACCGTCATGCCTTCGACGCCAATTTCGTGAAGGGCATCCTTCACGGCATCCAGCTTCGATGTTTGGATCACCGCTTCCAGCTTGGTCATTCTTCCCTCGAGTCTGAGTTCGTTTCGACTGCGCTCGTGGTAGTTCGCTGCAAGCCGCCGCGCATTATACACGCGCCGCGCGCGTGGGCGGCGGGAATAGCGAGAAGGCGCCGGGCTGAAGCCCTGGCGCTATAATCGGGCCCCAATAGGCTGTTTACTTGTAGGACGTTAGTCCTATTGCGGCGGGCGTACCCGGGTTCTACCCTAGGAAGACTATGGGTAGCCCTACATCCTACAAGGAAGACAAGCAGTCGTTGCTGCTGGATACGGGCCGGCGCCGCAGCATGCGGGTGCTCCTGAGCGTGCCCATCAACGTGAGCGGCAAGACGAAGACCAGCGAGGCTTTCGACGAGGAGACCCGGACTTTGGTCGTGAACGCCCACGGAGCTTTGATTTCGCTGGCCGCGAAGGTTATTGCCGGCCAGGAAGTGACTCTCTCGAACAAATCGACGCAAAGCACCATCGGGTGCCGCATCGTCTATCTCGGAAACCCGACATCCGGGAAGGTGCAGATGGGGATCGAATTCCTAAAACCGTGTCCCTCGTTCTGGCAAATCGACTTTCCACCCGATGACTGGGTCGTTCCAGAGAACTAGCTAGTTCCGCCCCTGAAAGACTCCGCATCTATTTTGGCGCTGAGAGCAGCTCCGCGCGAATATCCCCAAAAGGCAAATCGGCTTCGATCACCACGGGCGTCCGAGCCGGATCGTTGGCAATCCAAATTTCGAAACGGATCGACGAGAGTTCCTTTTCATATTGAAAGACATGAACGGCGATGCGTGCGGCCGAAAAATTTCCGGCCGTCACTTTCACGGGTTCGCTGAGAGCCTCGCAGTGTGCGCGCACGTCGTAAAGGTTGTGCCCGTCGTAAACCGGCGCGCGGAAATCCGGCGCGTGCTGCCAATCCCGCGAGCGCAGTGCGTAGAGTGTTCCCAGCGGATCGCGGGTTCCCGGGGAAACGATCACTATTGGTGCGGGGAAATGCGAAGGCTGCCCGCTCGGCGACAAATGCAGTACCTCGTCGTTTATTTTTCCCATTTCATCCAGGTGCATCTCGAATTGGCGGCTTTCGAGCGTAGCTGCGTCGGTGTAGGAATCGAACTGATCGTCCAATGCAAAAAGGGTGCGCACGGGACTGACCGTGTGGGCCACGGCGCGGAAATGCCAGGTCTCAAAGCCATAGAGATTGCGGCGCTCCGGAACAGCCAGCGCGACGGACGCAGCGTTTGAGAACGCGGCCCATGCCACTTGATAGTTCAAAGTTTCGCCGGATTGAAACGGCATCGGCTGATCCTTCGCCGTTTCCGGAACCTTCTTCGGCTTGGTGGGCCGCCGCCGCGCGGATTGCGCCAGACCTGCCGCGGCGAATGCGGAATCCCTTGATTGCAAAAGCCCTAGACAAATCCAAAAACCAGCGGCAGCCACCGCGATCGCGATCGCGCCGATCACAAATTCAATTTTCGATCGCGCTCGGAATCTCATCGCCCTCCATCCGAAAAGTTTCCCTTCGTAGGTTTTGGTTTCGCACTCGCTCTTCGATTCTTGCTCACCATAGCACGGCGGTTATACTATGACGCATTCGTTACGCGATCGTTCCGACTTCCCATGACTGATATCGCCAACTTGGAGTGTCCCCGATGCGTTATCTGGTAACAGGCGGCGCGGGTTTCATCGGTTCTCATGTGGTCGATGAACTCGTCCGCCGCGGTCAAGACGTGGTCGTTTTGGACGATCTTTCCACGGGGCAGGAGGCAAACATTGAGGGCGTCCGCCGAAAAATCGATTTTCGCGTGGGCACGATCACGGACCTGAAGGACGTTCAATCCGCATGCCGGGGAGCCGATTACGTGATCCATCTGGCCGCGCGAGCCTCCGTTCCCAAATCCGTGAAAGATCCCATCGAGACGAACCACACGAATATCGATGGCACTTTGAACGTGCTGGTGGCCGCGCGCGATGCCGGAGCACGCCGCTTCGTGTTCGCCGCATCGTCGTCCGCATACGGCGAAACTCCGGAGCAACCGAAAATCGAGAGCATGGCCCCGGTGCCCATCTCTCCGTACGGGGTCACCAAATACGTCGGTGAACTCTACGCGCAAGTTTTTGGCCGCGTCTACGGGCTCGAAAATGCGTCGCTACGCTACTTCAATGTTTTTGGGCCGCGCCAGGACCCGACCTCGCAGTATTCCGGAGTGCTTTCACGCTTCATGCTCGCCATTCTTCGGAATGAACCGCCCGTGATCTACGGCGATGGCGAGCAATCGCGCGATTTTACGTACGTCGCAAACGTAGTGGATGAAACTTTGCGCGCCTGCGAGGCTGTGGGCGCTTCCGGAAGAGTTTTTAACGGCGGCACCGGCGCACGAATCACCCTAAACCAAGTGATAAACCTTCTGGCCAAAATCACCGCCAGGGAAATTCGTCCGGCATACGAACCGCCACGCGTGGGCGATATTCGCGATTCACAAGCCGAGATTTCGCTGGCCAGAAAAGTGCTCGGCTACGAACCTAAAGTGCTCTTTGAAGAGGGATTGAGACGTACGTGGGAGTGGTACAGCCGGGCGTATGGCGGGAAGCAGTAAGCGCGACGAAAATTTCAGCGCGCGCAAACCTCAGGGCTTCTGTCTCGTTCCAACCGGCGCTCGGTGCGCCGGCCGCATCGGTTGCCGCAACCAGTGCATTGAACTTTCCGCGATGTGCTGCAACTTCTCGACCGTCTTTAGTTCATCGAGCTTGTGCTTTATTCGCGTGACGGAAGCCTCCAGCAGCGCACCCGTTGCCCGAAATCGCAGCGCGATCGGCTTCACGGACGCCTTTCTGCTCCAGGACATATTGGCGACCGGACGAGGCATGTTCCACGACTGTGAAGGTGCGTGGGCCGCGACGGCGGGCGATCGCACAGGCGGCGCCGATGAGGGTGCGGGGCTCACGGCGACGGGCGAGCGCACCGGTGGCGCTTGTGAAGATGTGGGGCTTGCGACGGCGGGCTCAGGTATCCGTGACGTTTGTGAAGTCGCGGGGCTTACGATGACGGGCGATGGTATCGCCGCTGGCGGTGCCGGTACACTCGCCTCGACAGTAGCTTTTGGCAGCGAAACTTCAGGCACCGCCGCCATCCGATGCGCGACAGGCTCAACTGATGCCGTCGGGATCGGCGTGTCGCCAAGCGAACTCGGCCTCATGAATTCCGCGACTAGCGCGGCCTCAACAGCAGGCTCCTCAATCGGAGCCAATTCGCGCGCCCTCAGTGCGGACATGCGCATCCGGGACCCACTCGTCGAGTCCATGGGGATCAGTTCGCCCACGGTCCGGTCGGCGGAGCGCGCGGGAAGCGGCCTAAAGTCGTCGAAGCCGAATTCCCAGGCGACGTCCTCCACAGCCTGCGGCGGAACGGGACGGGCGCTGTCCGAGTAGGCGTTGATCAGCGAGTGCTCGCAGATCAGATTCACCACTCGCGGAACTCCGGCTGAATAGAAATGAACCGCGTCCATGGCTGCCTGGCTAAAAGCGGCGCCGTCCGGGCTTCCCGCCACTCGAAGCCGGTGCTGGATGTATCCGTAAGTCTCTTCCACTGAAAGCGGCATCGTTCTGCAGCGAACCATAATTCGCTGCCTCAATTGACGAAGCTCGGGCTTGTGTAGCTTCAGGTCCAGGTCAGGCTGCCCCACAAGCACAACCCGCACCAAACTCTCGCCCCCAATCTCCATGTTCAGTAGCATTCGGATTTCTTCCAGCACCGCCGTGGATAGGCCCTGTGCTTCGTCCAAAATGATTACCGGCGCCCTGCCCGGCACATAGTGCTGAACCAGCCATTGGTTCAGGAGGCTGCGTAAATTGGGATTTTGCCTGACGTCGAACTTGACGCCAAAATCGGTCAGAACAAACTCAAACAGATTGTTGATATCCAGATGGGAATTAAAAACGAATGAGACGGGTGTTTCTTGCCGCCGCAAGGTTGCCAGCAAGTGATTAATCAGGCTGGTCTTTCCTGTGCCCGCTTCACCGGTTAGTACGATTAGGCTCTTGCCGATCTGCGCGCCGATCGTAAGCTCGTTCAGCGCACGGCGGATACTGGAGCTGAGAAAGAGATAGCGTGGATCGGGATTCGCTTTAAAGGGATTTTCCTGAAGCCCGAAAAAACTGAAAAAAGTTTGATAAGCCGCCTGATCTTGGCTTCGCTTAGTCCCACCCATGCTCTCCATCTTGGCCCTCCCCTGATACTGTGATGCGCCACACGCACACTTAGACACCCCGCCGTAAAGGATTCGAGCAGTCGTGCGGCCAGAGTTCGCTGGATTTTAACTATCGGATGACAGGCCTCTTACCCAGCGGACAAAATTGGAAGGATGAAAAACTACCGCACATTTGTTCCAAAGATTGGAATATTTGCGTTACGGAGGTTCTAGTACCTCTATGGCCGGTTACCTTTCAGTGTTTTCTCCAGAACCCTACAACCGGAAAGCTCTTTTGTGCCCAGAGGCGCTTACTCGCCCGCTCCGCGCCTTCGGATAGCGCACGCAGCTTCGCCCAAGCCACCTGCGGGTGGATGCGGCCACCCATGCCGCAGTCAGTGCTGGCGATTACATTCTCCCGCCCGACGGCCTCGGCGTACCGCATGATTCGGTCGGCAACCACCTCGGGATGCTCGAGCACATTCGTCTTGTGACTCACCACTCCCGGAATCACCGCCTTGCCCGCAGGGAGCTTCACGTCCCTCCAATCCTTCCATTCGTGCTCGTGCTGCGGATTGGCTGCCTCGACGGAATACTGGCTCGCTTTCACCTTCAGTACGAGATCGAGCACATTCTTCAGCGGCAGGTCGGTGCTGTGCGGACCTTTCCAACTGCCCCAGCAGATGTGATAGCGGACTTTTTCTTCCGGTATGCCTGCGAGCGCGTGATTCACTAATTCCACATGCGACTCGGCCCACTTTCGGAAAGCGGCCATGTCCCCATTCATCGAATATTGCCACTCGTATACGTTGACGATGATGGGATCGTCGAGTTGCAGGTTGATTCCGGCGTCGGTGATGGCTTTGTACTCCTCG
>DASYZC010000145.1:0-2275 GCA_035949735.1 Candidatus Acidiferrales bacterium | reverse complement strand
CACACGCGAGGATTTCCGAGGACGGTAATTTTTGGAGGGATCGGCATGAGGCGTTGGCTCGCACTCTTTTCCTTTTCCATTTGTCTGACGATGTTTGTAACTGCACCAGAACAATCCGCGGCGCAGCAGTCTTGCGACAGTCTGACGTCTCTTAAGATTCCCAACGCAACAGTCACCTCCGCCACGGCAATCAATCCGCCGCCGGATCTGGTGATTCCAATTCCGCCTGGGCCAATCGGACCAGGGCGCGATCTCCACATCTCTCAGCCCTTTTGCCGCGTGATCGCGTTTTCCGCGCCCACGAGCGATTCGCATATCAGCTTTGAAGTCTGGCTTCCTGCGGCGGGGAGCTGGAACGGAAAATTCGAGGCCGTTGGCAATGGCGGCTTCATCGGCCAGATTGGTTACCAGGAACTTGAAACGGCTCTCAAGCGGGGCTATGCCACTGCCGGCACCGATACCGGCCACGCGTCTGGTAACGACGAAAGCTGGGCCATGGGTCATCCCGAGAAACTCGTAGATTGGTCGTATCGCGCCGTGCACGAAATGACGGTGGATTCCAAGCTGATCATCCAGGCGTTTTACGGTTCTGCCGCGAAACTTTCCTATTGGAACGGCTGCTCGACGGGCGGCAAGCAGGGCCTTACCGAGGCACAGCGCTACCCGGACGATTACGATGGCATCATCGCCGGCGCGCCGGCGAACTACATCACGCATCTTCAGGCGGGCTCGGAGTACATCAGTTGGGTCGCGCTGAAAAATGGAATGAGCGCGCCGAGTTATATCCCGCCATCGAAGTATGCGGTGCTGCACGCGGGCGCAATCGCTGCTTGCGATTCCAAGGACGGCGTAACAGATGGCATCATCGAAGATCCCACTCGGTGTCCTTTCGATCCAAAGAGTATTCAGTGCCAGGGCGCGGACGCTCCCACATGCCTTACCGCCCTGCAAGTAAAGACGGCGCAGATGATTTACGCCGGTGCGAAGTATTCCGATGGCAAGCAGATATTTCCTGGCTTCGAGCCGGGAAGCGAATTGGCATGGAGCGGGATGGCTGCCGGACCCGAGCCATTCAGCATTGGCACTGGTTTTTTCAAGTACATGGTTTTCGGGAATCCTAGCTGGGATTTCCGCACGTTCGACGCAGATCGCGACACGCGTCTTGCGGATTCTCGCCTCGGCTCAATCGTGAATGCCATCGACCCGAACTTGAAAGCCTTCAAATCGCATGGCGGAAAAATCATCATGTACCACGGCTGGGCCGATCAAGCCATCGCGCCGCGGAACAGCCTCAATTATTACGAAAGTGTCGAGCATTCTATGGGCGGTCAGCAAGCGACGCAGGATTTTCTGCGGTTGTTTTTTGTGCCGGGGATGCAGCATTGCCAAGGCGGGGCCGCTCCGAACACATTTGATTCGCTTACGGCGCTCGAACAGTGGCGTGAGCACGGCGTGGCACCCGAGAAAATCGTTGCATCACATTCGACAAAAGGCGCGATCGATGAGACGCGGCCGCTCTGTCCGCATCCTCAGGTGGCTATCTACAAGGGGACTGGCAGCACTAGCGATGCTGCAAACTTCACCTGCGGCAATCCGAACTGGTAGACAAATCATTGCGCACGTGCGAATAGCGCGCGGCCGCGCCTAATTCCGTCTTTTCGCTTTTTTGAGCTGGAGGGAAGGCAATCTCGTTATAGCGGCTTCCACGGCTTGCTGGACTTTCGCGTCCAACTGCGCGGCAATGGCGATGCGTTCGCTGCGCGCCTCGTCCGCCATCGACTTGGCAAGCCGCTCGACAGCCGCTTTAACAGTCCTTTCGACCATCTCGCGAATATCTCCATTCATGGGGGGATCGCTGGAGGCAATTTGCACGGTACCCGCTGCTTCAGTTTCGCCTTCGGTTATGGTGTCACGTTCGATTACATCGGCCGCCTTGCATGCGGAAAGGATTTCACTTTCATCCCACTCAGCCGTTGCACCTCCATCGTTGATCGGCTGCTCATTTTTGAGGGATTGCGTGTCTGGCCAGGGCCCCAATTTTTCATCGGTTTCGGGCTCTGAGAACTCCGTCTCGCCTGGAACCGGAAACCAATCTCGTGGAGGCGACGGAATGTCCCACACATTGCCCGCTACTTCAAAATCCAGGCCAACGTGCAGAACATCCTTCGCATTGCGCGGCCTTTGAACCCAGATCACTTTCGCCGCAACTCTTCGTGGTGGGGCCCCTCGGCGGGTCGGGGCAATCTCTAGCTCGATGACCGAGCCTCGCGGAACG
>DASYZC010000144.1:0-28686 GCA_035949735.1 Candidatus Acidiferrales bacterium | reverse complement strand
GTAGGAACGTTTGTTAAGCTACGCAAGCGTCCGCGAATCGGAGAGGTGTCTGAGCGGTTGAAAGAGCTCGCCTCGAAAGCGAGTGTTGGGGAAACTCAACCGTGGGTTCGAATCCCACCCTCTCCGCCACTCCTATCGGCGAAAAATTTCTCGACGCCCTGAATTCGAATCCATGGAACCTATCTCACACTTCTTCTATTCCGATCGCCTGAAGCTGCAATTCTGGGACTATGGTGACGATGACAAGCCCTCTCTGGTGCTCGTGCACGGGGGGCTGGATCACGCGCGAAACTGGGACTGGGTTGCGCGGTCGCTGCGCGAGCGATATCACGTTTACGCACTCGATCTCCGCGGGCACGGCAACAGTACCTGGGCGCCGGGCGCAATGTATAGCGTCGCCGAACACGTCCTCGACCTATCCGCCCTGCTGGATATCATCAACGATTTTCCTATCCGGCTGATCGGACATTCGCTCGGCGGCGGAATTGTCCTGCACTACGGCGGCGTGTATCCGGAGAAGGTTCTCAAAGCCGTATCAATCGAAGGTTTGGGAGCGCCGCTCGAAAGCCGCGTGCACGGTCCCGCATCAGAACGGCTGCGCTACTGGATCGAGTCCATCCGCAGAATCGAGAAGCGTCAGCCAAAAACGTATCCGAGCCTCGAAGCCGCCATTGCGCGCATGAAGGAAGCGAATCCACATCTCTCGGATGAAGTGGCCCAGCACTTGACTCTGCACGGCACGAACTGGGAGCCCGATGGCTCGCTCATCTGGAAATTCGATAATTATGCGCGTCTGTTTCCGCCCTACGGCCACGGAGTAGAAGATTGCGCCGAAGTCTACGGCCGCATCACCTGCCCGATACTATTTTTCTGGGGCTTGGAGAGCTTTCTTCCCGTGCCGGAGAAGGATCCGCGAAGAATAGCGATCCGCAATGCGCGCCTTTTGAAAGTCCCAAACGCAGGGCACTGGGTGCACCACGACCAATTAGATTTGTTCCTGCGCGAGACTGCGGCATTTCTCAGCGAATGACGCGGCAGGCGCCGCGATTAGTGAACCTCGCCCGCCAGGGATTCTTCGTCGACGATCGCGACTCCCGGCGGCGGCTGGAAGTGAAATTTCGCTTCGGGAATCGGTAGATTTTCTTCCCAATTCCCGAACCGAAATTCTGTCTGAGCATTTCCAGCCTCGTGAATCACGATTCGGGTCAGCCATCCCTCGCGGTCCACTTCCAGCAGCACGTCCGGAGTCGCGGCTCCTTCTGCATCCGATCCTCGGGGCACGCAGCGCAGCACCGCGTCACCGTCTGTTGGCTGCACATCTAGATCCTTGCCCGCCGACAACTCAGGGCTCGCGAGTTCAATCCGACGGCAGAGCTTGGACAAATCGGTTTTGCCCGCAAGCAGCGCCAGTGGCGTACGCCAATCGGAACTTTCCCTGACCTTGGCTCGACTGGCGGTGTGATCGGCCGGAACGTAAAACCATGCGTTCTTGGCGTCGACGAGAAAAAGCTTCTGTTCCGGCGATTCATATTCCCAGCGCATTCGGCCCGGCCGCGAGAAATAGACGACACCGGATTCAGCCGCTACGCCGCCGCTCCCGTCCGAGTAGCGCTCGTAGAACTCCGCCTTGAGCGTCCGAGCGCGCTGGTACCGCGCTTCCAGCGCACTACGAACAGCATTGGAGTTCCGCGCAGGAACGAGAAATATTGAGAGAATCGCAGCGGCGATGGTGATGTACACATTGCAAGTTTAACAAGGAAACGAATTTTTCAGACGATGCCTGGGAAATCGGTCATTCCTCAAGAAAACTGCACGATGTCGCTAATGCCGGAAACGGTCAGTTAACGAACGCCGGGATCTTCCGGGATCCTACTGCAGGTCGGGCAGGCCCTCGCAAGCCGACTGGCTTCCGGCAGCGGTTCCCGTACTGTCGAAATGAATCGTTGCAGGCTCATCACTGCAGAAGCTGCGAACCCCAGTGGTTGCGTTCACGGGTATCGCGGTGATCAAATAGCCGTTAAAGCCGGGGCTACCGCATCCTGCTGCGGCCACAACATTGCCTCCCTGCCCTGTATAGGCATATACATAGCCGCTTTTTGTGTATGGAGCGCTAGAAAGAAGCGGATCAAGGAGATTCCCTTGGGCGCATGTTGCGGTTGTGCCGACTCCACCGAGATTGCTTAGTGCTGGCGGGTAGCCATTTCCCCAGGTTGCGTTGTATACCAGCGAGGCAGTCGTGATGGTGCGAACGTTTTCCGCCGCTGCGCTCTCATTGGCGGCCATGCGCGCCCGGATGAGATTAGGAATTGCAATCGCGGCGATGATCAAGATAATCGCGACGACGATCAGAAGTTCGATTAACGAGAAGCCTGCGCCAACGCGGCCACGGTTTTCTTGAGTAGGGACCTTCTGGGTCGGGTTTTGCGGGATTCTCATTTATCGAACTCACGCTCGTTTGGGGTCCGCCTTCAAGAAAAAAAGCGGGGAAGAAGTTGGTCTTCCTCCCCGCCTCGGTCGTGCTGAAACTACTGGAGTGATGGGAATACCTGGCACGCGGTGTCGCTCGCTGGAGCACCACCGCCAGCCGCGTCGAAGCGAATCACGCCCGTTTCATCCGAACAGAAAGAGCGCTGCCCGGTTGTTCCGACAGTGATGGGTACCGCTGCTGCAACGAAGGCTGTGTTTGGGGAGGCCGCGGTGCCGGCGCCACCAAGTCCGTTGGCACTAACCGTGTAGCCACTCTTCTGGTTGGGTGCTACCGAAAGAAGCGGGTCGAGGAAGCAGGACGTAGCCGCCGAAGCCACGCACGGTGTCGCACCACCTAGATTGGTGATAGCCACGGCAAAGCCCTGACCCCACGTCGACGTATAGGACACTTCGGAAGTAACGATCGTTCGGACGGAACCGACCGCCGAAGACTCGTTGGCCGCCATACGTGCGCGAAGCAGGTTCGGAATTGCGATGGCCGCGATGATCAGAATGATCGCCACGACGATCAGCAACTCGATTAACGAGAAGCCCTTCTGTTTCTTATTCATTGTCTCTCCTAGGAGCAACGCTCCTTAATCTCTATTGTTGTACACCCTGGCGGGGTACGCTCTATCTATCGCAAGAGAGATGCCACCCCAGGCGCAGTAGGTTTACTCTTGCAGCACTACTGAACATCACCCTTGTTTTCATGCAGATACCTGTATCTTGGTTCCTCCGACCGCAGCCATGCGATACACCAAAATGCCTGGGCCTCGTGAAAATGACAAATTTTGACCGGTCTGGATGACATATCGCGTATCTTAAAGACTTGTCTGCCATTACGCGTCACAAATCGTATATCGGCCTGCCGACCGAAATCCTTGCGCTCGGTGCGTCCTATAGGTCCGGTCGCGCTAGTCCCGGAACCAGTGCCTGCCAGGCCAGGCTCGTGGCAGTGCTCCCGTGGGCGGTCCCGATGGACCGGGCAGCGTTTAATGCATCAATCCCCGAGAGAGCAACTATACCCCATATTTCTTGGCGTAGTGGCGGAACGAACGATAGGACATTTTGAGGATATTCGCGGCCTGTGTTCGGACGCCGCCCGAGCGTTCGAGCGCAGCTAGCAGGTAGGACCGCTCGATCTGCTGGATGTGCTCTTCGAGGTTCAAGCCTTCCTCGGGCAGACTCGCACCGTTACCGTTGTTTGCCGCGCCTGGAATGGAACCCTGATGATAATTTCGAATCCTCTCAGGAAGGGCGTCGGCCGAAATCCGATGGCCCGCTTCCAGGGCGACTGCGCGTTCGATCGTGTTTTCCAGTTCACGCACGTTTCCGGGCCAGTCATAAACTTCAAGACGGCGCATGGCCTCCGGCTCGATGCCTTCGATGTTCTTGGACATGGACTTCGCGAAACGCCCCAAAAACTCCCGCGCGAGCAAGGGAATATCCTCGCGACGTTCGCGGAGCGGCGGAAGGTGAATGGGAATTACGCTCAGGCGATAATACAAATCTTCGCGAAAGCGTCCCTCGGCAATTTCCTTCTCAAAGTCCTTGTTCGTGGCGGCGATCACGCGGACGTCCACGTCGGTTTCCTCGGTGCTCCCGATGGGCCGTACCTTGCCTTCCTGCAGCACGCGATAGAGCTTCACCTGCATGGTGACGCTCATATTGCCGATCTCATCCATAAAAAGCGTTCCGGCGTGGGCAGCGTGGAATAGTCCGCGCCGGTTGTCGTTCGCGCCAGTGAACGCGCCCTTCACATAACCGAACAGCTCGGATTCCAGCAGCGTCTCCGGGAAGGCGCCGCAGTTGATGGTGATGAACGGGCTTTTGGCGCGTGTGCTGTTCTCGTGTATGGCGCGTGCTACCAGTTCCTTTCCAGTTCCACTTTCGCCGGTGATCAGTACACGGCTGGACTGCGGCGCAATATTCTGGATCAGCTCGAAAATCGACCGCATTTTGGGGCTGGTGCCGATCATATGATCCAGGCCCGTGAGGCGCCTGAGTTCGCGGCGCAAGTAGCCGGCTTCCTTGCGTAGCGTCAGGCTCTCCGCGACGCGCTCGACGGCGGGCCGCAACTCATCGAGCAGCCGGTCGCCTTTTATCACGTAACGATCGGCTCCGAAATTCACGGCATCGATGGCCGTACCGATCGTGGGAACTCCGGTGATCAAGATGAAGACGGTTGCGGGAGAAACCTCTTTGCAATAGCGCAAAAGCTCGACGCCATCCATGTCAGGCATGCAAATGTCTGAGACGACGATGTCAAACATGCGCGACGCCATCTGGCGCTTTGCCGCCTCGCCGCTGGCCGCGACTTCCACTTTGTGGCCTTCCTTGCGAAAGCTAATCTCGAGCAACTCTCGTATCGAGGGTTCGTCGTCGACGATCAATAGATGGGGCATGTGGGTGTTTACCGTTTTCCCGCTGCTTGTAGCGCAGCATGGAGGGGCTCGTGCGTTACGGCGCTCGCGGCGGAAGGCAGGTCCACGATAAATTCCGCCCCGCTTCCCAGCCCTGTTTCTACGTGAATCCGTCCTCGATGCGCCTGCAAGATCTGATAAACAATGGCGAGCCCCAGCCCCGTTCCTCCGGGAAACCCCGACTGAAACGGCTCGAAGATCCGGGCGGACGCGCCCGGCTCCATTCCTCTTCCCGTATCGCGGATCGAGATTCGGACGGAATTCTCAACGGCTTCCGCGTGAACCGAAAGCACGCCGCCATCGGGCATCGCTCGCAGCGCATTGTTGCAAAGATTCCAAAGGACCTGCTTCATTGCATCGCGATCGGCGCGGGCTCGAAGCGGACGCTGGAAGAAGTGGCGTTCGATTCGAATCTTTCCGGATGCAAGCGTGTTGCGTTCGATGAGGACGAGTGTATCTTCGATGACGCTCAGCATGTCCACGTCCGTGAAGGCGTACGACTTTTCGCGCGAATAATCCAGGAACTCCGTGATGATCTGGTTCAAGCGCTGCGATTCGCGGCTCACGATTTGAACGAGTTTCTTGTCGTCATCCTCGAGCGGCGCGAACCGCGCCAGCTCCTTGAGCGCACCGGTCATCGCCGTCAGAGGCTGGCGAATCTCGTGGGCGATGGCCGCTGAAAGGCGCCCCAAGGCGGCCATGCGTTCCTTGGTAAAAACCTCATGCTCCAGCCGCTTGAGTTCCGTCAGGTCCTGGAAGTTAAAAACAAATCCGGTGGCCTGATTTTGTCCGGTGCGCAGCGGAGAAATCGATATGCCGAGAAATCGCGTCGCTCCGGCGGGAGTTCGGACCTCCACCTCCTTGCGAAGCGCCCGTGGGATTCCCCTTTCGTCCATTTCCACCGGCCAGAAGCCTGGGAAAACGTCGGCAACGTTTTCTCCGCGGAGCAGTCCGAATCCGTGGCCGGTGATCTCGGCTCCTGCGCGATTAATCAGCAAAATGCGACCTTCAAGATCGACGGTAAGCAAACCGCCGCGCATCGACTCGATGATGTCATTGTTGAAGGTTTGCAAATCCTTCAGCGCCTCGTTTTTTTGCTCGAGTTCGACGCCCTTGGTCTGAATCGTCTGCGCCAGCAGGCTTCCCAGATACGCCACGGCGAAAAAGGCAAACAGGTTGCTTCCGAGCCAGGATTCGAGCGCTCGCGGACTCGGAGTCGACATTGCCGTGCGCGGGATGATTCCGTAGTAAGTAATCTCCGTGATACATCCGAGGAGCACGAAACTGAATCCCGCCACCAGGAAGGTGCCGCGCCGGGAGAAGAGGATGCTGCCCATCAAAATCGCAAGCAGGTACAGGGAGACGAAATAGCTATCCTGCGCGCCACTGGCGTAAACGATGCCGGTTATGATTCCCAGGTCCAGAGCGATTTGAACCGGTGCATGCCATCTGCTCTGCGGAACGGCGCGTTGTATGAACAAATACAAAGTCGCAAGGAGATACCACAGGACGGATAAGCCGAGGAGCGTCCGCACAGGAAAGGGGTTGGATGTCCATTGGCGGACGGCGATGATTCCTGCTACAAGGAAGGTGATTACGAGAAAACGAACGCGGCCCAGCCAAGGCAACCATTCATTTATGCTGGGCGTAGGCTCCATCCGGGATCCGATATTTGTTCTCCCCGCGTGATCGAGTTCCCACGCGAATCTCGCAATTCGATTTGGCGCGGCCACAAGAATGGCCCGATTCGAGATTTCGAAATCGCGTTACCGCGCGAGCGGATTAGTGTCCCGACAGTTTGCCGATCAGCGAGAACAGCGGCAAATACATCGAAATAACCACGCCACCCACGACCACGCCCAACACCACGATCATGATCGGCTCGATGGCCGTCAGCATATCCTTCACAGCGGCATCCACTTCATCCTCGTAGAAGTCCGCGATTTTCTGCAGCATCGCATCCATCGCGCCCGTCTGCTCGCCGACGCCGATCATTTGGGTCACCATCCCGGGGAAAACATCCGTTTCCTTCAATGGATCGACCAGCGAACGGCCGGCCTCAACTGCCTTCCGCGTCTGCGAAATTGCTTTTTCCACCACGGCGTTGCCGGACGTGCGGGCTGTAATGTCCAACCCCTCTAGAATTGGGACGCCGCTCGAAATAAGCGTGCCCAGGGTTCGCGTGAATCGCGCTACCGCGATTTTGCGCATGACTATTCCTACGACGGGAAGTTTCAAGATTAAAGTGTCGACCGTCATCCGCCCCTGCGGCGTTCCGTACCAAAACTTCACTGCAAAACCACTTGCAACGAAAAAGACCAACATCATTAGGCCGTAAATGCTGCCGACGAAATGGCTCAGCCCGATAACGATCCTCGTGGGCAATGGCAGATCCACGTCTAAACCATTGAACAACGTGATAAAGATCGGCACGACCTTCCATAACAGTAGGATAATTACACCCGCGGCAATCCCCAAAACTGAGATCGGATAAATCATCGCGGACTTGACCGCCCGCTTCAGCTTGACGTTCTTTTCAATGTAAGTAGACAGGCGCTGCAGAATCGTATCCAGGATACCGCCCGTCTCGCCGGCCTCGACCATGTTGTAGTAGAGGGGATCGAAAACCTTTTCGTGCGTTTTCATCGAAGTCGAAAGTGTCGCTCCGCCTTCTACCGACGCTCGCACGGCGTTCAGGATCTTTTGAAACGTTTTATTTTCCTGCTGGCCGGCCAGAATCTCGAGACACTGTACCAACGGCAAGCCGGCATCGATCATCACGGAAAACTGGCGGGTAAATATTGCGAGCTCCTTGGAATCGACGCCCGTTCCGAACGTGGGGATGTTGAACTCTCTCCCCTTTTCGGAAAGCTTGCTCACATTGATATTTTCCCGGCGCAGCGCCGCCGTGAGCTGGGCCTTGTTTTGCGATTGGCGTTCTCCGGTGACCGGCGCGCCCGCGCGGTTGGTTCCGCGATATGTGTAAACCGGCATGATGTGTTACCTCCTCGTCGATCTGTTCGATTACCGTCGGACGGGAGTCCGACCGCTCGCGGGCGGAGACGTCACCCCACGGTTAATTAAATCCTGTAATTCGTCAGGATTCGACGATCTTGCAAGAGCGGTTTCCAAAGTAATCAACTTCTGGGAATGAGCGTTCGCCAGGCTCTGGTTGAAAGTCTGCATCCCGGTTGTGCCGGTTCCCGTTTGCATCGCCGAATAAATCTGGTGAATCTTGTCTTCGCGGATCAGGTTGCGGATGGCTGCGTTGGGAATCAATATCTCCATGACCATCGCGCGCCCGCGCCCGTCAACTCTGGGCAGCAGCGCTTGGCAAAGTATTCCTTCCAGCACCATCGAAAGCTGCGCTCGGATTTGCGGCTGTTGATGCGCGGGAAAAACATCGACGATACGGTTGATCGTCGAAACCGCCGAATTAGTGTGCAGCGTGGCGAAGGTCAGGTGTCCCGTTTCGGCGATGCGCAGCGCGGATTCGATGGTCTCTAAATCGCGCATTTCGCCGATCAGAACGATATCCGGATCTTCGCGCAGGGCGGCCCGAAGGGAATTCGCGAAAGAGTGTGTGTCCGAATGTACTTCGCGCTGGTTCACCAGGCATTTCTTGTGGTTGTGAAGAAACTCGATCGGATCCTCGATCGTGATCATGTGCTCGTCGCGCTCATTGTTGATCTTGTCGAGCATCGCCGCGAGCGTCGTGGACTTTCCCGAGCCCGTCGGGCCCGTCACCAGCACCAGCCCGCGCGGCTTGTCGCAAAGGCTGCGCACGATCGGCGGCAGTCCGAGCGCGTCAAAACTCTTGATTTCCCAGGGTATCGTCCTGAAAACGGCGGCCACGGCGCCGCGCTGGTGAAAAATGTTGCCGCGGAACCGCGCCAGGCTCTTCAAGCCGAACGAGAAATCGAGTTCCAGGTTCTCTTCCAGCCGGTGTTTCTGCACGTCCGTCAGAACGCTGTAGGCCAGCGCTTTCGTATCCGCGGCCGTGAGAGGCGGCATGTCCAAGGGACGAAGCTTTCCATGTACGCGCACCCGCGGCGCGCTGTTGGTCGAGAGATGCAAATCGCTCCCGGCCATCTCGATCATTTTCTTCAAAAGCTCGCTCAACGTGATGCCGGCCATTTTTCTCCTCCGATTACAAAACCGTCTCGCGAAGAACTTCTTCCATCGTCGTCAGCCCCGAAGCGACTTTCTGCAAGCCGCTCCGCCGCAGCGTGATCATTCCTTGTTCCATCGCCTTCTTCTTCAGTTCCAGCGCGGACGCTCCCACCAGAACCAATTCGCGCAATTCGTCGTTGATTTCCATCACTTCATAGAGTCCCACGCGGCCTTTGTATCCAGTGTTGTTGCAAGTTGCGCATCCCTTGCCGTGTTGCACCGTGATTTTCGCCGCCTCCTCGGGAGAAAAACCCGCCTCCGTCAGCGCCTCCGACTGTATCTGCAGCGGTTCCTTGCATTGAACGCAGATGCGGCGTACCAACCGCTGCGCGCAGATCAAATTCACGGACGTAGCCACCAGGAACGGCTCAATGCCCATGTTCATCAAGCGGCTGATCGTCGAGGGCGCATCGTTCGTGTGGAGCGTCGAAAGGACTAGGTGGCCGGTGAGTGCCGCCTTAACGGCGATTTCGGCGGTCTCGAAGTCTCGAATTTCTCCTACCAGAATGATGTTGGGATCCTGTCGAAGGAATGCGCGCAGCGCCGAGGCAAAGTTCAACCCGATCTGCTCTTTCATTTGCACCTGGTTGATACCAGGAAGCTGAAATTCGACCGGGTCTTCGGCCGTCATAATGTTCGTTTCGGGTGTATTCAAACGCGCTACCGATGAATAGAGGGTATTGGTCTTGCCCGATCCGGTAGGGCCGGTGACGAGCACCATGCCATACGGCTTTAGAATTTGCCTCTCGAATTTGGCCAGCGCCTCCGGCTCAAAGCCGAGCTTGGTCATATCCAGACGCAGGTTTTCCTTGTCCAACAACCGCAGAACGATTTTTTCTCCGAAGAGCGTCGGCACGGTCGAAACGCGGAAGTCGAGCTCCTTCTTCTTTCCGTCCTTCAGGTACTTGATCATGATGCGGCCGTCTTGTGGCAGCCGCTTTTCGCTGATGTCGAGTTTGGACATGATCTTGATGCGGCTGGTCATCGCATCTTTCAGCTTCATGGGCGGAGCCATCACGTTCTGCAGGATTCCATCGATGCGGAAACGTACGCGGTATTCCTTTTCGTAGGGCTCCACATGAATATCGCTGGCGCCGCGCTTTACCGCGTCTGTCAGAATCAAATTGCAGAGCTTGATGATCGGAGCTTCCTCGGCGGCCTTTGAGAGCGACGCAAGGTCCATCTCCGTTTCTTCCGCCGCCAGCTCCAGCGCGTCCGCGTCTTCGGCCGTCAGGTCCTTCATCACCTTGTCGAGTTCTTCGACGCTTTCCACTTCGCCGTAGAACTTGTGAATCGCCTCGCTGATGGCCGTCTCCGACGCCACCACCGGCTCCACGTTAAATCCCGTCATGAACTTGATGTCGTCCATGGCGAAGACGTTCGTCGGGTCCGTCATCGCGATCGTCAAGGTCGATCCCACGCGCGATAGCGGCACAATCTGGTAGCGAACAGCAGTCTCCTGCGGCACCAGCTTGATCACTGCCGGGTCTACCTCGTAGAATTTCAGATTGATGGACGGCACACCGTACTGCCGGGAGAGAACCGCCGTGATATCGTCGTCGCTTACCAGCCCCATCTTCACTAGGCATGTGCCCAGTCGGCCGCCATTCTTCTTCTGATAGTCGAGCGCCTGCTTTAACTGATCTCCAGAGATCAGGCTGTCTTTGACCAGAATTTCACCGAGACGAGAAGACATAGTTGTGCGCCCGCAGTACTAGAACCGCGGCATTCGGGAGAGTAGCATGCGATTCGGATCGACGGCGGCCCCGGCTTCACCCCTCGTGGTGAATCAGCTAACATCCAATCCGCCGCATTGCGACGCCTGTACAGCCGTACAGGCCATTTACTGACCTGTACTTAGGTACAGGTATCCCCCAGTACCCTTATCGGATGGAGGGTCAGTCCACTTAAGCGCTGGCCGCTTTGGAAACTTCTAGAGGAGACCAGATGTGACCGAATCATGGGGTCGCAACGAAGCCTGCCGAGCCAGCCGCAATAGCAGGAGATTCTTCGCCGGCTGGCCCCGTCGAGCTGACTGGGCCGCGCAACACGGGAGAGCCAGGCTGAATTCTAGCCCGTGCCGTTGATCACGGAACCATCGGGTGTGCGCATCTCATTGGGACGTTCGTCAGTGATGGGATGTTTTGCGGCGAGCGCTTCGTCAACCTCGATACCCCAGCCGGGCTTTTCGCTGATCCACGCGTACCCACCCTTCACTTCAAGGCAGCCCTGAAAAATATCCCGGACAAGCGGCGTATAGTCGAAGTGTTCGTGAATCCCAAAATTTGAGTTGGTCAGATCGAGCGTAAGATTCGTCATGTGGCCCACAGGGGAGTTGGGAGCGCCGTGCCAGGCGAATTTCACCTCGTAATTAGCGGCAAACGCCGCCACTTTCCGTGCAGCCGTAAAGCCGCCGATATGGGAAACATGATGGCGAATGTAGTCGATCAGGCGCTGTTCGACTAACGGCTGCCACTCATGCGGGTTGTTCCAGAGCTCGCCGATCGCTAGCGGCGTCGTGCACATCTGCCGGACGATCTTGTAGTGGCCGGATTCTTCCGGGGGAAACAGGTCTTCGCAATAGAACAATTTGAACGGCTCCACATCTTTGCAGAACTCGACCGCTCGTACACTATCGAGCAACGAATGTACATCGATCCCCAGGCCTATTTCCGGCGGCATCTCTTTTCTGAAAGTCTCGCACGCCGATAGCACCCTGCGAGTTTCCTTGTCGCGATCGAAAGGTACGGAGCCGTCGTCGAACTTCGGCTGTCCATACAAATTGTTTACAGCCCCGTCTCGAATGAACATCGCGATCAGCAGGTTCCGGCAGCCTTGATCGACGAGCTTCATCGAGTTTTCGATCAGCTTCTTGTTCGTATCCTGTGTGGCCAGGAACACGTGCAAGTAAATTTCCGCCGCATCGCGGCATTTTCCGCCAACCAATTGGTAGACGGGCATTCCCGCTTGTCGGCCTTTGATATCCCACAGCGCGTCGCAGAGGCCGCCAATGGCGCAGTTCTGAACCACATCATTCTTATAGTAAGAACTCATGTAGCAGAGTTCCCAAATCTGCTCGATTCGGTCGGTTGTTCTGCCGGTCACCAAAGGTTTCAGATACTGCTCCACGGCCGTCTTCACAAGTTTGGACCGGCCTCCGGGAAATGTAGCCGTTGCACAACCGTAGCCGTGAAGTCCGGCCTGGTCGGTCGTAACCTTCACGACAGTTGAGTCATTGTTGCCGCCGCCTCCCACCTCAATCACGCTCACGTCCTGAATGTGCGGCGCTGGCATCCCGCGCGTGGCGCGATCTGCTTTCTCTTGCGCCTCTTGTTCCTTGCGCGTGGGAGCGGCCTCCGCAAGCGAACCTCCGAAAAGGCTAGCCACGGCCGCGCCACCACCTAACAGCGCCGATTTCAGCATCGCCCGCCGATTTTGAACTCCAGTCTCCAACTTACTTCCCACGCCACCAGACTTCGTATGGGTCATACGCGCCTCGCCGTCATCAACAGAAAGGATCGCAACTCCAACTTCTGATTCAGCCTCAGCCCCCGCGCATCGTACCCCTGTCCCAAGCGAGACACAACGGAGTTGCCGCCATGCGCGACGGCCATCGAAAAACGACCGCTTCACGCACAATCGGCCAGAACAACGGGAATTCTTCTAGTGCGAATTCGCTTAACTAGCTAGAATAGGGAGGCAGGGCGGTTAGCTCAGCGGTTAGAGCATCCGGTTTACACCCGGAAGGTCCAGCGTTCAAATCGCTGACCGCCCACCACCGTGCTTCACCCATGGGGGGACGTAGTTCAGTTGGTTAGAACGCTGCCCTGTCACGGCAGAGGTCGCGAGTTCGAGTCTCGTCGTCCCCGCCATACTTCTCAGCAAGTTGCGAGAATTGTGTTGCACCAACGTGGTGCAACTGTGCTGTGAGCTGTACGGTTGACCAGTCATAACGCGCTGCCACGGGTCACCGCAGCGTAAACTTCACCTCGACGTGCATTCTGATCGAAACTGGCTCTCCATCCAGATAGGTTGGTTCGTACTTCCACTTGAGCACGGCGGCGAGTGCCGCGGGAATGAGGAGGCCAGGGCCGTCAATGGCTTGCGCCTGTACGACGTCGCCATGTTCATTGATGAGCGCCTCGATGATGACCACCCCTTGGGTGTGCGCGATCTGGGCAATCGTCGGGTACACCGGCGCCGGCTTGTAAAGCTCCCGGGGAGCCTTGATATCTCCGCCGACGCGTAAAATCCTTCCCGTCTTAGCGGCAGGCGGAGGCGGCGCCAGCTTCGCTGGAGTTCCGCCGATGATTCCGCCCAACACACCGCCTGACGCTCCGCCCGGCACGCCGCCGATCACTCCGTCCACTCCAGGATCCGGCGGCGCCGCCTCGTCCCGTACGATCCGAATCTTCGCTGGAATCGTCGCGGGGGCCATCAGCGCTTTTGGTTCGAACATATGGATCGCGGGTTTCATCGCTCTCTGCGTGACCGTCGCTGGCGGCGGTGCAGCGGCCGGGGGCCTTGGCGCCACCAGAAGCATCGTTTGAAAAGCCCGCAGGTCAATCACTTGTGTATAGAAGAGAGGTGCCAATACCACGGCGCTCACGATTGCGATGTGGAGAAGAATCGATAGTGCCCACTCCGCTGGACTCCGGTGTCCCTGTCTCCAGGGCGTCTCGAGCATACCCTTGAGAAACGTCTCTTCCGCCTTCGCGATGGTCGGTGGATGCAACTCCGCTATGGACGCTGGATGGCCCGCCCAAGCCGCGCCCTTGAAAACGTCGATCCCGAAATTATGCATCTCGATCCTCCCTCCTCCGCGCAGCGCGGCGGACGACCTTGCAACTCTCACGGTCCTTGTATAATTCCGCAGCTATCCCGAACGTAGCGACCGCCATCACATCGCCGTGTGACGTGCCTCACATCGATTTAAGCCATCTAGATGTGGTTACCACCCGCGGCAGGATTGCTTTCGGGCCCCTGGCCAAGACCCGCTACCACCCCTGTCGGATTTACCGTCGCAGCCTCAGTTGGGTCGGGCACCACTTTCACGACGGGAGCGAGAGTAACTTTCGCGGAAATTGATCGCGCGATAAGGCACGACCGCTCCGCCTTCTCCAATAGCCTGCCAGCCCGTTCACGATCCTGCTCCTGGACGATTTTCACAGACGGGTGCAGCCTGACTTCCGTGAATCTCCATCCGCCCGCGTCCTTCTCTATCGTCCCTTCCGCATCGACTTCGAGAGAGGCGAAACTAAATTTCGATGCGTCCGCAATCCCTGAAAAAGTGCTTACGTAGCAACTCACTAACGCTGCCACGAAGAAATGCTCGGGTGTCCAAACCCGCGGCTCTCCAAGGAATTCCGGCGGCGCGCTAAATCGGATCGGTTCCGGCACCCGATCGAAAGCGACCACCCCCGACCGGACTCTGGTGGACCTTGCTCTCACTTTATACGTGTGTGTCGTTTCCATGGTTCTCCTCCCTGCTTCCCAAGCGCTTCGTTTCTTAGGCGACCGCAGCCTGCGCCTTCAAACCGGCTTCATTGCGAATCACAACCGTGGACCCCTTGGTCGTAATCAACATCTTGTCTTTGAACTCCGTCATCGTCCGGGTAACCGTCTCACGTGAAATGCCCACGATCTGCGATATTTCCTCGTGAGTTAGGCCCAGGTTGAAGCGCTTTCCCTGATTGGTTTGTTGGCCGTGCGAGGAGGTCTCGAGCAGAAATTGTGCAACCTTTTCGCTCGCGGACCGCGACAGTCCGAGGTAGCGAATTTCCTGGCAGGCCCGGCGATAACCATTGCTCATCTGCTGGATCGCCGCCGCAGAAACCTCGGCGTGCTCCCGAATCAGCCTCAGGAGGTCTTCCCGGCGCACGAAGTTCACCTGGCACGGTTGCAGCGCCTCAGCCGTCAATTCATACGGCTGGCCCGATACCGTTGCGTGCAAGCCAAGCACCTCTCCCGGCTCGCAGATCCGCGCAATCAAAGTTTTGCCATCGGCGGAGTTCATCGTCAGTTTCACTCGCCCTTTGCACAGCATGTACACGCCGCGCGGAGCCTGTCCCTCGACGAATAGCACCGCGTCCGCCGGGTAAGTGGTCGAAAACTTCACGTTGCTGAACGCGTGGAGCACAGGCGATGGCAGTTGGCAAAAGAAGCCATCCTTCCGCATCGGACACGTCCTGCAGTCTTCCGTAAGTTCCATACCGTATGGCGCGTGCATATCACTCTCCTTTATTTCTGCCGGCTGTCCCTGTGCCAGAAGTTGGACTCGCTATACTCAGGACCTCGCGCATGAACCCCGAAGGCTTGATCAGCTTTGCGCCTCGCTTCCGCATCGTGAGCAACAAGTCTCTCCCGTCGGGATTGGCAAAGCTCACACCCCCTAGATCGACGACAATTTCGCCGTGCCCGTCGTGGCTCATCGCTTGGGCCCACGAGTTTCTGAGCACCTCTACCCAGGGCCCTTCAACCTGACCCTCAAGCCTTAACGCGAATGAATTCTGGCTGCGGTTGGTTGTGATTCTCAGCACAGCTTCCTCGTTCGCAGATCACAAGTGCACGAACCTCACCAGTTGCTGCGTCCACAGCCATCTACGATTAAGTTGTTTATGTACAAGTTGTTACGGTAGTATGGACTTCGCGGTTGTGGCCTGTTTTAGAAGGAGTTGGTAGACGAAATATCGTCACTTGACGAAATACCGTCGAATCCTCTCGTCACCATCGCTATCGAATCACTTCAACCGAACACCGCGCATGCAGCGCCACCGATTCAGACACGCTGCCCATCATCAACCGGTCAACTCCTCGCCAGCCGTGCGACCCGACTACGATCATATCCGCTCCCCATTCTGCGGCCGCGTCCAAGATCACAGCTTTCGGGCTGCCCATCAGCGGCTCGCTGCGTTCGATCCGCGCAAACGCCGATTCGCTCAAGATTTCGCGCCCCTCTGCAATGGCCTCTGCGGCACGTGACCGGGCAGCCTTCTCAACAGCTTCAACTGCCACCACCGCTTGTTCCGCGTAGAAAAATCCCGTCGCGGTATCGGCCACAGGTACAAACGGAGAAACGACGCTGATCAGTTTCACGCATGTTCCCGTGGGCCAGGGCCGGTTGGCTACAGACCAAATAGCGGCAGCAGAGCACTTCGAGCCGTCCGTCGGCAGCAGGATTTTCAGTCCCTTCCCGGTTAGTGACGTGTTTTGAGCACTCGCTCGCACAATCTCCACGGAACAGGGAGCCGTGCGGAGTACGTGCTGCGCCACGCTGCCCAGCAGGAATCGTGCGAGTCCGCTCCCGCCATGCGAGCCGACAATCAGAAAATCCGCGCCCCACTTCTTTGCGTATTCAGGTACAGCGCTTCGTGGATGGCCCAAGAGAACTTCGGTGCGAACTTTAAGGCCGGACTTACCCAAGCGTTCGCCGATTGACTTTATAGTGGATTCCGCTCCTTCCCTCGCCATCTCCAGAAGGTCCGCATCCAGTGGGAATGGGGATTCATCGACAACGTGCAGGACGCAAGCCTCGCTGCTCGCCGGCCAGGGGCGGTTGCTCACAACCTCGATCATCTTTTGCGATCCCGGCGTCAGATCAGTGGCGATCAGCAGCTTCATTTCTTGTGTCTCCCTCCGCGTGTCCTCTCTCGCGATGGCGCGAGAGACCTACGAGGCCCGTGCTGCTTGCGATCCTTTGCCGAATCGGAATACTGCTGCCAGATCTGCGCCTTCGCGCAGCTCCTCCCGCGGCACCACATGTACCAATCCACCATGCCGAAGAGTCAGAATCGCCGCGAGATTCAACAAATCTTCATCGCCGGGCTCTTCCTTAGCATGCACATGGACCGTCTCTGGAAGAGCCGGCCGGCCCCACCGCTCGCCCGTCGGCGCCAGAAATAGGAACCGAACGAGTCCCTGCTCGGCAGCTGCGAGAATCTCCCGCAGATTAGTCGACGTAAGCGGAGTGTTGACATGTTCGTTGTACATTGCGAAGGCACGCGCTCCCGCCTCCCGCAACCGCTTCTCAACTATTTTCCACGCGGCGGCGTGAAGTGTGTTTGGCGGCCAAAGATCCGGATTTCCGCCAATTTCTTCATCCAGGAGATGCGGATATGTGTTTGCCTCCTGGTAAATCGGGAAAAGATAATCGACCGCGGCTACGATCAGCGGCGCTTGTTGCCCCTTCAGTGAATAGGCCACGCTCCGATCCACGTTGCGAAAGAAATGAATCAGCCTGTCTTTCTGCTGCAGGCTGGGGCCATGAAAGATGGCACCCTTTTGGCGGGTCGCTGGTGAGGAAGCCGTATGCATCTGGTATTGTCGCTCAAAATGCAACCCGTCCAGGTCTTCACGGAACGTTCCCGGAAAATCCTGCATCGTTCGCTCCCGAATCGCGGAACGCGAGCATTCAAACAACCTCACATGTTTCTGGCTCAGCGCCAGCACAAAGAAGCGATCGTCTGTTGGAACCAGAGGCAGTAGCGGCCGCACGAGGAAGTTCCTTCCGACTGCGACTTGGTCGTCAATTGGTGCCGGTAAATGGCAGTAGCCAAAGAAGTCTCGGCTCATGAAGAGCGCAAGGCCCTGCGCATTCAGATGAGCGCGCGCGCTTTGCCCCATCGTTAGCCAGTTTGACTCCAAAAGTTTTTCCGCTTCTTCGGCCGTCATCGGAGCATTCTGAAATGCCGATTCCGCGTTTCGAAGCATCTTCTTGAGCCGTGGCAGGCACTGTTGTGCGTCATTCAGCGCGAAGCAGTCGCTGGTGTAAAGCGAAATGCAGGGCTGCGCGTGCTGAGCCGCCAGGTCGGCGTACGTGGCCTCCTTGGACTCATTCTTAGTGCGAATTTCATGAATGTTGGTTGCCATTTTAGTCCTCGATTTCTTGCCTGGAGCTAGGCCTTAGGCCGCGATGCGGGCGCCTTTTCGCCAAGCGTCTTCGAGGAAGCGGCAAACGTCCTCGTCGCTGAGTTGTGGGAAATCTTCATAGAAAATTCCCACTGCCCGGAAATCTCGCGGCGTCAGAAGACAAACCACGTCGTCCACTTCTGCGCGTAGGATCATATACGTGGAAAGGGGGGCGACCCCTGCGGCCACGATGATGCGCGCGGCTCCCAGCCTCTTGATTCCTTCAATTGCCGCCCGCATCGTCGAACCCGTGGCGATGCCGTCGTCAACCAGGATTACAGTACGGCCGAAGAGATTAAAGGCTGGCCGTATTCCCCGAAAGACCACTTCGCGCCGTCGCAATTCCAACATCTCCTTGGTCACCACCTTTTCCACATCTTTGCGGGAGAGTTGAAGCTCTTCGACGATATCGGGATTTACGATTTCCACCCCTCCGCTGGCCACCGCGCCCATAGCCAACTCCTCGTATCCCGGCACGCCTAGTTTTCGCACCAGAAACACGTCCAGAGGTAATCGAAGGTCAGTCGCGATACCGCACGCAACGGGCACGCCGCCTCGCGGCAGACCGAGTACTACGACGTCCCGGTCATCGCGCAAGGCCGAGAGCTGCTCGGCAAGCAACCGCCCCGCTTCGCTTCGGTCGTGCAGCATCTCGCGCACGTCCGTGGCCTCCTTCGCCGTCTCCTTGCGTTTTCGTTTCACGCTCGAGCAAATTGAGCTTCGGCTACTTGCGGGACCAGAGGACCATAAATCTGCCGCAGCGTGTTCACCACATCTTCATTGGAAAGCTCGGCCTTATGCCCGAATCCGGAAGATTCTGTGTGAAGAACCACGTTATCCATCGAGAGAATCCCCTGAAGTACCCCCTCCTCGTTTACCACCGGCAAGCGGCGAACCCGTCTCTTCGCCATCGTTTCTAGGGCGGTGTGAATCTCGTCCTTTTCCTTACACGAGTAAACTTTCCCGGTTGCAACCTCTCCCACTGTAATTCGCCCCGCTGTCTGGCAACGCGTCCCCAGCGCTACGCATAGATCGCGGTCCGTTACCACTCCGATCAGCTTTCTCTTGGCATCGACGATTGGCAGAAAACCGCAATCGCGCTCCCACAACAACTGAACGGCTGAACCAAGATTCGTCTCTGGACTGCAATAAGCGGGCGTTCTCATCATCACATCTTGTACCCTCATGGCTCTTCTCCTTCTTTGTGGGCGGCCGGGCCTCGCTCGTCCTACCCCGAACCCAGCGGCTAAAATTACTCGCTCGAAAGTATGTTCTGGTGGATAACAGCCTCAGACCGTCGTCTCACCTTGCGTCGCGGTCGCTGGTTAGCTCTTTTGGGAACTGCCCTTTCGTCTTTCTGCGCCGCGTGTTTCGTTTTCTTTGTCATGTTCCATGCCTCCATCGAAAAGTTCTGTATCGCCGAAACCGCCATCTGACGGAGCCCCGAACTGGGCGGGCGTACATCTCTCATGACCCAGCTCTCCTCCCGCCCGTTGGGTTGACCCCTACGCCGCTGCCGCTTTGGATTCGATCGGAATCGTGCGCGCCTTCACCACCTTAGGCAGATTGAGTTCGACGATTCCATCCTTCAACGTAGCTATCGCCTTCTCGGCCTGCACCTCCGCCGGCAGCTCGATCACCCGCATGACTTGGTCGGCACACGTCTCCGAGTAGACGGTCTTACCCTTTTTTTCTTCCTTCTTGGTCTCCCGCATTCCGCTAATCACAAGCCGGCGCGGCTCCACGTTGATCGCAAGCTCCTTTTCGTTGAATCCCGGGAGCTCCGCTTTAATGCTGAGCACGTCCCCTGAATCCTTGAGTTCCACGTGAACGGGATGCAGCAGCTCCTTTTCAGCTTGAAACCAGTGATCCAGGTCGTGCCCGGGGGCGTATCCGTTGCCCTCGAAAATCTCGTACGCTCGCCGCGAGATAGCTTCGAAGATCGCGTTCGCTCGGACAAACGCATTTTCAAACGTTACGGGTTTTGGAGCTATTGGCTCCTTTGCAATTTGCACTGCCGTTGATTTCTCAGTCATAACATCTCTCCTCAGGTTTTCGTGCCGGCCCTCGAAGTTCACCTGCGGCTCTTCGTGCGGCCCATCTGGAGAGCATCAAAGGCCGGTGCTCTGATCGCTAGGGTCGCAAACCGCCACCTAGCGTACAGTGACGCAGGTCACATGGGCGTGTGATCGCTGTCAAGCAGGAAGAAAATTAGGACTAGAGATCTTTGCGGGTGATTTGTAGTTTGTGCATGCGGGAATTCAGGGTCGTGCGGTTCATTCCAAGCCGTTCCGCCGCGCCTCCGGAGCCGCCGATCTTGCCTTTGGTCTCTCGCAGCACGCGGAGGATGTGTTCGCGCTCGATATCCTCAAGCGTTGCCGATACCGTCGTCGGAGCCGCTTTATCAGCTTGCGCCAACTCCACAGGAGCAATTCGCAGCTCTGGCCCCGGGGAGAGGATTACTGCTCGTTCGATAACGTGTTCGAGTTCCCTTACATTGCCCGGCCACGAATATCGACGGAGGGCTTCCATCGTCTCCAGCGATACCACATCGACATTCTTTCCCAAACGCTTCGCAAACTGCGACAGAAAATAATGGACGAGCAGGGGAATGTCTTCCGACCTCTCTCGCAGCGGCGGGACTAAGACGGGAAAAACGCTAAGGCGGTAGTAGAGGTCGCTCCGAAACTGCCCCGAGGCCACGAGCTTTGCCAGGTCGCGATTCGTCGCCGCCACGATGCGCACATCGGAAGTTAGCGTCCGGCTGCTCCCGACGCGCTCGAACTGCTTCTCTTGCAGAACGCGCAAAAGTTTTGGCTGGAGTTCCAGCGGGATTTCGCCGACTTCATCCAGAAACAGCGTGCCTTGGTGCGCCAGCTCGAATCTTCCAATCCTTTGCGCAATCGCCCCTGTAAACGCGCCCTTTTCATGCCCGAAGAGTTCGCTTTCCAGCAAACCCGCCGGCACGGATGCGCAGTTCACCTTTACAAAAGCTCGTTCGCGCCGCGGGCTCAAATCGTGTACCGCCCTTGCCAGACGATCCTTGCCTGTGCCCGTCTCCCCGAGAATCAAAACAGTCGAACCAGTCGGCGCAACCGTTTCGATCTGCTTCAGCACCCGCTTGAGAACTGTGCTGTTGCCAATGATCTCCTCGAACTTGCTGCTCGTTCGCAGTTCGTCTTCCAGGTAAAGCTTCTCGTTCTGGAGTCGGGCATTTAAGTCGGCCATTCGTTGAAACGCGAGCGCGTTATCCAGCGCCACCGCCACCTGGCTGGCCAGTTGCCCAAGCGCATCGAGATCTTTCTCCTGAAACGCGTTCGGTTGCCGGCTAAATAAATTCAAAGTGCCCAATGGCCCTTCCCGTCCGATAAGAGGCATCCAGCAACCCGACTTCACTCCGATCCGTACCAGGTGTTGTGGAAGTTCGTGCGGGAATTCCTCTCCAGGAAGACCTTTAAGTAGGAGCGGCTTCTTCGACACGTAAGACCAGCCGTGGGGTGATCCTGCAATGGAGATCAAATCCCCACCGGGGAGCTCCGGTAAGCCCGGCGGCGCCGCGCCGAGCGAATGAATCCGCAGCTTCTTTGTCTCGCTGTCGTAAAGCGCCAGAGTCGCATAATCAAATGCCTTTACCTGACGGATGCACAGGCCGATTGCCCCCAGCAATTTCGAAATATCGAGATTCGAAAGCAAGGCATTCGTAACCTCAAAAATGAAAGCCTCGCGAATGCGCTTTCGTTCGGTAATGTCTCGCGTAACCTTGCTGAAACCTAAAAGCTTTCCATCTTGATCGTGCAGCGCCGTGATCACCACGCTCGCCCAGAACCGCGACCCGTCTTTGCGAATCCGCCAGCCGTCGTCTTCCGACCGGCCCTCGCGAGCGGCGATCTTGAGCTGTTCCTCCGGCTTTCCGCGCTCCGCGTCTTCGGAAGAATAGAAGCGCGAAAAATGTTGCCCGATGATTTCATCCGCGCGATATCCCTTGATCCGCTCCGCCCCTTCGTTCCAGGTTTTTACGTTGCCTTCGGGATCGAGCATGAAGATCGCATAGTCCTTCACCTCCGCGACGAGCCGCCGAAACCGTTCTTCGCTCAGCCGCAGCGCTTCCTGAATTTGCCTTCGTTCCGTGACGTCGCGGATCGCACTTACGACGAATTGACCTTCCGGTTCCTCGAGAGGGCTCAAGCTGATCTCCACCGGGAAGGTGCTGCCGTCTTTGCGCCGGCCCTGCAATTGGAGCCCAGATCCCATCTCGCGTGTGCGAGGCGCCCTGCTAAATTCAGAGCGGTGATCAAGATGCGCGGGCCGGGCCGCCTCCGGCACCAAAACCTCCACGGGCTCGCCCAGAAGCTCATGTGGGGCATAGCCGAACATGCGCTCGGCATGCGAGTTCACAAAAGAGATTTGGCCAGTCCGATTCACGATCACGATGGCGTCGGGAGCCGACTGCAGCAGTTTCCACCTCTCCTGCTCGGCCGGCTTTAGATTGGATTGGCGCTGCGTCTCTTCCTGCCCCATGGTGCAAAGAAACTAGCATCGTGTGTAGTTTGAGGGCAAGTTTTGCTGCCCTTCGAGGGTTGAGGCTGTCAAAAGTGGGCGCTTTATGTGACTAGTTCGGCGTTTCAGATGTTCCAAACTCGACGATTGCTCTGCTCTGCGTCAGCGGTCTGGGTGCTATGGCCAGAGGGGTTTCGCCGGCAAATTCAAACAATTTTGTCGCGAGCGATGCTTCAAACTCGAAAGACCCCCAAAAACGTAGAATTTGCCTTTCGACCCTCGCATTTTTCGCGCTCTTTTTGCGGGTCAGACAAAAATGCGAACGGGAACGAACGTCAAAGGCTGAGGACGGCGGTGATTTGCGCGGGATCAGCGCTCTCTTTCACCACGAAGCCGAAATGGGTCGCGAGACCGCGCATTCCAGCGTTATCCGGGAGAGTGTTGGCCACGATCGATGTGAACTTCTGATCACGCGCGATCTCGATCAGGCGCCGAAGCAATTCGGTGCCGAGGCCGAGATGTTGCGCGGCATCCGCGACGAGGATTGCCACCTCCGCGACCTGATGGTCTCGCTGGCGAGAGAGCCGAGCAATGCCGAGGATTTCTCGCCGTCCGGCGGCATCGACATATTCGGCGACAAGCGCCATCTCGCGGTCATAATCAATGAAGCATTTTCGCAGGAGGCGTTCGTGCGCGACGCGTGAGCTCAGCGCTTCCATGTGAAAATATCTGAGATACACGGTTTGCGCAGAGAGAGATTCGTGAAAGCGAGCGATCAACGGCTCGTCCTCGGGACGAATCGGCCGGACCAAGATCTCGCGCCCGTCTTTCATCTTCCAACGGGATACGTACTGCGCCGGATACGGGCGAATTGCCGGTTGCGGCAAGGCATGGTCCGTCACGCTTTTGTCGAACAGCACGATGCGGGCATCGAGCGCGCACAATCCATCGGCTGAGGCGACCAGCGGATTGATATCGATTTCCTTGATTCGCGGCAGTTCAATCGGAATGCAGCTGAACCGCACGAGCACGCCTTCGAGGGCTTCCATGTTCACCGGCTTCCGTCCTCGCACGCCCTTGAGCGCCCCGTAAATCTTGGTTTGCTCCATCAAGCGTTGCGCGAGCGTCGTGTTAAGCGGCGGCAGGCCAAGAGCATGGTCCCGGTAAACCTCCACAAGTTCGCCTCCGGACCCGAACAGCAGCACCGGACCGAATTGCGAATCGACGCTGCTCCCTAAAATCAATTCGTATCCGTGGAGTTGCACCATCGGCTGGACCGTGACTCCTTCGAAGGCATCCGCGCCGACGCGCGACGTCACGCTGGACTGAATCTCCGCGTATGCCCTTCGCACCGCATCCAGATTCGCAAGATTCAGCTTTACTCCGCCCACATCGGTCTTGTGCGTGATCGTGCGAGAGTGAACTTTCAGCACGACGGGGAAACCAATTTCGGATGCGAGTTCCGCGGCCTCGTCTTCATTGCGGGCGATCTTCGTCGCGATGGTGGGGATGTCGTAAAGCGCGAGAATCTCTTTCGATTCCGCCTCTGTTAGCAGAGTGCGCCCTTGAACCAAAGCGGAATCGAGGATGCGCTTGGCTTTGCTCGCGCGTTCCTTGGTGACACCCGGATCGTCCGCGATGGAGGGCGTTTCATACAGCGCACGAAGGTGATCGCTGTAGCGCCACATGTAAACGAAGGCGCGCGCCGCCGTATCTGGATAGGAAAATGTAGGAATTCCAGCGGCGTTGAGAATGGCGTCACCTGCTTCAACGTACTTCCCGCCCATCCAACTGGCCAGGAGCGGCTTCCCGTACCCTTTCGCGAAAAATGCGAGGCGTTGCGCGACGCCGGCGGGGTCCGTCAGTCCCTGCGGGGCGAGGATCGCAAGTAGACCGTCACTCTGCGGGTCTTTTATCGCGATTTCGATCGCACGAGCATACCGCTCCGGATCCGCATCGCCCAAAACATCGATCGGATTTCCATGGCTCCAATGGGGCGGGAGAAGAGCATCGAGCGCTTCTTGCGACGCGTCCGAGAGCGGCGCCAATTCCGCACCTTCTCCGATCAGGGTGTCTGTCGCGAGAACGGCGGGGCCTCCGGCGTTCGTGAGAATCGTTAGCCGTGGCCCGCGCGGCCGCGGCTGCTTGCTCAAGACTTCGGCCATGTAAAAAATGTCTGAGATGCTCTGCACGCGAAGGACGCCACAACGGCGCAGCGCGGCGTCGAATACTTCATCGCTACCGGTCAGTGCGCCGGTGTGTGATGTTGCCGCCTTCGACGCAGCCCCCGAGCGTCCCGCCTTGATGACGATGATCGGCTTGCTCATCGCCACTTCGCGCGCGGCGGAGAGAAACGAGCGCGCATCCCCGACCGATTCCATGTAAATCAGAATGCTCTCCGTGTTCGAGTCGTATCCGAAGTAATCGATCAGGTCGCTCCATCCCACGTCGAGCATCGATCCAGTGGATACAAACGCGCTGAAGCCGACTTCTGCGCGGAGACTCCAATCCAAAATCGCTGTCAGCAGTGCGCCGCTTTGGCTTAGAAACGCGACGTTCCCCGGCCGCGCAATAGTCTGCGCGAATGTCGCGTTGAGACCGATCAGCGGGTTCATCACGCCCAGGCAGTTCGGGCCGATGAGCCGCAATCGTCCGTGTCGCAATCGCTCTGCAATCTCGCGTTCGAGGGCTTGTCCTTCGGCTCCGTGCTCCCTGAATCCCGCGGAGATGACCAACGCCGCTTTCACGCCTGCGTCGATGCATTCGCCTATGATTCCGGGAACGGTGGCGGCGGGGGTAACGATGACGGCGAGATCCAAGACGTCTGGAACTTCGCGGATCGAAGCGTACGAACGAAGGCCAAGAATTTCGGAGTGGCGCGAATTCACCGGGTAAACTTTTCCACGGAAGGAGGAATTCTTCAGGTTGAGCAGCGTGGCTCGCCCGACGCTGCCTTCGCGATCCGTGGCCCCAATGACGGCCACAGAGCGCGGAGCAAAAACGGAGTCAAGCGAGGTGGCCTTATCTTTGCGAAGGTCGGGCGCGTCGGTTTGCAGCGGGCCTTGCGGATTCACACCCACACTATCGTAAGCTCACCGCGTTTTGGCAAGCCCTCTCGACCGTCCCCTGTAGCCATGCGCATCCTTTAAGAGGTAGCTTTGGCAGACTCGGGGCTGGCTTGGTGGCCGGTAACTCCCGTGATATGGATGCGGTAGAAGATCGGCACCAAGGGCCGCTCGGCGCCATGGAGGATAGTTTTCACGTAACCGGGCTCCCACCACATTGGCCGTCTTTGTAGGAGATCGTGAGCTATTGCGCGCTCGCCACTCCACTCGGGCAGGTCGGGGAGCTCTTCGAAGCGACCGAAGATGATGACGCTGGTCCAGTTGTGCGAGCTTACTACCTCATCCGCTTCGACGCAGACTAGAGGATTGGCGCGCATCCAGGAGATCTTTTGCCCGACGGTGGAAAAGCTGTAAAGGCAACAATCGCGGTAGCCGAAGTAGATGGGAACGATATAGGGCTGGGCTGCTTGAGCGCAGGCCAATCTGCCCAGGTGCGTTCGAGCTAGAAAGTCCAGGCTCGCCTGTCTAGTCATCTCCTGAATAAACATGGCCACTCTCGCATAGTCTTCAGCAAGCCAATCAGAGTGACGTCCCAGGTTCAGTGTTCCCCGCACCCTCCTCTCAGTTGCGGACAGTCAGCACGGGGCAAGCGGCCGCAACGACTACTTTGTGCGCCGTGTTCCTCTCAAGATGCGTTGCGGCTCCCATGAATGGCCCTGGATCCCGCACTCCCAGAACAATCAAGTCCGCATCGCGCTCTTTTGCGACCTTCAGGATTTGTTCCGCTGAGTTCCCAAATTGAACGACAGCTTCCAATCGGCACCACGGCTCGGCCGATGCCGGAACGATCTCGTGCAACTGGAACAGAAGGTTTGACATGGCGTCCTCGGCAGCTCGATCGGCCGGCTGAGTTTCGGGTTCCTTGGTCACGTGCAGGAGAATTAGCCGGGCCTCGTTTTCCTGCGCCATCGAGATGGCGTAGGGCGCCGCAGCGAGCGACTCCGGCGTGAAGTCTGTCGGAAAAAGCACACGACGGAATTTTGCAGATTTATGTGCTCCATGGTGTTCCCTTGGTCCGATTGTGAGCACCGGCACGCGCGATCGCCTGAATATTTCCTCAGCCGCGGAGCCCAGCAGCAGCTTCTGAGTTCCCGTGCGGCCATGAGTGCCCAGCACAATCAGGTCAATCGCGTGGTCCTTGATCGTTTGTTCGAGCGCCGGCCAGATCCCAGTCGCGCGCTCGAGAATGGATTCGTGCGGCAAGCCTGTGAGCTGCGCTTCGAGGCGTTGCATGTTCAGCTTGGCGGTGTCCTCTTGCGCTTCGAAGGCCACCTCGGTGACTTCCGGCGTTGTATAGGTATATGCGGCTGGGATCACTACGTGAAGCGCATAGAGCTTGGCTCCGTACTCGCGTGCGACGGAAGTTGCAAACGGCAATGCGGCTTCTGACGGTTCCGAGAAATCCGTCAGGTAGAGTATGTTTTTGAGAGCGATTCGCGTTCCGACCTCAGCATTTGGCATGGCACCCTCCTCGTTTCAGGCACTGCGATGAAATTCGGCTTTTTTCGCTCCAGTTTCTTAGCGCCTTACCGTCAGAACGGGACACGCGGCAGCCGCGACCACTTTGTGCGCCAAACCGATGCCCAGATGCGTTGCGGCGCCGGGCACACCGGTTGCCTTGCGAACACCCAGGACAATCAAGCTGGCCGGGATGCGCTCGGCGACTTCGAGAATTTTCTCGCTGGCCACGCCTCTTTCGACAAAGTACCGCGGATCACGCCAGAACTGCGCATCCTCGGGAATGAGCGCCCTTAGCAGACGCTCCGACGATGGCACGACTTCGGTTGCGGAAACTAATTCGCCGACTTTCGGTTCCTCGACAACGTGCAGGAGATTCAGGTGCGCCTCTAGTGCCAGCGCGATGGACACGGCGTACGGCGCCGCTGCTTGGGATTCGGGACTGAAATCGGTCGCGTAGAGGACTTCCCGAAGCTCCTTTTCCGTGCCTTTGATGTCCTGCGCGTGAGGGCCAACCGTCAAGACGGGGCATGCAGCGCGACGAAAGATCTCTTCGGCATGCGACCCGAGCAGCAATTTTCCAAGGCCAGTGCGGCCTCGCGTGCCAAGGACGATCATATCCACCGTATGCTTCGCCAGCGCCGACTCCACAATTTGCCACGCGGTTCCTTCACCCACGCAGAGTTCGCTCTTCAAGATGGGGAATGCGTTGGCAATGGACCTCTGCAGTTCCTGCATCTTGTTGGCGTCAGCGTGCTCAGCGCGCTGCCAAGTCTCCGGCGGAAGGTTGTAGTCGCGCGGGTCTCTCGCGTGAAGGATCAGCAACTTCGCCCTGAACCGATTGGCCATGGCGGTTGCGTAGGATTGCGCCCTCCTCGAGGCGTCTGAAAAATCAGTTGGGAAGAGAATGGTTTTTACGGCTGCGACGGTGGCTGATGCGGTAGCGGCTTTCATTTCGCGCCTCCTGCCGTTAGATTGGGCTTTTTCGCCGCACTGGCGCTGTGACGTGCATCACCGCTCCCGGTAGTCCTCATCACGGGCGAGAGATTCCATGTCCAGGGACGGACGAGCCGATAGGAGCGTTCAGCCGCCCAGCCTGACTTCGCCACAAAACGTACCGCTAAGTGACGCCGGTCACCTCGGCCGGTGATTTCGCGCACCGCACTGGGCTGCAACCCGCTGATATACAAGTGGTGTTTGCGCAAGGTGGTGGGACGTGAAACCGCGGGTTCGCAGCAGGCGCCCAAACCTGCGACGCGGTATCCGTTAGAGAGGTTCAGCATGAGCGTAACGACCGATGTGGAACTGCCGATTCCGGGCACTTACATGTTCGACGGCCAAGCCGCCATGAAAGGCTACCCGCTCAATAAGATGTGCTACTCGTTCAACAAGGCCGAGAATCGCGAGGAGTTTCTGAAGGACGAAGACGCGTACTGCCAGAAATATGGACTCACCGAGGAGCAGCACAAAGCCATTCGCGAGCGCAACGTCCTTGCCATGATTCACGAGGGCGGATGCATCTACTACCTCGCGAAGTTCGCGGGAATCTTCGGTCTTACTGTGCAGGATGTCGGTGCGCAGCAGACGGGCATGACGGTCGAAGCCTTCAAGAAGAAGCTCAAGGCTCAAGGAGA
>DASYZC010000143.1:0-15522 GCA_035949735.1 Candidatus Acidiferrales bacterium | reverse complement strand
ATGTGCGAATCCTTGCCGTAAGGCTCGATTTTAGCCACTCGCTCGAGATTCACGATGTACGACCGGTGGATGCGCAGAAACCGTGATGGGTCGAGCGCGCCTTCCAGGCTCGATATCGTTTGCTGCTTCAAGTGTTTCTTGCCTTCCGACACCAAAGCCACGTAGTCGTCTTGCGCTTCCGCGTAGTCGAGCCTTCCCACCGGAATGATGAAGACGCTGGTCCCGTCGCGCACCGGTATTCGGTCGAGATACTGCGACGGTGGCCGGGCGGCCGCGGCCAGGTCGTTGGCGTGAACTGGCGCCGCCGGCAACTTCCCAGAGAGCCGTTCCTTCGCGCGCTTCAGCGCGGCGTCGAAGCGATCGGCGCTGATCGGTTTCAAGAGGTAATCCACCGCGTGTACTTCGAATGCGCGGATCGCAAAAGTATCGTACGCGGTCACGAACACCACGGCCCGGTTCGCGCCAATCAGCTCAAGCACTTCAAAACCATCCAGCTTCGGCATTTGAATATCAAGGAACATCAGATCGGGTTCGCGCTCTGTGGCGAATTTCACGGCCTCGAAGCCGTTCGCGCATTCGGCGATGATTTCAATCTCGGGGTGCGCGAAAATGTACTCGCGAAGGACCTGTCGTGCGAGGTCTTCGTCATCCACAATCAGCACGCGAATTTTCTTGTTTCCTTCGCGAATCACGCCGTCCGCTCCTTTCCACCCGCCGGCAGACTGAGCGCCACGCGAAAACGGCCGCCCTTCGTCGTGGCGGCGAATGTCGCGCTGCTTCCATAGCGCGCTTCGAGCCGCTGTCGAACGTTGGCGAGTCCCACTCCGTTTCTCCGGCGTTGTGGAGCCTGCGGATCGAACGGGTTCTCAATCGCGATCGACAAATAACCGTCGCGCTGCTTGGCTTCGAGCCTGATCCAGCCGCCTTCGACCAGATTGGCAATTCCGTGTGCCACCGCGTTTTCGACTAGAGGCTGCAGCAAAAGCGGCGGCACCTGCGCCTCGAGAGCCTCCTTGTCGACCGATTCTTCCATCTCCAGGCGCGAGCCGTAGCGAATTTTTTCTACGGCCAAAAATGCATGGACCAGCGACATTTCTTCTTCGAGCGGGATCGACTGTTTTTCCCCGAGCCCCAGCGTTCGGCGCAAAAAGTCGCCGAGCAGTATGCACATCTCACGGGCTTTCGCGGCATCCGAAGCTGTGAGGGCGCTAATCGAATTCAAGCTGTTGAAAAGAAAGTGCGGATTCACTTGCGCTTTCAGTGCCCTCAGCTCCGCGTCGCGCGCCAGGACGCTCGCTTGCATTACGCGAGCCTCGGCTTCGCGCGAGGCTTCCACAGCCAGCAGCACGTAGTGAAATCCCACCGCCAGGAGGTACAGCAAAACCCCTGTTCCAAACAAGAGTGGGAAATCCTTAATTAGTCGCGCGTCAATCCCATGAAAGTCGTACAGCCCGGCCAGCATCCTGCCAATGATTCTCGCCGCGACCAGCCACACAGCGCTGGCAACGAAAGCTCCAGCAACGTGTGTGAACAAAAAACGCGGCAAGCTCGAATGATCGAGCGGCGTCGCCAGGCACGGATACCACGCAGCCAGGCATACGAAGGCGTACAAAAGGCACAGAATGAACGCGAGCGTCGATGCCTCCACCCAAGTCAATCCTCCCGGAACTGCGAGCAGATAGGTGAGCATTCCCGCGAGTGGAATCCAGCCCAGTAGATAGAGGAGAAGTCGCCGAAGTTGGCTAAGAATCGGATGCATGAGCGCGGTCAGTTCTTGATGTTGAGGCCGCCGAAGATTGCTACGCCTTTGACGATCAGCCTCTTCGTAACTGGCGCAGCCGGATCGGAACCGCTGGGTTTCTGCTGCTCTGGGTGCAAAGTTCTGTCGCCGCAACCGCCAAAAATGGCCACGGTTTCAAGCACCACTTCCCAATTGGGAGGAACACGAATATCGCCGCCACCGAAGATCGTAACCACGTCGATTTGCGTCTGGGGGCCCTGAATGTCGGATTGCGTTAAGTCGATATCGAAGCCGCCGAAGATCGTCACGATTTCGCCGCCTACGAATTTCTTGGTGATGAGCCGCCGCTTCCCGCCCCAAAAAATATTTACGACGTTTAGCCGAGGCTCCGACGAATCGTACCAAGCACCCGCATCGTTCCACCCTGCGCGTGTGGGATCGGGGAATCCCTTCCAGTGCATCCGGAATCCACCAGGGTTTGCGCCCTGGCCTGCATCGGTCCCTGGATACGGTGCGAAATTCGATTCCGCATGCCCGGGGCTGCCGGGGGGCGGAATGCTGCCTGGCGGCTCGTCGCCGCCCGGAGGCGCTCCCGGCGCCGGAGGATACCAGCGGCCGTGCCTTTCGTACCTTTGGAGTATCAATAAAATTCCGACACAGATCAGAAAGACGGGCCAGATCGTTCCGAAGCGAATATGACTTAACCCGAGTTCCTCAAGCTGGAATGAGATTCCCAGCAGAACCAGGAAGGCTCCCCAGAAAGTGCCTGTCGGATTGCGGCGGCTTTGCAATTTGTTGACGCCGAAATAAATCAGAATGAGCGGCCAGAAAAGAAATATCTTATCAGCTTCAAGAAATCCAAGCTGATCCAGCAGCAAAATAACGCCCAGCATCAGAATCACCACGCCGATGACTAGATGCCTGCTTGGGTGCCGTGCATCAAGCACTGGGGTTTCCTCCGTTGTGGAACGCGCGCGCTCCGCCGGCGCCGGGCTTGAGGGCCAGCAAAATGGCCAAGCCGAACGCGACGAGCAGCAGGGGCCAGAACCTGAGGGTCTCCATCAGGCCTAGCGGGCCCACGTGCATCGCAACCAGGTTCCACACGTTCATCGCGATCGTGTGAATCACCCAGAAGCCATCGACGTTGAATTGCCCCTCACCAAGCTGGCCCCATTGAAACACGATTCCCAGGAAAATCAGCATGATGGCAGCCATTATTGTGGCGACTCGGGAAATAGACATTTCGGATACGAGCCGGGGTGTCGCGTCTGTCATCATTGCCATCTCCTCGTTCGTTATTTCAGCGAGCATGCGCGGAGATTATCGGCAACGCCTTGACGTGTCTCGTGGTTTTCGGCGTACAGCGGAGATTTACCGGTGAATGGCGGCTGCCAAAGGGCCGATCCTGTTGCGAAATCTAGAGAGAGGGAATTGTCGCCTAACGACAAAGAAGAAATGATTCGATTGCCGCGCCTTTACAGAACCATCCCCAGCACCATGGCCGTAATCAACGCACAGCCAAGCAGCATCATCAAACGCAACCGTTTCTTGCGGATCCCATACACCAGAATGCCCAGCATCGCGAGCGAACAAACCAGCTCCAGCCAAAAACGCGGCGAGCCGAATCCGCCGGTCCAATCACCCGCCTCTTCACCAATCCACACTGACGCAAAGGCGCTTGATGCCGCCAGCGAAACAGCCATCAACCCGCCGAGCGCGATCCCCTTGCCCCAGTCGGGCACCGACCAGCCTTTTTTCGCATTGCGCCAGTCAAACCAAGTTTGGGTGACCACAATAGCTACCAAAATCAATACCAGCAGTGCCACGCCCTCTCCTCCCAAGTCCGTAACGGCAGGGATTACTCACCCTGGGCGAGCAATACAATGGCTGCTGTCGGGTCGCGCCCTCAGCGCGAAATCGGTCGTTCCCTTGGACGATTTCACCGCTCCGGCAGACACCCAATCTTCCTTCTGGGGACCGCTTGAGGCACCGCCAAATGCCTGGCGATAACGAGTCAGCGCAATCCGCCTACCAAAGGCCTATAAAGGGATTATCTGAATCCCGCTCCCTCTGCCACTATCTGCCGTTCGCTGAGGAGCCTAGAGGACCTGCCCCTGATCGAAATATTCGAATGGCGACTAAACCGCGTCTCGCTTCTCCTGATGCAAAAGGGCGGGCAACGCGTATTCCCATCACGGAACCATTTTGCACATCGAGAGCTCTAGAAATGTGCTAGTTCTAGTACCGAATCCTATACCCCTCGAGTTGCGTTGCAATCCTCGCAAGAACCGGAAGGCGTCGGCACCGAGTCGCTCGATTGATCTGCTAGCATATGCCCCTCATGCGCTCGCCTTGGATCATCGCTCACCGCGGAGCCTCTGGTTATACACCCGAGAACACTATGGCCGCTTTTGAGCGAGCGGTGCAATTAGGAGCGGGATTTATCGAAACTGACTTGCATCTCACTCGCGACGCCCGCTTCGTCGCCATTCACGACGATACCCTGGAACGCACATCCAACGGCCGCGGGCCAGTGCGGGACCACACCTTGGCCGAACTCCGTGCTCTCGACGTGGGCTTGTGGTACGACCGCCAATTTGCGGGCCAGCAAATTCCTACGCTTGAAGAAATTCTCGCGTTCGCGCGCAAGCACGACGTAGTCTTCTACCTTGAAATAAAGCAGGGAGCAGCCTGGGGCATGGATCATGCACTAGTTGGGGCGCTACAGAACGCCGAAAACGCAGCCAGAACCGTGGTGATCTCGTTTGACGCATCCACCTTGGCCCCTCTGCCGAAGCTGGACCCAGGGATCATGATGGGCCTCCTCGTCGACAAAGCGCAGCCCGACCTCGTGAAGGCGGCGACGGAACTCGGCGCTCGGCAGCTCTGTCCCCGCGCCAACCTGATCACTTCGGAACTGGTGGATCGCGCTCACGCCGCCGACCTGCAGGTGGTCGCCTGGACGGTCAACGATCCGGGGCAAATGCGCTCGCTGATCCAAACTGGCGTCGACGGGATTATGACGGACCGACCCGACCGATTGCGCGCGGTTATAGAGGATCTATCGTCTGGTGCGGCTCCGCGCTAAGAATCGAGGCCTTCACCCTTCTCCTTCGCGCCTCATAGCAGCCTCGAAAAAAGAGACGCAAAGTCTGAAAGTGAGAGCTGTTCGGCACGTGAATCCGGGCGCAGGCCGCTGGCCGCGAGAGCGTCGCGGATCGATTGCGACGAAGTGATCGCCTGCAGATTGTTCCTCAGGGTTCTCCTTTTATGAGAGAAGCATGCCCGCACGAACTTAAGAAACCCAGCCTCGTCTCCAATATTGAGCGAAGCCCTCTCCCCCGGCACCGTCATGCTCACCAGCGCCGACGTCACGCGCGGCGGAGGGCGGAATGCACCGGGAGGAATCCGAAAAGCGATCTCAGGCCGCATGTAAAATTGGGATGCCGCGGAAAGATACGCGTAGCTGCGACCGCCTGGCTGCGCCGCGATGCGTTCGGCCACCTCGAGTTGAATCACAATATGAGCGGATTTCAGCCTCTCGACGCAGCCGAAAAGCAGATGAAGAATCGGAGAGGTGATGTAATACGGCAAACTGCCGTAAACGCGAAAATGCCCGCCTGCCAATTCGGCCAAGTCCATTTCCAGCACGTTTCCGGTGACAACCTCCACGCCGCGCCACTCACCGCGATGCCGCTGCTGAGCCTCTTGCAAACTCTGCGCTAGGCGCAAATCCGCCTCGATTGCAATCACGCGCTGGCAACGCGTCGCAAGCAGCCGCGTCATCTCGCCGTGCCCCGCTCCAATTTCGATCCACGTCTCATCCTTTTCGCGCGGCAACGAAGCTAGAATCCGCTGTTGCCATCTCTCGCCCGCAAGAAAGTGTTGTCCCATCCGCTGTCGCATCATCGCGCGCCAGTTTAGCAAGCTTCGCGAATCTTCCGCGAAGTTGTGTTTTCGCGGAACGGACTTTTGGTGTTCTGCTTGACGCCTCACCAGCGGTCCGTTACCGTTTTAGTTGGCGTTCGTCGTCCATGAAAATCCTCTTTGTCGCCTCCGAAGGACTTCCATATTCAAAGACCGGCGGTCTCGCGGACGTCGTCGATGGTTTACCCAAGGCGCTGCATGAGATGGGCCACGAGGTTGTCGTTCTGCTGCCGCGCTATCGCGGCAATAAAGTGAAGTCCGTTCTGATTTCGAGCGTCACCATCGCGCTGGGCGATAAGCTGCGCTTTCCCGCCATCGTCGAAGGCCACCCTGTCGATGGCCTCCGGTATCTTTTTGTTGACGACCCGTTTTTTTTCGATCGTCCACAGCTCTACGGAGACAAGAACGGCGACTATCCGGACAACCACGAGCGGTTCGCGGAATTTTCTCGCGTCGCGATTGAATGCATCAAGCGCGTGTGGCTCCCGGACGTGGTTCACTGCCACGATTGGCAATCGGCGCTTGTGCCCGTAATTCTTCGGACCCAGCACGCCCAAGATCCGGTTGTCCGCTCGCTTCCAGTCGTCTTGACGATTCACAATCTCGCCTATCAGGGTATCTTTCCTCAGCCCGCGATGCGGTCCATCGGCCTCCCCGACAATCTCTTCACCATGGATTCCCTCGAATTCTACGGCAAGGTCAACTTCCTCAAGGGGGGCCTGATCTATGCGGACTATCTGACGACCGTCAGCCGCCGCTACGCAAAGGAAATTCAAACTCCTGAATTCGGAGCCGGTCTCGAAGGTGTAATCCGCAAGCGGTCGGATCACCTCGTCGGAATCCTGAACGGAGCGGATTACTCTCAGTGGAGCCCGGAAAGCGACACCTTCATCGCGCAAAATTATTCAGTCCACAATTTGGACGGAAAGAAAGCCTGCAAGAAAGATCTCCTCGAGGCCTTCAAACTGCCTGGGGAGAATATCGATCGGCCTCTCGCCGGAATCGTCTCGCGTTTCGTCGACCAAAAGGGTTTTGATCTGATCGCCGAAATTGCCCCCGCGCTCATGAAGGAGGATATCTCCATCGTAGCTCTGGGGACCGGCCAGCCCGAATATGAAAAATTCTTCAAAAGCCTTGGGGAGAAATATTCAGCACGCGTCTCGGTAAAAATCGGGTACGATAACGCGCTGGCCCACAAGGTCGAAGCCGGTTCGGATATGTTCCTCATGCCGTCCCGGTACGAGCCTTCTGGATTAAACCAGTTATACAGTCTGCGGTATGGCACGGTTCCAGTCGTGCGTGCGACGGGAGGACTGGACGATACCATCCAGAACTTTTCCCCTAAGACTTTGCAGGGAACTGGATTCAAGTTCGAGCCGTACGAACCGAAAGCCCTGCTGGATTGTATTCGGACGGCCTTGAAGCTTCATCGGGATGCGAAGATGTGGCAGGCTGTTCGCGCAAACGGCATGAAAAAGGATTTCTCTTGGAAGGTTTCGGCGGCCGCCTATGTCACTTTGTACGAGGCGGCCAGGCGGTCGCGAATCCCAAGAGGTGCAGCATCATCTAAATAGAGGCGGTTTGTCCCGGCCCTCAACCGGTCGCCGCCATAAGAGGAAAAAATGTCAGATAACATTCAATCGGTCAGTGATGCCAGCTTCCAAGCCGACGTCATTGAAGCCAGCAAGACCCAGCCTGTAATGGTCGATTTCTGGGCGGATTGGTGTCGCCCATGCCACATGCTTACGCCGACCGTGGAAGAAGTCGCGCGCGAACATGCTGGCAAAATCAAAGTCGTAAAGCTCAACGTCGATGAAAATATGAATGTCCCCGCCAAGTTCAGCATTCGCGGTATTCCCACGCTGCTGGTGTTCAAGGGCGGACAGGTCGCCGATCAGCTGGTCGGCGCCGTGCCCAAGGAACAGATAGTCAAGATTCTCGAGCGCCACATTTCCTAGGCGAACTTCGGCGCTGCTGTCAATTTGCCCTCACCTCTGAACCGGTTCACACGGCACTTGCTGAGACACAGAAAATGTCGGGAAGAGCCGCACGGCATCCCCCGCGGGCACAGCCATCGAAGAGCGAGGGTCGAACTCGATGGCCAAATGGATATCGGCGCCAGGGAGCACGCGAAAAAAGCCGCCTTCAATTCGTTCTGCGGGAACGCGTAGTTCCAGCGTTTCTCCCCAGACAATCGGCCGCACCATATCATCCTCCGCCACCACGCAATTGAAACCCGTAGGTCCGCATGCGTTCTCATCGGGGACTGGCTCGTTCCTCTTGGGTTGATTCGGAACTAGCCGGAGGCGGACCTGGTTATACAGGCCCTGTGGAATCGTGGCGTCGCCCAACGAGCTTGTTCCGCAGGAATCCCCGGCTCGCGCCAAGAGGTCGATTTGGACGGGCCGTGTCGCAAGCTCCGGAGCCATCTCCTGCCACTCGGGCGAATCCTCGCCAGCAAGAGGCACGGCAAGAGCTTCCACTCCGCGGAGGCTCACAAAAATGTGCTGACCGCTTGGCGGCTCGGACGCCGCGTCGGGGGCTAGAGATGAATTTAGGCTCAGCCTTACGTTGCCCGTCATTTTAGGAACCCTGCAGGTAGAGTCCGTGCCTGAGATTATTCCTCCGCCCGGATTTACCGTAATTGCCACGCACGAGTTGTCGCATCCGCCTAGGGGTCCGCAGAAGAGAGTCACTGCGAAAAGGCCTGCCTGAAAAGCCTTCGCTGCCCCCGTGTGAGTGCCGTGGAGGCGCATGGAGGGAATTCCTGCCAGGATTATCCGCGCGGCAGTACGGCGGCGTCAAGGGAAGGCAGGCCAGAGGGAATTCCTTGTCGATTCGGTTGAATCCTGCTTGACCATCGCCTCATCTAGTCTGCTACGCACCTCGGCGGGGTTTTTCCGCCGGGGCCGAGTTTCGCAGATGTTCGTGGTCTCGGCGAGGTGCGCGATGCGTACGGAGACTGAGGGTTTTTAGAGAAGAGAGGACAATCACGTGAGCGAATCATTGAAGGGGAAAATTGCAGTAGTAACGGGCGCGAGCCGCGGCATCGGCCGCGCAATCGCCGTTCGACTTGGACGCGACGGCGCATTGGTAGCCGTGCACTATGGGCGGAATCAAAAGAGCGCGGAAAGCACGGTGCGCGAAATCGAGGCGGCGGGAGGCGCCGCGTTCGCGATTGGCGTCGAGCTGGGCTCCGTCGAGAGCGTCGAGCAGCTCTTCAAAGCGCTTGACGCGGAACTAACCAAGCGAACTGGAGCGAACCGCTTCGATATTCTTGTCAACAATGCCGGTGTCGCCCCCGACTCCGCAGTCGCGACGGCCACCGAACAAACCTACGACGAGGTGTTTGCACTAAATGCAAAAGTCCCGTTCTTCGTCAGCCAGAAGGCTCTGCCGCGCCTCCGCGACGGCGGCCGCATCATCAATATTTCCTCGGGTGTCACGCGCATTGCGTTTCCACAGAAGGCCGCCTACGCAATGACGAAGGGCGCGCTGAATATCCTCACACTCGAACTCGCCAAAGAGCTTGGCGCACGAAATATCACCGTCAACTCACTAGCTCCTGGTTTCACCGAGACCGACATGGCCGCGGACATTCTCAGCGATCCAAAAGGACGCCAGTTTGCGAGCTCTGCCTCCGCATTTGGCCGAGTCGGGCAGCCGGACGACATTGCCGATGCGGCCGCGTTTCTCGCATCGCATGACGGCAGATGGGTCACTGGGCAGTACCTCGACGTCACTGGCGGTGCGCTGCTCTAAGTCTTCGCCGCATGACGGTCCAACTCCTTTCGCCCATCTCGCATGGCCTCAGGGCGAGTTAATGCCTCTTGATTCCGGCTGCGAGCGTGAATATAGTCGCAGCCGAGCGGAGGGGTGGGGGATGAAATATGGGGTCTCGGCCGTTTGCTCTGCGATTTCTTGTCTATTGCTGGCTGTAGCTCTGCCCGCACGCGCGCATCACTCGTTTGGCGTCGAGTACGACGCCAACAAGCCGGTCACGTTGACGGGCGTGATTACCAACATCGAGTGGACCAATCCCCATAGCTTCGTCTATATCGACGTGAAAGATGAAAGCGGCAAGGTCACCAACTGGAAATTCGAAGGCTACCCTCCCGGCGTTCTTTATCGAAGCGGATGGAAGCGCAACTCGACCATAAAAACTGGCGATACGATCACCATTTTCGGCTGGCGGGCGCGAACCGGCGGTGCGTGGGGGCACGCGCGGTCGGTCACTTGTGCGGATGGCAAGAAACTCTATTTCGGCCCTGCCCCCGGCATAGGTGACGGCGGAGCCGCGCCGCAAGTCGCGGTACCACCGTCGAACTAGCGGAGGAGGCCCGTCATGAGAAACAATCTCGCAATCGTTGCCGTTGCCGCGCTATCGATTTTACCGGCAAGCCTCGCGGCGCCGCAGAACTCCCCGGCGCAAAAATCGGCGACGCAGAAATCCCCGGCGCAGAACGCCTCCGCACCCTACGTCTATCCACCGCCTGTTAGCCCAGACGTGCCGCGCGCTGCGGATGGTCATCCGGATCTGACGGGAGTATGGCAAGGCGGTAGCGACCGCATTGGTACGTGGGAAGAAACCAACAGCGGCGATGGTCCGCTCGGCGAGAGTGGTCCGATCACTCCTTACGCGATCAAGGGCCCGCAGCCAAAGCCGCCTTATCAACCGTGGGCGGCGGCAAAGGTGGTCGAAGCCTACAACCGCCGCGGGATTGATGAGCCGATGGTGCGCTGCCTGCCGCCCGGTACGCCGCGAACCACGTTGATGGGCTTATTCCCGATGCAGATCGTGCAGACTCCAAAGACCGTCGTCCTGCTCTTCGAGGTCTTTCACATTTTCCGCATCATCCCGATCGATGCCAAGCACCCCGACGATCTCGAGCCGAGCTTCATGGGCGATTCGGTGGGCCATTGGGAAGGCGATACGCTGGTAGTGGATGTGACCGGCTTCAACGATAAAACTTGGCTCTCCGGCACCGGCACCATTCACAGCGAAAAGCTGCACGTGGTCGAGAAGTTCACCCGCGTGGATGAAAATACGATCGTCTACGAGGACACGGTCGAGGATCCCGTCGTCCTCACCGGTCCCTGGACCCGCCATGGCACGCTCATGCTCCGCCAGGGAACGCGCATCCGCGAGTACGAATGCGTCGAAAACAACCAGGATGTGCAGCGTTACGAAGAGCTGCTGAAAGACCCATCTCTCTTCATGCGAAAGCCACAAACGCACTAGCTACTGTCTCGGGACGCAAACGGCTTGCGCAGGCCGGCCTGCTCGAGCAAGGGCAGAACTTCTCGTGTGAAGCGCTTCACTCCGTCGATGTAATCGGGCCATGTCATGATCACGCCATCGAGCCCCACGTTGGACATGCGCTGCAATTCCTCGGCGATGCTTTGCGCCGTCCCGATAAGAGGATGCCCCGCGCCGACAGCCATTCGCCGGCGCATCGCTGCAAGCTGCTCGGACCCCGCTGGAATATTGTTCTCGGTGCTGATCGTCTCCATGATGCTGTCCATCACCTCGTTATCGAGGTATTCCACGGCATACCGATGCAGATATTCTTCTGCTTCCTTCTTCGTGTCGCGCTGCACCACCGAAACATTGGTCCATAGCTGAATCTCTCGACCGAATTCCTCGCGCGCCATCTTTTTGTAATTTTCTACCGCCGGCCGCCACTCTTCCGGAGTGTCCCCTCGCGGGCTGATTAGCCCGATCTGCGAGTTTTTCGCCGAAAACCGCATGCCGACCGGCGAGAGCGCCGCATTCATGATCGGCACCCCGCCCTTTTGCAAAGGCTGAGGACGCGAGATCGCCTTCTTCATGTGAAAGTATTTCGAGTTCTCGTCGAATTCGCCCGGCTCGGTCCACAGCCTTCTCAGCACCCGCACCCACTCTTCTAGGTAAACGTATCGCTGGTCGTGCTCCATCAGCTCGATGCCAAACATGTCGAATTCCCGCCGATTCCAGCCGCCAACCACATTCAGCGCAAAGCGACCGCCGGAAATCGCGTCGATCGTCGCGCACTGCCGGGCGACCAGCAGCGGATGCATTGTGGGCGCATGCGACGTAGCGAACACGCACGTATATTGCGTGGCCTGCGCCATCGCCGCGGCCCAGGCGAACACGTCCAGCACATCGTTCGTGGGATGGTTCGGCTTGCCATCGAGATAGCCCTTCCAACGCGCGATGGGGACGATGGCCTCGAGGCCGGCTTCGTCCGCCACCAGGGCCGCCGTGAGCGTGTTTTGCCACGTCGGATATAGCACCTCTGGAACGAAAGTCATGTTCGCGATTGTGTTGGTGCAGAAGGTGCCGAGTTTCAGCTTGTTGTCGTTGAAGATGGGGTTCGCGGAGCGCTCTGTCATCGCCCGATATTTTGCCAGAGATTCCCCGATTTACCCAGCGCCTCGAGCCGAATTTCCCGCGAGTGCCGTCTTCTCGTAGCGCCGGTAACCCGCCGGTGTCTTTCCTCGCCTTCGCATCTGCAACGGCACGGTCCGCCGCGGGCGGATACCCTGCAAACTTACTAGGCGTGATCTCGCCATCCTCCCTGCATTGCGCACGAAAATGTAGGCTTTTCGGCCCGCATCTGCTTTTGCCGTTGGCCAGGCATCGCCTCAGCCCCGCGCAAATCGGCCGTTTCGGAGTCCGGATCGCAAGTTACCGTAGACGACTTTTCTTTACACCAACAGGTACTTGCGCGAATCCGCCCCTCGGTGTAAAGATTTTCCTCGTATCCTCGTACTACGCCCATTCGGGCCCGCATTGCACGGTGGAAGGGCGGGGCCTGGGATAGTTAGTCCTGCAGAAACTCTACCGTCAGTCTTGTCGGTAGCTTGGCGCGATTCAACCGTGATATGCTCCCCGCGTTTTTCCCCGCTTTCAGGTTCGTCGGTTCCTTCAAGTCGAGATTCCGAGGAGGGTTACATCATGAAGAAGTACGTCGCTGAGTTTATCGGGACCTTTTTTCTCGTTCTCACCGTTGGGTGCACCGTAATCGGCAGCCCCGTTGGAGCACTTGCGCCCTTGGCGATCGGTTCCGCGCTCATGGTAATGGTTTACGCTGGTGGGCATATTTCCGGCGGACATTTCAACCCGGCCGTTACGCTCGGCGCTTGGCTACGCGGTAAGTGCGACGCCAAAGACGTGGCTCCGTACATGATTTCTCAGTTTATTGGGGCGGTGCTCGCGGCCCTAGTCGTTAAATTTTTCAAGGCGGGCATCGTTGTTAGACCCCTCCAACCCGTCGCCCTGCCGGCGCTTCTTGCGGAGTTTCTTTTCACCTTTGCGCTGGTGTACGTCGTGCTGAACGCCGCAACCGCCAAAGGCACGGCTGGCAATTCTTTTTATGGATTGGCCATCGGATTCACGGTGATGGTAGGAGCGTTTTCCGTGGGCAACCTGTCCGGAGGAGCGTTCAATCCAGCGGTCGCCTTGGGCATATCCGTCCTGGGGCTCTCGACCTGGTCGAATATCTGGATTTACCTCGTGGCCGAGTTCCTAGGCGGCGCGGCGGCGGCGGGCGCTTTCAAGACAGTGAATCCAGCCGACGCGTAATCGGCTCGTCAAACCGAAATCGCAGGCACCAGACTCAAGGCTGCGCTGGTTCGCGGTTTTCCGATGACTCTGAGGTATAACGCCTATCCTTCGCATAGTCGAAGCCTCTGGCAAGCCGCGGCGACTTACACGAACCACCGCGGAGTTCGTGTACCGAACCGTCTCGAAAACAGCGGGTTGGCATACCGTTTTCAATCTATTTTCCCTGTCTTTCGCTCTTAGTACCCAGCTCGGACGCAACGCTTCCTTGCATCGACGCATCTCCCTTTGTAGAAGTAAACCCATATCCAGCCTCGGCCCTAGGGCGGCCGCTCATCAGCCGCGAATCCTTGTGACGGAAAGTAAAAGTAATGATGATGATCCGGATTTGCCGATTGAATTGGATTCTTCGCCGTGCGACGCTTAAGCTTCCACCCGGTCCGAGAATTGCATGCCCGGAAATCAAGAAAGGGTTTTGACTGCATGAAGCGGTGCGCTGAACTCGATGCCGCGCGGGGCATGATGTTGGTTTGGATGACGCTTGTCCACCTTCCCACCGTCCTCAGCGCACGGGTGAACCAGCCGTTCGGCTACGTTTCCGCGTCCGAAGGATTCATTTTCCTCTCCGCGCTCCTCACGGGCCGCATCTACTTCCGGGTCTTCGAACGCGACGGCCTCGCCGCCATGAACCGCAAACTGCTTCTTCGCGCGGTCCGCCTGTACATCTTTCATGTGTTTTTGCTGCTTTTCGCATTCGCAGCCGTCCGCAGCTACGCCCTTCGCGGACGCCCCGCGCTCCACAATATGCTGGATTTTTACTTCCTGGCGGGCGTCGAACGCGCCGTTCGCGACGGTCTGTTGCTGATCTACCGCCCTCCGCTCCTCGATATCATCCCGCTCTACATAGGCTTTTGTCTCCTGTCTCCGCTGCTGTTTTTGTTGGGCGCGCGAATCTCATGGCGCCTTGTTCTCGGCGGAAGCGCCGCGATCTGGCTCGCCGCGCAGTTCGGAGTTCGCACCGCCCTCTACCACTGGGTTGTTGCCTCTACTCCACTCCGCGTGCCGCTCAACGAGATGGGCGCTTTCAATCCTTGGGCATGGCAGTTCCTCTGGGTCCTGGGCATCTACTTCGGCGTGCGCTGGGCGAAAAACGAATTGCCCGCCGCGAAGTGGGCGCAGCGCCTCTGGATTCCGGCCACATGCGTCGCCGCGGCTCTGTTCGCGTTACGATACGCGGAAGTTTCCGGCCTGAACCTGGGAAGTTACTCCGTGCTGTTTGACAAGTGGAATCTAGCCGCCGTCCGCCTCGTCGACTTTCCCGCGGTGGTCCTGCTCGTGCTGCGCTTTCATGCGCCTTTGAAGCGCCTTGCGCTTCAGCGGTTTTTGGAGCCGGTTTCGCGGTCTCTGATCACGTTGGGCCAAGCTTCGCTTCAAGTCTTCTGTGCGCATTTCTTTTTCTGCTTTGTCGCTCTTGGACTGGTTGGCAATGCCGCGCTCCTGCCGGGCTGGTTGCAGGTTCTCGTTGCGACGGTCACTCTTGCCTTCCTTTTTCTGCTCGCGAAAGCTTCCCAGCTGCGCCGCGACCCCTATGCCCGCGCCCAATCGGCAACTCTCCCATGGGGCTTTGCGCACTCGCATCCCGTGAAGATTCCGCGCTAGCGGCGCGCACTTGAATTGAGGGTTTAATCGGGCAGGAGGACTTTCTGCTCTAAATCCCGCGCGGCTTGCAGCACATGTTCCGGTCTGCCGAGATCGCGCCAGTAATATTCATCCGCGCGAAACGCGCAAATCTTCTCTCCATTTCCAGCAAGCCGCAGATACGACGTAATAATGGAGAAAGCGCCTTCTTCCGTCATCATCCCGAAAATGCGTGGAGAGATCACGTGGACGCCGCAAAAAGCCAGCGCCTTCGCCGTCGCTGACAGTCGAACCATTTCACTCTTCTGATCGCTCCCCGATCGCCGCCCGCAAAGCTGCAGCTTCTCGTCAAATAGCAAGTACCTCGATGTCTCCCGCTCCTGCACCGCAAGCGTCGCGAGCGCATGACCCTCCGTATGCGACTCCACCATTCGCCGCAGGTCAATCGTGCTGATCACGTCCACATTGTGCAAAATGAACGGCTCCTCGAAAGTGCTGAAATCGCCAAGGAAAAAATGAGATGCCTTTTTCAGCCCGCCGCCCGTATCGAGCAGAACTTCCTCGCGGGACACTTCGATGTGCATCCCAAAATTTCCGTTCGCCTTCAGGTAATCGAGAATCGTGTCGGCAAAGTGATGCACGTTGATAATCGCGTCATGAATGCCAAACG
>DASYZC010000142.1:0-4956 GCA_035949735.1 Candidatus Acidiferrales bacterium | reverse complement strand
CCGATCATTTTTTCCAAGGCTACATTGCGGAGCAAAACCTGGTGAGTCTCGGCGTTGGACTGGCCGCGCGCGGTAAGGTCCCGTTCCTCGATACGTTTGCGTGCTTCCTTTCGCGAGCTTATGACAACGTCCGTATGGCGGCCATCAGCCGCGCCAATATCAACCTTTGCGGCTCCCATTGTGGCGTCTCGATCGGTGAGGACGGCCCTTCGCAAATGGCGCTGGAGGACATTGCCATGTTCCGCGCCGTTCATGGATCGGCGGTCTTTTATCCCAGCGATGCCATATCTGCTGAGCGCCTGACCGAGACAATGGCGCGCCGCAGCGGCATCAATTACCTGCGCACGTCGCGACCGAAAACTGCCATCCTGTATTCGAAAGAGGAGAAGTTTCCGGTTCCCGGCTTCAAGGTCCCCCGGAAGAGCGCGCAAGACCGCGTCACCGTGATTGGAGCGGGCATAACCGTTCACGAAGCGCTGAAAGCGGCGGATGAGCTGAAATCGCAGGGCACGGCGATTCGCGTAATCGACTTGTATTGCGTGAAACCGCTTGACGGGAAAGCGCTTGCCGCGGAGATCAGCGCCACCGGCGGGCGCCTCGTCACCGTGGAAGACCATTGGGCGGAGGGCGGAATCGGCGAAGCGGTGCTTTCCGCGCTGGCACAAGCGGGCGCGACGCCGTCAAAGTTCCGGCTGCTCGCGGTCAGAGAGATGCCTCATTCCGGGAAACCGGATGAACTCGTGGATGCGTTCGGCATTTCCGCCCGGCATATCGCCGAGGCCGTCCGCGAAATCGCCTCATAGGCCCTTGCCGCAGGTTCGGGACGAAAGGACGCATTGAGTGGCTGTTGAAAAAATGGTGATGGTGGGTGTGCTTCCTGAGGCGATCGTGATTGATCCCGGGGACCAAGTGGTGTGGTTTTCAAACGCCGGCAACCTAAAGATTGAGTTCGACTCTCAGCGGTCGCCCTTCGCCTCGAACATTTTTCAGGCGCCCCCGGGCGTCCGCCTATCCAGTGGAACCACACGCCCAGGCCTGAACCCCGGCTCGTATCGGTACCGCCTCTCCCTCAATGATGTTGTGGTAGCGCACGGCGAGGTTATTCTCCGCGGCAAGCAGTAAGGGTTCCCGAGGCCAGCCCGCTCGGCATTCGATTTCAATCCGCCGCAGACGTGCGGTAAATCGGCCGCTTCTCGACTATCGAGTCCGCCAAGATTCGTCGAACTGGCGCCAGCGCAGCCGTCGAAATCACTCGCTCGGGAGCCACTCTAAATTCGGCAATTTTGCGAGGAAAATCTCTACGACGGTCGAGCCAGAGGCCGAACTCGCGCAGAAGGTCGCCGGCCACATTGGGATCGTCGCTTCGCTCGACACCCCAGAAACGGAGGCGTTCTTCATTCTTTTGAAGCGATTGCAGCGATTGTGCCAGCTTCTTCATTGCGACGTTGAAAGACGAGGCGAGAAAGTATGCCGAAACCGTCCATCCTGCCCCGCGATGTGTCGACCAGGCCGCGGAATCGCCCCCTGCAGGCCTCGCGCCGAACAGGGCTCGTAAGCGCACGTTGAACTTGCCATTCTGAGTGCGCTCGATGGCGCAGTGATACTCGTTGGCGCGACGGCGCTTCCCCTGGCTGATGAACGCGAGTTGCTTTGTGGGGGAAGGTACCCTGGCACCAATTCGGCGCCCAAGACGGATGGGCCTCTCCGCACGCGCAACAATTTCCAGCTTTCCCGGCGTAAAACTCTTTATCGGCATATGAATGCTCCTCAGAAAGAAGTGGCTGCTCGCTGCCAAGCGTATAGACCGGGGAGGGCTTCCGGTACAGGTCGAACCCCGCTGGCTTCGGGGCAGGCTCTGCGGAGGTGGCCATTCTATCGCGGCGCAATGGAACCTACAAGCCTGACTAAATAATATTTAAGTATCCTGTTTACTTACAGATACGGAAGCACTAGGGATAGTCGCAGCCGCAGCGCAAGCGCTCAAATTGCCCTGGACGCTGCGCGCAGCTAGCTTGAACGCGTAACGCGATCGACGGCGTCGGTGTTGATAGTGAGCTTTCCTTCTTGGGTCAGACGGTTAACGAGGCTGGTGTGAAATGCTTCAAACGCGGCGTTCTGCTTGGTTTGGAGAAGTTGCTGCCGCAGATCGCTCGCTTGTTTGGCGAGATCGGCAGGATCGGGAACTTCATGCGACAGCGTGCGGAAGACTACCCAGTTTTCGCCGCTCTGAATCGGACTGCCAGTCTGCCCGACGGGAAGGGTGAAGGCTACAGCAAGCTGGCGGCTCGTGCCAACGTCGGGAATCGAACCGTTTCGAGCGAAAGGGTCGGACTTTTTGACCGTAAGGCCCAAGGAAGTAGCTACCTTGTCAAAGTCTTCTCCGGCCCGCACTCGCTTGGATAGCTCTTCGGCGCGGGAACGAGCCAGATCGAGTGACTTTTCATGCTGATAGTCCGCTAAAACTTGGTCGTGGACTTCGGCGAGGGTGGCTTGGTGCGCCGGAGAAACGTTCTTCGGAGTGATAATCACGAAGCCGCTGTCGACCGGAATCGGCTGGCTCAACTCGCCGGTATGGAGCGCAAAAAGCATCTGATGCAATTCCGGGGAATTGCCGAGCGGCATGATGGTATCCGTCATGGAAGCCGCCGGCGTATCACCCACTTCCAGATGGAACTTTTTCGCCAGATCGTCAATGGACTGGCGGTCGGATTGGCGGACGGCTCCTGCCATTTGATTTGAAATGTCGCTTGCTTCCGTATTCACTTTCTGGTCGAGCGCGGTTTGAAGAATGGAATCGCGAACTTCCTCAAAGCTCTTGGTGTGCGCCGTTTCGCGGTCGAGAATTTTTATGATGTGAAAGCCGTATTGAGTTTTCACCAGGTCCGAAATTGCGCCCTTGGGCAGGGTGAACGCGGCTTGCTGGAACTCGGGGACGGTTTGGCCGTCGACGATCCAGCCCAAATCGCCACCCTTGGATTTCGTGCCATCGTCCTCTGAATACTTCTTGGCCAGATCCTCGAAATTGGCGCCATGTTTGGCTTGCTTCAACACGTCCTCAGCCTTCTGGCGGATTTCGGCGACCTCGGCATCCGTTTTGCCAACCGTCTTGAAGAGAATGTGCTCCACGTGGGCGCGGTTTTCGACTTTGTATTCGTCAATATGTGAGTTGTAGTAGGCGCGCAGCGTATCGTCGCTGACGGTGGTAGCGGCGCGAAGCTTCGAGAGATCGAGCAGCGCGTATCGAGCAGAGCGCTTTTCCGGTATCTGGTAGCGCGACATATTCTTGGTAAACCAGGCGGAAAGTTCGGTGTCGCTGGGGTGGATCGAAGACGCTAGATCGGCTGGCTTGATCAACGCGTAGGCAATGGTGACCTTTTCATTGCGCCAGCGAAATTCTTGTTCGATCTCCGGCTGGCTGACGCTGATGCCGTCGGTAACGAGCTGCCGGAATTTATCGACGAGCATCTCGTCCCGAAGAAGGCTTTCAAAATCCGATACATCCATTCCCGTCCGTGTCTCAACTTCCGTGGCGTAGCGGTCTTTCAGCCAGGTGTTGCCCGACCATGCATCCGGCAAGATTTCCTTGATGCGCTGGGCTTCCTCTTCGGGAGTGACGCGAAGACCCATCTGGCCGGCCTCGTATTCGAGCGCTCGCTGAAAGATCATTTGATCAAGGATCTGCTTGGCATAGGCGGATCGAAGCATGGGCGGAATGGATTGGCTGCGTGTGGCTCGGTCGAATTGCTGCTGAAAATCAACGGCGGTGATGCTTTGGCCGGCGACGGTCGCAATTGCGTCAGGGCTGCTGGCGCCCGTTCCGCTCATCAGCCCGGGGATGAGCGTGACAACCATGCTGACGCAGATTATGACAAGGATCACGCCCATGGTGATCTTGATCCAGCGGTTGCGATCCAGATCACGCTGCTGAATACTTCTTAGCATCGATTCTGCCTAACCCTTCCACGGAAAAATGGCTTAACTTTCGATTATAGAGGAGATTCACAAGAGTCTCAATCAGATGCTGCCAGCCGAGGCCACCACCCCCGGCCCACCCTCCGATCTGTGATTGGGGCTCCGAGGCGCCCCAGTCTGCCGGTCCCTAAAAGAGGACGTCAGAAACGACAAGCTATCCGGAGATACGCGTCCCTGGCGTACGCTTTCCGACCGTTTATTGTTTCTAGTTAGACGGACTCCATGCGGCAAACTGGAAGGAATTCATGCGACAAACTAGCTCGAAATTTCGTGCTTTCGAGCTCCTTTTCGCCGAGACCGCATATCGAAAGCCCTGTCGTAGGCGGCGAGCAGGTTCTTGACCGAATATTCCCACGCGAGTTCCTCTTGAACTCTCTTCCGTCCGAACTCTCCCATTCTTTTCCTGGCATCACTGTCCGCCAACAAGAGGAGAATTTTCGCCGCGAAGTCTTCAGCTCCCGACCCGTTGTCGGCATATAAGGACGCGTCCCTCGCGCTGAACCGGCCCTCTTTCATGTCAAACTGTACGATGGGCTTACTCAGAGCCATATATTCCATGATCTTGATCATCGTGGATATGCTGTTCATTTCACACGGCTTGTCGGGATTGACGCAAACATCGGCGGTTGAAAGTATCTGCACCAATTGCTCGTCGGGAATTCTCCCCGTGAAGTTGACCATGTTCCCGAGATTCATATCCTCGACCATCTTCCGAAGTTGAGACAACGAAGGACCGCCGCCTACGCACGTGAAGTGAATGTCTCTTCGCCCCATATTCTTGATGTGTTGCGCGGCCTTGAGAAGGATGTCCAAACCCTCCTGAATGCTCATGGTCCCGACATAGCCGACCAGGTAATTCTTGCCGTATTTCAAGGCTGGGTTTGGGGGCACACCTTTGAAAGTCTTAAGATCAGGACCGTTACGCACGACGAAAACATTTCCAGGATCAAGCCCCCCTCGTGTGATGGCAATATTTTTGTAACT
>DASYZC010000141.1:0-5956 GCA_035949735.1 Candidatus Acidiferrales bacterium | reverse complement strand
GAATCTCCGAGGGAAATCGCGCCGCCGCAGAGAAGTTCGAGATGACCATCAAACGCAAAGTAGTCGGCGGTTTTCTGGCGTGCGCATGTGTGACTGTGTCGTGTGCGCGCGCGCAGGTTCCCGCCGGCAGCTCCGATCCGGCGCCTTCGCACAGAGCCGATGCATCCGCCGCGATGGAGGCTGTGGATTTGACCGTTCCACAGGGTACGCCCTTGCAGGTCGCACTCACGAAAGAAACTCGCGTGAAAAAAACCGGCCAGCCCATCGAGGGACGAATTGTGGAGCCGGTGTATTCGTTTGACAAAATCGTGATACCGGTGGGAACGGAGGTGGATGGCCAGATTATCAAGATCAAAAGTCCATCCGCCGGACGGCGCACGACTGCCGCTCTGGACGCCGATTTCACGCCCGCGCGCAAAACCGAGATTGAGTTTGACGAACTGATTCTGCCGGGGGGAAAGCGCTTGGCCGTTCATACGGTGGTTACGCCCGGATCCGGGCAGCCTATCGAGTTTGTCTCCGCCGCGAGCGACGCGAATCAGAAAAATGGCGTCAAGAACGAGGCTGCGGCGAGAACGGCGGCAGCCAAGCAGCAGGCCAAGCAGGAATGGGAACGCGCGATGAAGCAAGTGAAAGAGCCGGGCAAGCTTCGTCGTATCGAGCGGTACGCGGTGGCGCAACTTCCCGTTCACCCGCAATACTTGCCGGAAGGCGTGGTGTATTTCGCCGAGCTGCAGCAGCCACTCAATTTTGGCAGCGAGCCGCTGACTCCCGCGCTGGCGTCGTCGATCGGCGCGCCGCTTCCGGACGGCAGCGTGGTTCATGCGCGGCTGGTCACGCCCTTGAGTTCCGCGAGCACGCAGAAGGGCGCGGATGTGGAAGCCATGGTTTCGCAACCGCTCTTTGATGACGGGCGCTTGATTCTTCCAGAGGGGAGTTTGCTGAAAGGTTCGGTGGTACAGGTGCAGCCGGCGCGACATCTGAGCCGCAACGGGCAACTGCGCATGGCGTTTCACGAATTGAGTCTGCCGAGCGGAGTGGAGCAAAAAGTGGAAGCGACGCTGGCGGGCGTCGAGGCGGGAAAGGCCAGCAATCTGAAGCTCGATTCGGAAGGCGGGGCGCAAGCTACTACTTCAAAGTCGCGCTACTTTGCAACCGCGGTCTCGTTGAGCCTGGCGGCGGTTTCGTTCGCTGGGGATACTGACGCGGGGCCGGGAGGCAATCCCGCAGGCAACACGAGCAACCGCGTGGCCGGAGGAGCGGGCGGATACAAGTTGATCGGCATCGCGCTGGGCCTTGCCGTGCATTCGCATCCTTTGGGCATGGCCATGGGCGCGTATGGAGGCGGGATGTCGATTTACACGCACTTCATCGCGCGGGGCCACGACGTGGTCTTCCCAAAAAATACCGCAATGGAAATTGGCATCGGGACTCGCCGTCCGGCGGCAGATGTCGCAGCGCCCGCCAAGTAATGCGATGGCGCTGCTTCCTTTCTGAGAATACGTTCGATTCGGGTCGGCGGTAACTTCACACGTACACTTTGCGTCTGTGATGCAGCAATTGCTAAGTCTGCGTTTGTTCTGCTATAAGTCGGCGCGATCTTCAATACAGGAGAATAGTACGCGATGAATAAGAAACTTTTCGTGCTAGCTAGTTTGAGCGCCATAGCCCTTATCGGCGTGATCGGCGTCGCAACGAAGGCCAGAGCCGCCGCGAAGCGGGAAAATTCCATGTCTTCGAGCAGCTGCGACCGCGCCTGCTTGAATGGATTCGTGGATAAGTATCTGGATGCGGTGGTGGCGCACGATCCTTCGCAGGTTCCTGTGACTAAGTTTGTTAAGTTCACCGAGAATGGCCAGCACCTCGATCTAGGTGACGGGTTCTGGCGAACTGCGACCGCGCGGGGAAAATACAAGCTCTATGTCGACGACGTGCCCGCGGGGCAAGTTGGCTTTCTGGGAACCATGGAAGAGGCGGGCCAGCCCGTGATCGTCGCGCTGCGGCTGAAAATTGATGAACAGAAAGTTTCCGAGGTCGAGACTATCGTCGTGCGCGGCGCAATGGCTGCGGGCGGAGCGAAGAACCTGGAGAAAATGGGCAGCCCGCGCCGCGCTTTTCTGGAAGATGTTCCGGCGGCCGATCGCGTCTCGCGGCTTGATTTGATCAAAACAGCAAACAAATATTTCTCGGGGATGCAACAGGACAACGGCAAGGGCGACTATTCGTTCTTCGCCGACGATTGCGATCGCCTGGAAAATGGCATGCAGACCACGAACAACATGACTCCGATGCTTGGGCTAACTGCCTCCGGAGCGCCACGGCCGGCCCCGTCGCGCAAATACGATCCGGCGGTGAATCCGACGATGTATTCCGCTGGATGGTCATGCAAGGACCAGTTTCGATCCGGCTTGCTGCACTTTGTTACGCGTATCCGCGACCGCCGCTATCCCATTGTTGACCGGGAACGCGGGATTGTTTTCAGCTTCGCCTTTTTCGATCATTCGGCGGGGGATACGCGCAACTTCGAGACTCCTGACGGACGCGCAGTTACGGCGGGGCCCACAACGCCGTGGACGTGGGAACTTGCGGAGCTTTTCAAGGTCGATCATAACCAGCTGCATCAGATCGAGGCGGTGCTCACGCAGGCGCCCTACGGAATGGGTTCGGGATGGAGCAGCTGGGAAGATTCCAGATCCGATCAGCCACAGTGGTGAGGTTCAAAAGCTCGCGTCCTGGCCGCCGGAGGACGTGACACAATGGCCAGTGATGCGAGTGGCAATCCGTTCCACATGGAACATCCTCCTGGTCTTTGTTTTTCTAAGCTGCTCGGGAGTTTGCGCCCAGACGAATACGGGTGAGTTGCGGCTAAAAATAACCGACCCTTCCGGCCTCGGCCTGAAAACTAAAATCGAAATATCGAGTTCCGCCAACGAGTACCGAAGCACCCTCGCCACCGACGATACCGGCAACGCGATCGCAAAAAATCTTCCGTACGGCGTCTATCGAATTACGGTGCGGCAGCCCGGCTTCGCAACGGCATCTCAAACGGTTGAGATTCGTTCAGCACTGCCGCAGAACTACACGATAAAACTGAAGCTTTTGTCGGTCACCACATCCGTTAAAGTTTCGGGAGACAATACGCTGATCGATCCCGATCGCGCCGGCTCCGTTTACCAAATCGGTTCCGCGACAATTCAGAACAGGCTGAGTTCCCTCCCCGGACGTTCTCTTCAGGACCTCGTCAATTCTCAGCCGGGCTGGCTCTACGAAGGGAACGCCGTTCTCCACCCGCGCGGCTCGGAATACGACACGCAATTCGTCGTCGATGGCATTCCGCTTATGGACAACCGCTCGCCGAGCTTCGGCCCGGAGATCGAAGCCGACGACGTGGAATCCATGAGCATCTATACCGCCGGCTTTCCCGCGGAATATGGAAGAAAACTGGGCGGCGTGGTGGAGATAAACACTCAGCAGAGCACCCAAGCGGGTTTCCATGGGCAAGCGGTTCTTTCCGGCGGCAGCTTCGATACAGCGGGGGCCTTCGTTCAAGCGCAGGACGTGTGGGGAAAGAACACTCTTGGTTTTAGCACGGACGGAAATACCAGCGGCCACTATTTGAACCCTGTGGTCCCGCAGAACTTCACCAACACCGGAACAACCGGGGATTTTTCCGCCGACTACGAGCGGGATTTCACGCCGAGCGACCGCTTGAATCTGAGCGTTCGCCACGAATTTTCGCGATATCTCGTTCCCAACGAGCAACTGCAGCAAGCAGCCGGCCAGCGGCAGAATGGCGACAATTTCGAAACCATGGGCGTCGTCGCCTACCAGCACACGTTCTCATCCGATGTTGTGGGTGACCTGCGCGGCATGGTGCGCGAGAATTCGAATGATCTGTATTCCAATCCGCTTTCCACACCCATCATCGCGTTTCAACACAACTGGTTCCGCGAAGGATATTTCAAGGGCGATGTTTCCGTTCATCACGGCGCGCACGAATGGAGGATCGGAATCGAATCGGACAATGTGTTTTTGCACGAAAACTTTACCAGTACGATTACCGATCCTTCGCGTTTCGATCCGGGAACGCCTCTCACATTCAATTTTCCCGGGCCGTCCAACCTCAGCGCGGGCAACCGTCCCGACCTTGAGCAATCGGCTTTCGCGCAGGACCTGATTCGCCTGGGGCACTGGACGATCAGCGCGGGCCTACGCTGGGACCACTACCAACTCCTCGTAAACCAAAATGCCGTCAGTCCACGGCTTTCCGTGGCACGATATTTTCCATCCGCCGACTTGGTGCTGCACGCTTCCTACGACCGCGCCTTTCAGACGCCCTCATGGGACAATATCCTTCTTTCCAGTTCTCCTGCGGTCCTCTCGCTCAATCCGAATGTTCTCCGCTTGCCCGTGGAGCCTTCACGCGCGAATTACTACGAGGGCGGCCTCACGAAGGCATTCTTCGGAAAATTCAAACTGGATGCGAACTACTTTCGCAGGCTCCTGAATAATTTCGCGGATGACGATCAATTGCTGAACACGGGTGTCAGCTTCCCCATCGCGTTTCGGAAGGCCATTATCTACGGTGCAGAGGCGCGGCTCGATCTACCGCAGTGGCGCGGGCTTTCGGGTTTCGCAAGCTATTCGTATACGGTTGGCAACGCGTGGTTTCCGGTGGTCGGCGGTCTGTTTCTCGGCCAGGATGCGATCAACGGGACGACCCAGCTTTCGGGGCATTTCCCCGATTCTCAGGACCAGCGCAATACCATTCGCTTTCGCACGCGCTACGACGTGACGCCGCGCTTTTGGATCGCCGGAGGAGCCCAGTACGGCAGCGGGCTGCCATTTGATTTCAATGGCACTCAGGCCCTGGCTCTCTCGGAATACGGTCAGATGGTTGTGGATCGCGTAAATTTCGATCGCGGGCGCGTGCGGCCGTCGCTTTCCATCGACCTTTCGTTGGGCGCCGAGATTTACAAGTCAGATTTTCTCGCCATGCGGACGCAGTTCGACGTGGAAAACCTGAACAATCGGCTGAATGTGATCGACTTCGGCGGATTATTTTCCGGAAACGCAATCGGACCGCCGCGAAGTTATTCCGTGCGCCTCACGGCAAGTTTTTAGGGGATTTGCCCGGTTGACGTACCGTTATTCCATGCGAACGGCGACAACGCTGTTACCGCGCTCGCGAATTTCGATAGCCATCGGCGGCCTGATTCCGGTCCCTTGCACAATGTCGCCGCGCACCAACCCGGCGCTGGAAGATCCGTAGCGCAACAGATCGTAAATCGTGTGATCGCAAGGGTTCACTACCATCGGATGATCGGCATTAAACTGATAATCACGCCGCAATAGTTCCAAGTTGCTTACGTATTCCAGCTCACACTTTCCAAACGGCGCCTGGAGTGAGAATCCCCAATACTCCCCGCGTGGCAAACGCACGACCATTGCCTGGTCGGTTTGCCCCGTAACGGAATCGGGGAATAGGAATCGTTTCGCGGACCATGTCTGCTTCAGTTCATCAGTTGTGGCGATTACTCCCGGCCCAACCGGCAAGATTCGTTTTGGTTTAGCGGGTTTTGCCGCGGGCGCAACGGCAAGAGGTGCAGCGTGAGATACGTTCGCCGCGCTCGAACCGGCGCGGATCAAATGAAGTGCCAGCCCCCCGCCGATAATCACCACCCCTGCGGCCGCTATGATGATCCACGCAAGCGGTGGGATCGCGGAGAGTTTAGACTTTCCGATTTGAGGCCCGGATGCGACGGCTTTTTTCTTCGCCGCCGGCGGGACGCCAGGAATGTTCGGCTCCGGCGGTTTGAAGGGGTCGAGCTTCTTTTCGTCTGGCATAAGGCGATTCCAGAAAGCCTTCCCAGCTTGCAAGGACCTTCCGCGGAATGCAATATGCCGAACGTTTTCGGTATTAACGCTTTCGCAAGAGGAACGGTCTGCTTTCCAG
>DASYZC010000140.1:0-1535 GCA_035949735.1 Candidatus Acidiferrales bacterium | reverse complement strand
ATGAGCCACGAAATCCGCACGCCCATGAACGGAATCATGGGGATGACGGAACTCGTTCTGGATACGGAACTGGATTCGGAACAGCGCGAATATTTGAATTTGGCCAAGATCTCCGCCGACTCGCTGCTTTCGCTGATCAACGACATCCTAGACTACTCGAAAATCGAAGCCGGCAAGTTGGAGATTGAAGCGATTGACTTCAATCTTGGCGACTGTCTTGGCGACACCATGAAAACGCTCAGCCTTCGAGCACATCAGAAAGGACTGGAGCTCGCTTTCGAAATCGAGCCGAATGTTCCGGACGCCTTGGTCGGGGACCCGGGACGTTTGCGGCAGATCATCCTGAACCTGGTGGGCAATGCCATCAAGTTTACAGAACACGGAGAAGTGGTCCTTTCTGTGCGATTGTTGACCCACGTGGGAGGTGATCTCCAACTGTGCTTTACGGTGGCGGACACTGGGATTGGCATTTCGTCAGACAAGCAAACGTCAATTTTCGAGGCTTTCAAACAGGCCGATGGATCCATGACGCGGAAGTACGGCGGCACGGGCCTGGGCCTTACGATCTCGTCGCGATTGGTGGAACTGATGGGGGGCCGGATGTGGGTAGAAAGCGAACTCGGGGAGGGCAGCCGTTTTCATTTCACCGGTAATTTCAAGGTGCAGAAGCTGGCGACCAGGACGGTGGTTCCACGAGATCCGGCTACCTTGTGCGACATGCGAGTATTGGTAGTAGACGACAATGCGACGAACCGGCAGATCCTGGTGAAAATGCTGGAAGGCTGGCGCATGGTTCCGACCGTTTCCGAAAGCGGCGCCAAAGCCATGGTCACTCTGACGGAGGCCAAGGGAATCGGCAGGACTTTTCCCCTAATTCTGCTTGACGCGCAGATGCCGGAAATGGACGGGTTTGCGCTGGCTGAATACATCAAGCGGCATCCAAGTTTCCGCGCGGCCACCATCATGATGCTGAGTTCCGCAGGGCAACGCGGAGATGCCATGCGTTGCCGGGAACTGGGTGTCTCGGCCTATCTCACAAAACCGGTTCGGCAATCTGAACTGATGGACGCGATCTTGACCGCGCTCGGAACGCGGGCGAAGAACGATGCCCAACCCGCCCTCATCACGCGCCATTCCTTGCGGGAGAGTCAACACCGCCTCCGCGTACTTCTCGCCGAGGACAATGCGGTTAACCAACTCGTTGCCCTTCGACTGCTCGAGAGGTGCGGGCACATGGTGACGGTAGTGGCAAACGGGAAACGGGCGCTGGAGGCTCTGGAAAAGAGCGCCTACGATGTCATATTGATGGACGTTCAAATGCCTGAGATGAATGGCTGGGAAGCGACCCGAGCAATCCGGGAAAGAGAGCGAGCAGCTGGCGGACGTATTCCCGTTATCGCCATGACCGCGCACGCGATGAAGGGCGACGACGAGAAGTGTTTCGCCGCTGGCATGGATGACTCCCTGACTAAGCCGATTCGCACAGAGGAACTGGTTGCGGCGCTTGAGAAAGTCGGTGCCCGCAAGCTCGCGCG
>DASYZC010000139.1:0-5316 GCA_035949735.1 Candidatus Acidiferrales bacterium | reverse complement strand
TCGCGCGCGATCGTTGTTGACGAGGGTTACGCTCGCTACGGTGTGACAGCGGAGATTGCTTCGGTGATTGCTGAAGGCGCATTCCACTACCTGGATCGGCCCGTCAAGCGTATCGGTGCGATGCACGTCCCCATTCCTTTTTCTCCACCCCTCGAGGACGCGACAGTGCCGACCGAGCAGATGGTATTCGATGCGGCCCGCGCAATGTGTAGCGGGTCCTGAGCCTCGGCGCGTATCTAGAAGAGGAGAACTGAAATGGCTCTACCTACCCACGGAACAATGGCAGTTGATTGGGAACAGCGGATTGACTTCGACCGGTTGCGCCGAGAGCGCCTTAGTCGCATCAAAACCCTGCTCGAAAAGTCCGAGGTCGGCGCCCTTTTGTGCTTCGACATGAACAATGTCCGCTACATCACGTCGACGCACATTGGCACGTGGGCCCAGGATAAGAATAGTCGTTTCACGCTCCTGTCGCGGGGTGCCGAGCCCATCGTTTGGGATTTTGGCTCAGCCGCAAAGCACCATCAGTTGCATTGCCCCTGGTTGGGCGAGCGCTCGCGCGCCGGAATAGCCCTATTGCGGGGCGCCATGTCCCCTGAAATGGGCCGTGCCGAGGACGTCGCTAAGAAAATCAAAGTGGAGCTCCAAAAGCTCGGGCTCGAAAAGGAGCCTCTCGGCGTTGATATTATTGAGCCGCCGATCCTTTTCGCTCTTCAAAAGGAAGGAATCCGAATCGTCGATGGCCAGCAAATGCTGTCTGACGCTCGCGTCATCAAAACGCGGGATGAGATCGCGCTCCTCAACCATTCGGCGATGATGGTCGATGCCGCCTATGATGAGCTTTACCGTGCAATGAAACCCGGCATGCGCGAAAACGAAGCGGTGGGCCTCGTGAGCAAGGTCCTCTACGATCTGGGCTCGGAATATGTCGAGGCTGTCAATGCGATTTCCGGCGAGCGCTGCAATCCACATCCGCACGTCTTCTCCGATCGCGTGCTGCGCCCAGGTGATCCCGTTTACTACGACATCCTGCATTCCTACATGGGATATCGCACCTGCTACTACAGAACTTTTTGCGTGGGGTCCGCCTCGCACGCCATGGTCGATGCCTACAAGCAATGCCGGGAGTATGTCGATGCCTCCATCGATCTGATTCGTCCCGGACGCACCACCGCGCAGGTAGCCTCCGTCTGGCCGAAGGCCCAGGAATTCGGATTTCCGAACGAAGAATCTTGCTTCGGACTTCAATTCGGTCACGGCATTGGCCTTGCCATCTGGGAAAAACCGGTGATTAGCCGTCTGGTTTCGCTCGATCAGCATTATGAACTGAAGCCCGGGATGGTCTTCGCGCTCGAAACCTTCTGGCCCTCTTCGGACGGTTGGAGCGCCGCGCGAATCGAAGAAGAGATCGTGGTTACGGAAACAGGCCACGAAGTGATCACGCGATTCCCGGCCGAAGAATTACTGGTCGCCGGCCAGCGCTATTACACGGTCAATGGACCGCTGCCGACCACGCGCGAGACGGAAACGGCGCCGAGCGTCCACGTCCGCGAAATGGTTGAAGCCGGAGCCAAATCGGAAGCTCGCGGCGACTAGCGAATCACTCAATCGAACCGCACATGCCCATCAGCGTCGTAATGCCCGCACTAGAAATGGCGCAGGACACGGGAACACTTGTCTCTTGGCGGAAGAAAGAAGGCGAAACCGTCACCAAGGGTGAAATTCTGCTTGAGATTGAGACCGATAAGGCCGTCGTCGAAGTGGAAGCGCTCGCCGACGGCGTTCTCGCCGGAGTGAAAGCGCAGCCAGGCGATGTAATTCCAGTCGGCCGGACGATCGCGTGGATTCTCGGAACTGGCGAGTCCGTTCCGGCAGACGAACCCTCCAGCCCCGCGGCCTTCGGTAGTGCGCCCCGTCCGTCATCGACAAACTCCCAGGCAGCTCGAACGGCTTCGGAGGGTCGCTCGAGCACGAAGAAAATAAAGATCTCTCCCAAGGCGCGCCGGATTGCTCAGGAACGCGGCGTGAATATCGAACATGTACGCGGCTCAGGCGCCGACGGCGAAATCCTGGTGGCAGATATTCTCGCAGCCGAATCCTCTGGAGCGACCGCAAGCACGTCAACCGGCGCGACACCTTCCGCTACCGCTGGCGCTTCGCCTTCCGCACAAGCGCTGAGTTCGATAGGACGTCTGATGGCGGAGAGGACCACTCAGAGTTGGACGACCGTGCCGCACTTTTTCCTTACTCGTGAGATCGAGGCAAGCGGTCTGAATAAGAAAAGAGCGGAGCGGTTGCGATCGATCGAAGAATCACATAAAGTGCGCCTCTCTCACACGGACTTGTTAATTTCTGCTGTGGCGGGCGCGCTCGAAAAGCATCCTCGCCTGAATGCTAGTTGGAATGGGCAGGCGATTCGATTCAATCAGGAGATAAACATCGGCGTTGCCATGGCCGTTGAGGACGCGGTCGTTACCGGCGTCGTGCGCAACGCGAACAAAATCGACCTGGCTGAAATCGCAGTTCAGCGGCGCGATCTTGCCGACCGCGCTCGTGCTGGCCGCCTCCGACCAGCCGATATCAACGGCGCAACGTTCACGATCAGCAATTTAGGGATGTATCACGTCGACGCATTTACGGCCATCATCGTGCCGCCACAGGCTGCGATTCTCGCCGTCGGCGCAATTGCGGATCGCGTAGTCGCCGTCGAAGGAAAACCAGAAGTGCGTCCTACGATTACGCTGACACTCTCCTGCGATCATCGTGTCGTCGATGGAGCTCGCGCCGCTGAGTTCATGGAAACAGTAGCCTCCGCCACGCGAAGCGGCTGACGAGTGCCCTAGCAGCGTTCTCATCATTTCGCAGCACCTGCCAATTTCGCGAGGCCACAAGAGGCAGCGATATGCTCTTTTGCGCCGGTATTTCGAATCGCGCTTGCCCCAATTTGGGCTAGCGTGCCGACCTCGGTCTTAACACTTGGCGCCTCTTCACTCTTTAACGCGCTTCGACGAGAATTTGCGGGTGTAAGCCCAGCGCCTCCGCATAAGTGATGAGCGTTTCCAAGCTGAATTTCGAAATCTTTCCCGTCATTAGATCGCTGACCCTGGGTTGCGGCTCATTCAAACGCTTTTGCAAGTCCGCTTGTGTGTATCCCCGCTTCTTGATCGTCTTGATGATCTGCGAATGCAGCTCCGACTTCATGTTCAGTGAGGCTGCCTCTTCTCGTGAGAACCCGATTTGCTCGAACACGTTACGTTTCATGCTTGGCCTCTTTCTTCCGTCTTGCGACCTCCTGCCTTACAAGCTGGAGTCGCCTTCCGGCCGTTTCAATTTCCTTGTGCGGCGTTTGGCTGGTCTTCTTCGTAAAGCAGTGCAACACATAAATCAGGCCCTCCAACGCGATGTAGAGGACTCTGTACCAGTGTTCTGAATCGCGGTCCCGAAGCTCAAAGACGCCCGGCAAAACCGCGCCCATCGGAAAAAAATCCAAAGGCTCCTCGCCTTCGTCGAGGCGTTGTAAATCGTTCCCAAGGTTCTGGCGTGCCTCTTTGTAGAAGCCACGGATGACATCTTGCGAATTCCCAAGTCAACGAATCCGGGTTTCTGATCCTGGGCTGGTCACGGCCAAGCGTATATAAGTACTTATATAGATGTCAAGGGCCTTTTGGGGGTGCAATGGTTTGTGAAACTTATTTCCTTCAGCGCCACCAATTTATGGACACGATCGGCGGCGAGCCGATAAAAGGCCTGACGCCTTGCAACTGAACTCGAGAGAAGAGATCATCTCCGGGAAGTAGTAGCGCGGATTGCGAGGAGAGGGCCTGAATGGGGCAAAAAGAAACGGACCAACTGAATCAGATATTGCACGGCGTAGCGCTCACCCGAGCGATGTGTACGGTGGCGGACCTTGGCGTTGCGGATCACATCCAGGCGGGGGCATCGCGATCCGCGGCATATCTAGCTCAGGCCACAGGCGCTCACGAAAGATCCCTCTACCGGCTGCTACGGTTTCTTGCAAGCCACGGATTGTTTCGGGAGACGAAGAGCGGCGAGTTCGATCACACGCCACTTTCCCTCGCATTGCGCGGCGACGCCGAAGGGTCGTTTCGAGCGGCGGCGCAATTGTTCCACTACGAATTTCGGGCCTGGGACGGCCTGGATCATGCGGTCCGCACGGGCAAACCAGGATTTGACGCAGTATTCGGACGGCCTTTGTTCGACCATATCGCGGCGCATCCACAATTGGGACCGCTCCTCGACGCGGGAATGACCTGCATGCACGGCTACGAGACCGCTGCAATGATTGAGGCCTACGATTTTGGAGCGGTTCGCGTTTTGGCGGATATTGGCGGTGGGAATGGATCGTTGATTGGCGCAGTGCTGCAGCGCTATCCCAAAATGCGGGGAATTCTGTTCGACCTGGGCCATGTCGTAGGACGCGCGAGGGAAAGTTTGAAAAAGTGTGGGGTTGCCAATAGGTGCCAAGTAATCGAAGGCAGTTTCTTTGAAACCATTCCGGCTGGGCCGGACGCATATTTGTTTCGCCACATCATTCACGATTGGACCGACGAGCAATCCGTTCAGATACTGAGTCTTTGCCGAAAGGTCATCCCCGAGGACGGCAGGCTGCTACTCGTGGAATGCGTTGTTCCGCCGGGCAATGGACCCTCCCTTTCAAAGGAATTCGACATGACGATGATGACGTTTCCGGGCGGCGTCGAGCGGACAGAATCGGAATTTCGCTCTCTATTCAAACACGCGGGTTTCGAGCTCATGTCAGTTACGCCAACCACGACCATGGTCAGCGTGGTCGAAGGCAGGCCGGCACCGGTTCCGCTCCGTTCTGTTTAGATGAGTCTGCGAAAATTCCTTACATCGGTTGGCCAGGGGCTGCATCTGAGCCTATAGTACTTAATCGTGCGGAGGCGCGGGATGCGTGGATGGGTGCGATACTTTTTTTGGGCGGCAGCAGCAATTGTTCTTTTCGGTTTGGCTGGGAATTATGTCGGGTCGCAGGCAGCCGATGATCAGCCCCGGATTTGGTCCTCGAACCAAGCCGCGAATAGTGCGAAGCCCGCCGAAGAAGTCACGCGCGCGACGCTCGAAAACGGTCTGCGCGTGGTTATTGTCGCCGATAAACTCGCGCCGGTAGCAACCACAGTAGTGAATTATCTAGTGGGCTCGAATGAAACTCCTAGGGGATTTCCCGGCACGGCGCACGCGCAAGAGCACATGATGTTCCGTGGCGCCCCGGGCCTTTCGGCCGGACAATTGGCAAATATTGCTGCCGCGATGGGCGGTAATTTCAACGCCGAC
>DASYZC010000138.1:0-12078 GCA_035949735.1 Candidatus Acidiferrales bacterium | reverse complement strand
CCAATACCAAAGAGCAAAGACAAGAACGTTGGTGAACCAGAGTATGCTGGCGGCGCGCAAGAGTGCAGTGGCTGCGTTGAGATGATGCGCCATGCCGTAAATCAGGAAAATCAAGGACGCAATCAGGGCAAGGGTAATCACGCCATTCGCGACAAACGTAAGAATCCGAGCCACGTCGTGATTGCCACGGCGATAGGACACCGTCAGCGGAACGAGCAAAACGAGGACAATCGCGAGCAATAGCCACCTGGGGCCCACCGAGAGGGGCTCCGGCAGCGCTAAATACACACAGCCCGCGGCGAACATCGCCACGAGTGCGGGCCACCGGGGCTCCCTTTCGAATCGATCCGTCATTTGGAATGGCTCCTCGTAGTGCCGCGCTCGTACGCCTGTGCAGTCTAATACAGGGGTTACCTCGCCTCAAAATGTACTCGCGGTTTAGGTAGGGTACGCGCCCGCTAATCAGGAACCGATCCCGATGCCGATTCCAACGTCCCCATACTCAAAGAAGCTGAGGCTGACTACGCGAAATTACAGTAGGTAGCAGCGAAGGAATGGCTTACTGCGAAGGAGGAAACGCAAATGCATTCCATAAGTCTGCCCCTGCCCCCGCCGCTCTGTACTTCAAGCCCCAGCACAATTAGAAGCGACTCGGGTGCCCGGCGCCTAGCCGGCACCTACTCCTGTTAGATCGATTCTTCCCGAGACATGAAGGTTGCGAGAAACCGTCGGCCACAATTGGGTTTATGATGCTTTGTCTTGAATCACGTTCCACAAATTGCTCGGAGTGTGCCTCTCGATCAGACATGTACATAGAACCCACGATTCACATCCATTCGACATTGGCAGATGCGAAGAATTTTTCGAATACGTACGGACCTTACTATTCACTGAGCGACGAGGGACGGGTACGAATATCAGATGTCTCGCAAGGAAAGCGAAATCTTATCATTGGCGAGCCTGGTGTAGGGAAGACGCTGCTGCTATCCAAGCTTCAGGAATTCCTAGAATCGGAAGGAACCTCGACCTGTTCAATCGCCCTAAAGGAGAGGAACTCGCCAATCCTTATCGATCGGTGCCTCAGCAATAATGCTTCGCCCCATTTCGCTCTACTGCTGGACGGGCTGGACGAAGTTCAGGGAAGTCTTATTCCCTCAATTCTCGAACGAATTGACGAAGTGTCCAAAGCGACGTCTAACATTGCGATATATCTCTCCTCACGATCAGTATTCGCCAACAGGTATGCGAACAAGTTTCGCGGATTACCGAGTGATTACGATTTCGCCTTTCACGCAAAGACAGGTCAGGCAATATCTAATCGCTGCCGGACACCGCGAACCAGAGGTTGACGCCTTTCTTGATCGCGTAATGTCGTTCAGCCATAACACGCTAGTGCTTCAGGTTCCGCGCTACCTCTTTCTTCTCAACGAGTTCTTGGCGAACAAGCAGCTAACTTCAGTGAGAGAAGTTTCTCGGAATGAGATCTTTGAGCATTTCATTTACGAAAAGCTGAATCTAGAAGATACGCGACTAAACGTGGGCAACCGCGCGATCACGAAACGACTGTTGGAAAAGCTGGCACTTACGATGGAGATATATCAGGCAAATGCTATCTCAAAAGATGAATTGATAACGTTTTTCGACGAACTGCAATCCGATCTAAAACTTGCCGCCCTTACGCAGTTGGATTTGCAGATGCTATTCGACAAATCCCTGCTGAAAGACAACATCGACGCCATTGAATTCGAGAATACCGAATTTCAGGAATATCTTGCAGCCAAAGAGATAACGCGCTTCCCCGACCCGCGGTTGGCTGCGTTTACGTTCGCTGTCGAGCCCAACATCAGCGAGATCCATCCAACTTGGTTCAATGCTCTGACATTCCTCGTTGACATGCATCCAGATCTAATCGAGCAACTTATTGAATTCTCCGGTATTCGGACAGACAAAGTTATTGATGAAGGCTTTGTCACCTTTCTGAGTCGAATCGATCCTAACCGAATGAAAGACGGCCTGAAGAGCACGCTCTTCCAAGATATGTTTGCGTACTACAATCGCGTCCTACAATGGATGCCTGTAAAACTCGCGTCATCGCTGGCCGGTGTTTATAACTCCTCCCTGGAAACCCTCCTGAAATCCGGAGTTACGAACTCCGAAAAGGAGGTCGATCAGAGACGTTACATCCCTCTTGGGAACGTGGCAATGATTGTTGGCCATCTTTTGGATGCTGGAGCACCACTCGATCGTGGTTACTGGCGCAACGAACTCTTGGGATTTGCTGCGGATGACAACGACAATGGCGTTTTGCAACGATACAGCCTCTTCGCTCTTGGAAAGCTAAGGGACCCGACAGTGTTAGGTGAACTTCCGTCAACACTCATGGATAGTGACGAGCTGATTGTGAGGGCTCTTCTAACCCTGTGCACGGAAGTTGCGCCCGAAAGCCCCGTTAGCATCCGTTATTTTTTTGAAGCAACGCGCCGGGGCGAAATCCATGGGCGATATGGACTCTACGTCCTGAAGAGTGAGGGCGCGCTCAAAGCCTTTTTGCAAACACTTTCTACAGATGAGGTTTTCCGTAAAGCATTTTTGGACAAATCGGCCATTTTCAAAGATCAAGACCGAGTAATCGCCGAGCATATCGAGGCAGTGTGCGATCAAGAGATCATCGAACTATCCAAGAAGGCGCTGGTGCGTTCGTTCCATTTCGATTCTGCTCACGATGCGGAGCGATCCGCCTTTATTCTTGGCTTGGGCGAACTGTTGAAGAGAAAAATCCGCGAATTCTTCCCAACGATTATAGAAGAGGTCCGCGAGAGCCAAATCCCGTCAGGATTTTTCTTTACGAGGCCGCTCTTCGCGGCACTGGTTGAATTGGGCGATGTTTCACAATACCTGAGCGCGATGATCAGTGCTGGTGAACAAATCGCGGCGTTCGGAGTAATGCAGACGATAAAGTTCTCTCATAAACCAGATGCCGAGGGAATATTTCGGGCCGGAAGAGCAATGCTGTCAGATCAGTATGAGGCGTGGGACAAACACCGTGTTGAGGATACACAAAAGGTCTCCCAGCAGCATCGAATCCTCGCTGAATTTGAAATGTACCTGGAGCCAGCCCCGAAACAATTCAGTACGGCAGTTTTCGACTTTTATCTGGAACACATTAAGGAACTCGATCCTGTAATTTCGGAGAGCGATAGGATTCGTCTGGCCGAGCTGATCATGGGATCAGTGCTCAACAAGATCGACCCGGCAAACTATGACTTGACGGCAACGAATAAAGAGTCGGGTCCAGTCACTTCATATACAGTGAGCACGAACATTCAACTTTTCGGCGATGCACTTCGAGTTGCTGAACGCTTGAGCGTCAATGTGAGCCAATTTCGACAGCGCGTCGTGAACTATATTCCGTTCGCATACAGCGACCACCTGAACGCGATTTTCAAATTAATCCCAGATATCAGCGGCTCAGAAATGGCTCCTGTTATTGAGACCTATAAACAGCACAAATCAGATCTCTGGCGCCATATGCCAGGCAATCTAATCGATGCGGTCGAACGTTATCGCATTGTCGACGCCCTACCGATTTTGAAGGCGTTCGTCAAAGAATCGACGTTCCCCGCGTTCGTTAGACAACGGGCCCTTACAGTAGCGGACTCGTTGGAGGCGGACGAGGCGTTTCTCAGAGAGGTTGCCACAGTCTTTGAAAACAGCCCGGATCCCAATGAGGTCACAATTGCTGGAACTGCGGTGGACCTACTGATAACCGGTCACGCCGATCCGAGTGCGATCAGAAAGAAACTCGAGACAATAGTTGAGCGCGCGGCGCCTTTCACTCCCACACCGGGCGGTCATTTTGTTAGCCCTCTCGAAGATGAAATCACCCTAGGAAAATCCTTCGCCGCACCACTCATGAAACTAAGAACACGCGGTTTCGAGCAGGATTACGTTAAATTGCTTGATAGCGCGGCGCTGCTTTGGGGAAAAGGCAAGAACTTTTATGCGTATGCCACATACCTGTGGGACATTGTGTACGCCTACTTCGATAACCTCAAAGAGCACGGATCGTACGAACCGCTGCGAGCTTTAGAAGCAAAGTTGAGCACAATCCGGGATAAAGATGGCTCAAACTGGCTTTTGACGCGAATGGCACAGCTGCGGCGTTCTTACCTCGCGTACCTTGGTAAGCCTCAAAATATCGCTGAGGCAATCCGCCAATACAATCACGCTCGTCAACACGATAACAAGAAGATCTTGAACTCTGAAGATTTGCACTTCCAGTTGAAAGATGTGATCGAACGAGAGCTTACACGTTGGATTGAAGCTGAAGGAGCTTATGATCTTCTGCTGACCGGCAAAGTGTATCGAAACAAGGTTCAACAATACGAAAAGCTTGTTCAAAAGACACTCAAGAGCCAACTCGAAAACATACTTCTGAAGCGCGGCTTCCAAATAGAAGTTCTTCGGGAATCCCAGCTGCTCGATGACAAGCGCACTGACCTGCTCGTTCGATACGGGTTTGCGGGGCCGATAGTCATCGAAGTGAAATTGTCCTCAAACAGCGACATGAAAATGTCCGAACCTGAGCAGTCGGCGTCTTTCCTGAGTATGAAGCAATACATGAGGGGCTTTGGCGCGTCGCATGGCATTTTCTTGATTATCGATAATGAGGGAGTGAATAACCTTCAGCGAATTCAGGATGCGTTTACGCAAATTCCCAGCGTATGGGTCAAGATTTTCGATTATCGCAAAGACGTATCGGCGGGACGCAGAACCAGGAAAACACAGAGGAAACGCCGGGCGGGCCGCCGTCAGAGAAATCGGTGACCCGGCAGCATGAAAATCCCGGCTTACTGCGAAAGGAGGAAACGCCAAGGGATTCCATGATTGATTCGTTATTCGATCGGTATGAACGCCATCTTTGCAGAAACTCCACGGGGCGAGGGTCTTGCACCTTACCCTCCCATTCGCTAAAGATAGATACGATGAGATCGTGGCGCAAAAGCGAAACGGATTCTGATGACAATAGATCGGCATCCTATCGTTTCGGAGCGAGGCTGTTTGTATCCGGCCTGATTCAATGGCGACGAAGCCGCGGTTGCGTCCTGGGCTATTTCATGGCAGCGGCGCTGCTGGCGATTTCGATCTCAGCGGTATCCGTTAGCTCGACGCAAGCGCGGGATTCAAATTCCCTGACAGGGTTCCTGCCGTCGCACGTGGCGGAGGAGCGCCAGCTTGAGTCCAAGTTTCGGAATATCCCCGATCCTGCGCACGCCGAGAGCGACCTCCGCCATCTGACGAGCGAGCCTCATCTGGCGGGAACCCCGGCGAGCTATCGCGTGGCGAAGTGGCTTCGCGACCAGTTCCGCAGCTTCGGCTTCGACGCGGAAATCGTCAGCTACAGCGCTTGGTTGCCGCAGCCCCGCGAAATAAGCCTCGAGTTAACCAAACCCGAAGCAAAGCGCCTAGGCTCGCCCGAGCAGCCATACGAGGACGACAAGGCCACTTACGATAAGAGGGCTGTCCCGGCGTTTAGCGACTATTCGCCATCGGGAGACGTCACCGCACCAGTGGTCTATGTGAACTACGGCATGCAGGAGGATTACCGGCAGCTTGCCAATCTCGGCGTAGACGTGACCGGGAAAGTGGTGATCGCACGCTATGGCGTGGGATACCGCGGCATAAAAGCCAAGCTAGCCGAGGAGCACAAGGCCGCCGCATTGATTCTTTATTCCGATCCGCAAGAGGACGGATTCGCCATCGGCGATACATACCCGCGCGGCCCATGGCGGCCGATGAGCGGTATCCAACGAGGCTCCATCATGTACACGCAGATTTATCCCGGCGATCCGCTGACGCCCGGCACGGGCCCCACGGCAGATGCGCCCCGGCTGGCCCCCTCAGGCGCGACAAATCTACCGCGCATACCCACCATGCCGATCAACGCTCAAGATGCCGCTGAGATCCTTTCGAAGCTCGGAGGCCAGGAAGCTCCCCGCAGCTGGCAAGGCAGCCTGCCCTTTACTTACCACCTGGGCCCGGGCGATGCGGAAGTTCATATGAAATTGGCGATGGACTACGAGCGGCGGCCGATCTACGACGTGATCGCCAAACTGCACGGAACGTCCGACGACCAGTGGGTGATGCTGGGCAATCACCACGACGCCTGGGTCTTCGGCGCCGCGGACCCCGGCAGCGGCACCGCCGCAATGCTGGAAACGGCACGCTCGCTCGGCCAACTCGTGAAATCGGGATGGAAGCCGCGACGCACCATCGTGATATGCGAATGGGATGGCGAGGAGCCGGGCCTGATCGGTTCCACAGAGTGGGTGGAAGCGAATCGCGCGGAGTTGCAAGCGAAGGCCGTGGCATACATCAACACCGATGTGGGCGTCAGCGGCCCGAATTTCACCGCAGGGGACACGCCCTCGCTCGACCAAGTGATCCGCGACGCCACTAGAGACATACGGGATCCGGCCACGGGCCGTTCCGTTTACGAGGCTTGGTATAGCCGGACCTCCAACCAGCGCGGAGACGCGACTGCGCGTGCGATTCCCATGGCCGATGCTTCCCGCGTTGCCCCCGTCTCGCGACTCGGTTCAGGATCTGATTTCTCGGCTTTCTTCGATTACGCCGGGATTCCCTCGATTGACCTATCTTTCGCGGGCGATTACGGCGTGTATCACTCGCTATACGACGACTTTTATTGGATGAAGCACTTCGGCGATCCCACGTTCGCCTATCACGCCACGCTCGCCCGCGTGCTAGGAACGCTCGCGCTGCGGCTGGACGAAGCCGACATTCTGCCGTACGACTATGCGTCTTACGCGTCCGAGATCGAGCATCGAGCCACCGATCGAATCACTCACGCCACCAGCGAAACTGACCAAGACATTATGGAGCCGATTTTGGACGCGGCGGCGAAACTGACCATTTCGGCAACGAACGCCTCGCACGCGCTCGCTGCGATTTCGGACGCGTCAATCGATCCCGCGGAGTTAGACCAGATCAACCGTGCGCTCGCCGCGGTGGAGCAGGGTCTGCTCGATCCAGAGGGTCTCGCCGGCCGTCCCTGGTTCAAGCATACAATCTACGCTCCCGGCAGCTATGCGGGTTACGCCGCCGAGGTGCTTCCGGGCGTCACGGAGGCTCTTGTGAGCGGCGATTCAGCCACGCTGCAGCGCGAGTCCGACGATTTGACGGCAGCGTTGCTTCGCGCCTCGGCGCGACTGGACACCGTTGCCCGCCTTGCTCAGGCTGCCGCCCTAACCCGGGACAGGGGCCAATAACACGCCGAAGCCGCGGATTAAATCTTTTGCTGTTTCCACAGCCCGCGCTTGAATAAGAGGATACTCGCGACCGCGATGGCTCCTTCGGCAATCACAATCGACCAGTAAACGCCGTTGGAATGGAGGCCGCGGTGGATCGCGAGCCAGTAGGCCAGCGGAATTTCAAACAGCCAAAAACCAAAAAAGTTCACGATCGTCGGCGTCACGGTATCCCCTGCTCCATTGAACGCCTGGAGCATTACCATGCCATACGCATAACCGATATTGCCGCAGCTCACGATGCGAAGACACGACGCGGCCAGCCTCACAACGGCGGGATCCTGAGTGAAAAGGCGCACCACCGGCTCCGCGAATACGATGAAGGCAATCCCGACTGCGCCAAGAAAAAGCATGTTATAGAAGCCGGTGCGCCAAACCGAAGTCTCGGCGCGCTCGGGCTGCTTTGCTCCGAGATTCTGGCCGACGAGCGTCGCAGCCGCGTTGCTCAGCCCCCAAGACGGCAGAATGATAAATATTACGATGCGTATCGCGATGGTGTACCCTGCGACGGCGGCTGCGCCGAAGAAGCTCACAATGCGCACGAGCCCAATCCAGCTCGTTTGAGCTATGGCGAATTGCAAAATTCCCGTGAGGGACAACCGCAGGAGCCGCAAAAGAACTTCCCAGTTCGCGCGAATGTGGCCGCGGAGCAACCGGATACGTTCTGTGCCGCGCCACAGCCGGTAGAACTGGTAGATCATGCCGATCCCGCGCCCCGTGAACGTTGCGAGAGCAGCCCCAGTGACGCCAAGGCGGGGAAACGGTCCCCAACCGAAAATCAAGCAGGGATCCAAAATCAAGTTGATGATGTTGGACACCCATAGTAGCCGCATCGCAATCGCAGCATCTCCAGCGCCACGAAAGATCGCATTGTTGAGAAAGAGAAGCAGCACCACGCCGCTGCCGCCGAGGGCGATCCTTGCGTAGCTGCTCCCCACCGACACGATCTCGGGCGTAGCGCCCATCAGACGAAGGAGGTCGGGCGCCAGAAAAAGGCAAGGGACTCCGATGACGACCGCGAATACAAGACCGAGGAAAATCGACTGAACACCAGCGACGGCGGCACCCTCTGGATCCTTCTCCCCGGTACGCCGAGCGACCATGGCGGTGGTCGTTAGCCCCAGTCCCATGCTGATAGCAAATACCAGTAGCAGCATGGATTCCGTGAGGCCAACGGTAGCCACGGCATTTGCACCGAGTCGCCCGACCCAGAAAACATCGACCACGGCGAAGAGGGACTCGAGAACCATCTCGAGGACCATGGGAATAGCCAGGAGCAGAATGGCGCGGTTCAGGCTACCGGTGGTGAAGTCCTGATGCGATCCCCGCACCGCCTCGCGGATGGAATCCCAGAGGCTGGGTTGCGGCACTTCCGTGACAATGACGTTCATCGCTATCTGAGACTTTCTGCGCCGTGTTGCGTTCAGACCTTTGAATGCAACCAGCGCTGCTGAAAACCAAAGGAGGTTTGAAAGAGAACTGCGAGCGAACCGGCCGTGCCGTCTACGCGAGGCTTACAAGGAGGATTTTCATAATTCTGAAACCGCCAATCCGTTCTGAATGCTTGCCACTTTCAGAACAAGCGGACACCCAACCAATGACAGCATAGTACTTTAGACGGCGCGTTTGAGCAAACGAAACCTCGCGGGGCCGAGCGTTTGACCGCGTGCTGCGGGGACCGCTATAATTCTGTACTCAATAAAGCTTCCGCAGGAACTCCAGCGAAGAACTCAGGAGCCGGCATGATCAAGGCAACACTGTTGCGCCCAGGAATGATCATCAAGCATGAGGGCGATCTTCACGTGATTTATAGCGTGGACCACCGGACACCGGGGAATAAACGGGCCGCAATGGCCACGAAGATGCGCAACTTGCGCAGCGGCGCCATGACGGACTACCGGTTTCGCGCCGAGGAATTCCTCGACAAAGTCACAGTGGATGAAATCGAGTTCGATTACCTCTACAGCGATGGCGAAGGCCATCACTTCATGAACACGCAGAATTACGAGCAGCTCACGCTACAGAATGATGTGGTCGGCGATAGCAAGGACTACCTAATTCCCAACATGCCCGTGAAGATCGAGTATTACGACGAGAAGCCCATCGGCGTACTGATCCCCGATACCGTTGATCTCGTGGTGGTGGAAACCGAGCCGAGCATTCAGAAGGCCACCGCGAGCTCGGTGATGAAGCCGGCGAAGCTCGAGACCGGCCTGGTGATCAACGTGCCGCCCTTCGTCGGCACCGGAGATAAAGTAAAGGTCGATACCACCGAAGGCCGCTACATCCAGCGCGTCCAATAGTTACGTCGCTGGCAACGACTATCATGAACTTGCGTCGGCATCACACGAAGCCGATCTGCTAGCGCGCGGCGGAGGATTTCGCGCCAAAGACGCGCGCGAAAATCGCGTCCACGGCGCGCAACTGCCGTTGCAAATCGAAAGTGTGCGCGAGAGCCTTTTCATCCAAATGCTTTCGCACGTTCTCGTCGGCGGCGATGCGATCGCGAAAGCTGGTTTCCGATTCCCACGCGGCGATCGCGTGCGACTGCACCCATTTGTAGGCGTCCTCGCGGGGCGCGCCGTGCTCTACTAAGTCCTGCAGGAGCTGTCCCGAGAAAACCAGGCCCTTGGTCGCGTCGAGATTGCGGCGCATCCTTTCGGGGAAAACCTTCATGTTGGCCACGATCTCGGTGGTGCGATGCAGCATGTAGTCCACCAGTATCGTGGAATCGGGCAAGATCACGCGCTCGACGGAACTGTGCGAAATATCCCGCTCGTGCCAGAGCGCGATATTCTCCATCGCGGCGAGCGAATTCGAGCGAACCACACGCGCAAGGCCGCATATCTGTTCGCTGGATACAGGATTGCGTTTGTGGGGCATCGCGGAGCTACCGCGCTGCTCGCCGCCGAATGGCTCTTCCACCTCGCGGACCTCGGTGCGCTGAAGATGGCGAATTTCCAGTGCCACGCGTTCGAGCGATGCCGCGACGATCGCCAGGGCGCTGAGATATTGCGCATGGCGGTCGCGCTCGATTACCTGCGAGGTAATCGGCGCCGTGCTCAAGCCGAGCCGCTGGCATATTTTCTGTTCGATATCTGGGCCGAGGTGCGTGCACGTGCCTACAGCGCCCGAAATCTTACCCACCGCCATTTCACGCGCCGCCGTCTCAAAGCGAGTCGCATCGCGCCGGTTTTCCGCGTACCAGTTCGCAATTTTCAGCCCGAAAGTAATGGGCTCGGCGTGGATGCCGTGCGTGCGGCCGATTTCGGACGTGTCCTTGAATTCCCACGCACGCTTTTCGAGGATTTCGCCGAAGCGCGCGATGCCTTTTTTAATCAGGTTCGACGCGTCGCGGACGAGCAAAGCTTGTGCGGTGTCTACAACGTCGTTGGAAGTGAGGCCGTAGTGCAACCAGCGCGCCGCTTCGGGATCGCCGACCGTTTCCTGCACGGCGATGGTGAAGGCGATCACGTCGTGGCGAACCTTCGCCTCGATCTCATTGATCCGTCCGACGTCGATGCGAGCGCGGGCGCGCAGTTTGGCGGCGGCTTCGCGAGGCACGATTCCGGCTTCGGCGAGCGTTTCCGTGGCGGCCAGCTCCACATCGAGCCAGCGCTGGAACCTCCTCTCGTCGCTCCAGACACGGCCCATCTCCGAACGTGTGTAACGTGCGATCAAATCCGGCTCCTTGAATCCAAATTGGTGGCGGGAAGGACTTCCTGCCCTATGATACCCGAAACAGGGATGCGGCGTGCTGGAAAGACAAAAGTTCGCCACTATTTCACGGCCACGTTAGCGGAGAGCGCACGGAGACGTGGTTTGCTAGGCGCTGATTTCAGGCGGAGCAACGATCCTCGGGGAGCTGTACTCCCCAGAAGTTTTGGGCGGGGTGAAGAATTTCGATGCCCAGTTCGAAAGAACCCGGCACCTTCGGACTTTTGGCGGAGATTACGCGAAACTCCCGAACCTCTTGAGAACGGGCGTGAAGAAGCTCGATCCGAGAGCCCAAAGGAGGAAGAAACGGAACTCGAAGCAGCGCTCCATAGCGGCTGATTGAAATGGCTTCGGCGGGAGTGTTGTTCGACTGACTCGCTTCGCTGCGAACGACGCTCAACGGAATGGAAATCCGAACTCGCGATGAGCGGCGACGCTCCAACATCGCGCGGGCTGTGGCCATGATGAAGTCCTCCTCTGCTACCCCGCGACCGCTTGGAGACACTCTACAGAGGTGGGCACACGGGAGTCAATGGTAGTCACGAGGTTTTAATCTTGAAGGAGACTTAATTACCACTCGCGCGGAAAACCCTGTGGATTACAGCTAGCCCGGCGTTGGGCCGCGCTGCGGCGGAGAGCGCGTAAACGTTAAGAGGAGGGCACGAAGGCCCGTGAACGGATAACGGGTATGGGTGACTCAGGTTTTTTTCCTTCTTTCTTCGTGATGCTTTCAATGGCGTCGAAAAGGCTCTGCCAATTGGGTTTGCAGACAACTTGCGTGATTCCGAATTTGGCAGCCTCTTGCTCCAACGCAGGGATCGTGTGAAGCGTATAGAGGAAAATAGGAACCGAGGCGAGCACGTTGGCGATCTCCCGAGCCGCTTCGAGCCCGTCCATCACTGGCATGGATAAGTCCAGGACAACGACGTCCGGCCTCAGGTCGATTGCTTTAGAGACGGCCTGTTGGCCATTCTCGGCCTCGGCGCAGATTACCCAGCCCTCGTGAGAAGACGTCAACATCTCGCCCAGGCTG
>DASYZC010000137.1:0-1812 GCA_035949735.1 Candidatus Acidiferrales bacterium | reverse complement strand
AGCTGCACGCGGAAGCGGCCCGTTTCTGATGATCGACGTGGTCTTTGTGCCCATCCATGAGGGTGGGCATTTGTTGTTCCGGTTTTTCGGCGAATTCCTGATGGTGGCCGGCGGTACGCTGCTGCAGTTGGGCGTCCCGCTCATGCTAGCCTTGGTTTTCGTCTTTCAGCGGCAAGTGCCGGGAACGGCGTTCTGCATGTTCTTCTTCTTCGAGCAGTTCCTCCCGATCGCTACGTACATGGCCGATGCGCGAGCGCAGGAATTGCCGCTACTCACGGTTGGGGATTCCGATACCGTGATCCACGACTGGAATTATCTCCTCGGCAGGTTGGGCCTCTTGAATCAGGATACGCACATTGCCCATGCCGTGCGGATCATTGGATGGCTAGGCATGTTAGCCACGGTTGCGTGGATGGTTTGGCGCTGCCTTGAAACGCGTCGCGCCGCCAAAACGGCTCAATAGAACGGGCGCAGATCGGGCGGATGAGGCAGCGAAATTTGCAGCACGCGGCCGTAATCTCCAAGCGTCAGCTGAAAAATTTCGGCGGGCCCCACGTCCCGAGAAGACCAGTCCGTGGTGGGAATCACGCGGGTTTGCTGTGCTAGATCGCCGCTATCGAAACTGCCTCCCTGCGCCTTCAGAGCCGTCAGCGGAACTTCGTAAGCAACTCTCGCACGGGTGTCCAGCAATAGATATCGGTGCCCTAGCAGAACCAGCACCAAGTTGGAATCCTTCTTATCTCTCTTATCTTTCTTATCTTTCTTATTTTTCTTTTCGGTTTGGTAAACGCTCCATGCCAGCGGCGTTTTGTCGTCCAGTTTCACTTGAGCCTCGGAAACGGAGACCCAATGAATCGCGTCTGAGTCAGCATTCGCTGCTGCAATCAAGCTGGCAAAGAAGCCTAGTTGAAGCAACGCCAGAGCGATCGTTCTCGCGGAAAAACACTTACATTTTGTCGCGATGCGGCGTTGGTGGTGAATCGTGCGTCTCATCAACAGCAGAATACATCAGAGCAAGTGTGCGTGGTTCGCTTTGGTAGGGGCGCGCATGCCGTGCCCGCTTGCCCTGAGTGGCGTGCCGAAGGGCTATGCTGCAGGCAATTCGCGGAAAGACTTATCGAGGAGTCGTACGCCTTCGTCCACATCCGACCGGGAAATATTCATGGGCGGAGCCAACCGGATCACGTTGCCGTGAAGGCCGCCCTTGCCGATCAGTAGCCCATTCGCGCGCGCCCGTTCCATCAATTCGACGGTCTCCACAGGCGCAGGCTCCTTGGTTTTCCGGTCGCGGACCAATTCAAGCGCCTGCATCATCCCCATGCCGCGCACATCGCCGATTAGAGAATACTTTTCCTTTAGCTCCTCCATTTTCTTTCGCAAGTAGCCGCCGACGGCGTGCGTGTTTTCGAGTAGTTTCTCTTCCTCGATCACCTCGATCACCGCGCGGGCCGCGACGGACGTCACCGGGTTTCCGCCAAAAGTCGAGATCGTCAGGCCCTGGAATTTGTCCGCTAGTTCCGCCGTGGTGATCGTGGCGCCGACCGGAACCCCGTTGGCTATGCTCTTCGCGCAGGTAATAATGTCGGGGGTCACTTCCCACTGCTCGATCCCGAACCATTTTTTCCCGGTGCGGCCGAAACCAGTCTGCACTTCGTCGGAAATAAAAAGTCCGCCGTAATTCTTCACGATCCGATAGACAATTTTGAAATACTCGGGCGGCGGCGTAATGAATCCACCAACGCCTTGAATAGGTTCCGCGATAAATGCCGCGATCGAGCCGCTGGTGCTTGTCTGTATCACGTTTTCGACGTC
>DASYZC010000136.1:0-1814 GCA_035949735.1 Candidatus Acidiferrales bacterium | reverse complement strand
GTCCCACGAAGAAACGACGCGAGTGAGCCGGGGATCGAAGGGATTAATCTCCTCGCCCAGGTTGGAGGCTTGATCGATCGACTTGGCGTAAGTGTAGGCGAGGAGAAAAGTGGTTCGTTTGCCGACGTAGCGAAGATTCGTCTGCAGAGCATTGTAGTTGGAGTTGGCAATCGTGCGCTGCGCCGTGGTCGCTCCATAATTTCCATAGAGAGCGGGGCTTGATCCCAATCCGATGTTTCTCGTTCCCCGATAGACTTGGCCCGATGCGGAAGTATACGCGCCATCTTCGCCGTAGGGTCCGCACGTGGAACTGCCGGGAGCCACCTCGCTGGGCTGGCTGAGGCTCAAACACAGCGATGGATCGCCCACGTTGGTCGGAAGCAGCGCAAGAATGTGGTGTCCCTGGTTGCCCACGTAGCTCATCGTCAGCAGGACGCTTGGCGTGAGCTGCCGCTGAATCGAGAGCATGTAGTCTTCCGTGTAGGGCACCGAGTTGCGATCGTAAAAATAAGGATCGGCGCTAATGGGAGTGACCGCCGCCCAATTGAATGCGGTGTATGGAGTCTTGGCCGAAACAGTATCGGGCGGGAATGTGATCGGATAAGGATTCAGATTTTGCGCGCCGTCACCGGCGTTGATGAAAGGCGTGGCGAAGAGCGGCGGCGCAGGACTCAGATAGGTGTATCCAAATGGAGGGATGGAATACATGATGCCCGCGGAGAGTCCCGGAAAAGCTGTATAGAAAATTCCGTAGCTGGCGCGAATGCTGCTTTTGTCCGGGCCGCCGAATATCTTTCCCAGAATCCCGCGATCGAAGCGCGGCGAATAGGCGAGGCCGATTCTCGGCGCGAAATTGCGATACTTGGAGGGCGACAAAGTCGAAGGTATTCCGGGATCACCCGGCACGACTAATCCAGGAATCGCATTTGGGTAGAGAACGGATTGCTCGCCCGGTACCACCGTTTGAATATTATTGTTTTTTTCCCACCAGGGCATGATCAGGTCCCAGCGAACGCCGAGGTTCAGGGTCAAATCGCTGCGGGTGCGCCAGCTATCTTCGAAAAATGCTCCGGCATAGCGGTTGCGAAGATAGAAAGGCTGTCCGGTGGACTGCGTGAAGTTGCTGGGAACGCCCAAAAGAAAATCGGCGAAGGCTGAGCCGGTTTCGGTGCCAAGAATGTTGAACGTGCCATTGAACGTGGCGTTGGGGTGCTCGTTCACCTGATCGGCATGGAATTGGGCGCCAAATTTCAGCGTGTGCGCACCGATCACCTTGGAGATCGAGTCGCTCAGATAAAAGGTGTTGTTCCATTGAATGGTATTCGTGATGGGCACGCCGATGATGAACGAGGGGAAAACGATATTTTCGACGCCTTCATATTGAGGCGCTTGCACCGTAATCCCCGGAGTACCGGCTCCGGTTACGAATCCTTGCGACGCGAGCGTGATGCCCAGGCCGCCGTGTGGCTGGCCGATAGTGTTCGAATTACGCATCAAGCCGGCATGGAATTCGTTGACGGTCTGCGCTCCCAATACGCGGGTGTAACCAAGCGTAAAAAGCTGCGCTTGCCCGATCGTCAGGGCGTCAAAACCCGGAACGCTGGCGCCACCTTGCGCGCCCGGAGAGGGATTGTCCAAGCGGTAGTTGTCCAGAAAATAGTAGAAGGAAAACTGGCCCAGTCCTAGACTGGCGTCCATCCGACCGGCCAGCTTATCGTCGCGAACGGTTTTATCGAAGGCGGCGGTCGAAAAAGCATTGCCGGGCTGATTGGGTTTGGGAATGTATTGCAAGAGATTCGTGGCGGGCGCCGACC
>DASYZC010000135.1:0-13241 GCA_035949735.1 Candidatus Acidiferrales bacterium | reverse complement strand
ACCCCTGGAACCGTGAGCACAAAACCTTGCCGAAAAACCGGCACACCCACTGCCTTGAAGATGGCATAAGTCACGTCCGTCGACCCCTCTTGCAGCCAATAGATCACTCGATCAAGGACGGCGCTCGGCCATGGCACCATGCGTAGCAGGTACAGCAGGGGAACTATCGCCGCGCGTGAAACTTTCAGGCCGTAACAACTTACAAATCCACCGATCCACACCGAAACCAAGCACAGTGTCTCGATCGACAGCGCGCCATTTCCTCTGTCGCGCGACCGCGCAGCAAGCCAGAAAATAACGATCGCAGAAGCAACCACCGCCAATCCCGGATCGATCGCGAACGTGCTCCGCAAGAAAATGCGCTTTCGTTCTAAGAAAAACAGGCACAACACCACGGGCGGAATGAGGAGAATGTGAGATGCAGATTCGTTCCCCAGCGAATACGCGATCAGGGTCGCCCAGGTCTTCCAGAAAATGAGCCCGGAGGCGAGCACGAAACCGGCGAAAATCCCGTGCCGGGTCGCGAGTCTAGGATCAGTCATGGTTCTCGTCATGGCGTCTGCCGGACGCCCTTCGGGTGGTACTGATTTCCGGCCGCGGACGCTCCGCCAGAAAGTTTTCAACGCGCCCGTCGAACTTGGCGCTCCATTAACCCATGTGCCGATACAGCCTGTCGCCAATCGCCACGAGCAGCGATTTCGGCATGCGTACGAAAAGGTGTCTGGCAAGCTGTGTCGTCCAGTTTTCAGTTGCGGGGTCGAGGAAGCCCGGCGCCTTGCCTGGCAAGACGTACCGTGAATAAATCAATCGTGATCGCTTCGCTCCCCACCTCTCTTTGAACGTGATCAGTCCATCCTGGCCCGCATCTGTGCGTCCAAAGTCGAAAACCTTCAGACGGGAATGCTTGGCCTCCTGAATCGCCTTCCAAAAGAGCAGGTGCATGCTCCCGAATTTGTTGTAGTCGGGATCGGACCCACCGTACTTGTACGTCATCGTATCCTTGTACCGCAGTGTAAGCATCCCCGCGATCGGACGCCCATCCTTGAAGGTCATGCGGATCTTGAGCGCATTGCCAAAGCAGGCAATCAAGTTCCGATACCAGGCGATCGGCTGCGGCGGAACACGATGGCGCCTGCGGGTCATCACAAGTAGGTAATAGAAATCGTCTAAGAGGGCGAGAGCCCCCTCGCGGTACTCTATGCGCTCTCGCTCGGCCCGGCGGACCTTGCGTTGAGTCGAGTTCTTATGAAAATTGCGGAAGAGAGTATCGAGATCAGGAGAAAGATCCAGTTTGTGATAGGTATACTCCTGAGTTGAACACGACAGCACCGTCGCGTCCCGTACCTCAACCGAATCGAGCGGCCGCACTTCGAGATAGCGCCATTTCTCTCGACGGGCCCGGGTTTCGAGGCCGGCCAGCAGAACCCGCAGTTCGGAACGGTCATTGACCAGTAACTCGCAGTGGTCCGAAAACGGCAAAGAAACCAGCCGCCGTCCCGTAAGCCAGCTCTTTACGTCGCAAAATACTAACGCGTTTTCCAACTCCTCGTCGGGAGCACAAGTCGAATAGGCAACCGGCCGATATCCATACGTTCTGCGCAACGCATCAAGCCATGGGAGCGAATGGAACACCGACGCCAAACGATTGTGTTCCAGAAAACCGCCCCATCTGGAATCGGTCAGCGGATCAATCTCGTGAGTGATCAGCTCCCTCTGTTGAGGACCATGCGTGGGTTCTGTCTCGGCGGGCGCACTTTCCTCAATGGCTCGAGTGTGGGTCATCGCGAAAGCGTCAAGCTACCGGTCATTTGTGGTGGAACTCATTCGCAACGAATTGTCTTTCTCAACCCCGCGGCTCCGACCCAGACACTGCCGGAGCTCGGACGGGATGTGTGGGTCGTCGCTAGTTTCGAGACTCCTTGAGTTCCATTTGTCCGTGCACATAGCCGTAGGTTTGCGAATAGTACGCCCCGTAAGAACCGTCTTCTTTCCTGACTGCATTCAGAACCACTCCCAGAAGGTTCTTGTCTTTGAGTTCTTGGCAAGCCCTTAGAGCGACTTCCGCGGGGGTCGCCGAGGCTCGCACGACTAGCAAGACTCCGTCGCACGAATTCGCCAAAATACTGGCGTCCGCGACTGGCAAGCACGGCGGAGAATCGAGTATCACCCAATCGAAGGCTGGCGCGATTCGATCTAGAAGGCGCTTGAGACGTCCGTTGGAGAGCAATTCACTTGGATTCGTAACTTCCGTACCCCCGGGAATCAGGCACAAATTGCTGCCCGGCCCCTGCTGAATAATGCTCGTTTCGTCGGCTTTTCCTCGGAGATAGTCTGTCAAGCCCGGCCCCGCCGGCGCCCCCACCACAGTGTGCAAGCGGGCGCAACGCAAATCGGCATCGATCATCAACACACGACGATCCGGCTGGCGTACGATGGCTTCCGCTAAGTTTGAAACTACGAAGCTTTTACCCTCGCCCGCCTCCGAACTCGTAATCAGCACCGTTCGGAGCGTTAAGTTGTCTCGAAGTTGATAGAGCCGCGACCTTAGCGTGCGGAACTGCTCCGCCGCGCTTGGGTTTAAGTTTGGGTTGAAGAAAACATCCCGGCTTGGGTCGGGACGCCATTCCGGATGCAAGCAATTCGCCTGAACGTCCTCGAAACGCAAATACCCCGAAGGCAGAGCGGCCACTGGCTCCGGATGGAAGATCGTTGCTGCGGTTTCGGCGGGCGCAGCGGAGTGCCATTCGGGAATCGGAGGGGTCGCTTCTTCGGGAGCGGAAGCAATGTCCGGCGCGGCGGCACTTCCGCGTTCCTGCTGGGCCTTCTTTAGCGCTTCGTGGATGCGGCTCATGATTTCCTTTCAGAAGAGGGCGTGACAGTTAAGTGGCGTAGTCGCCCAAGTAATTCGTTTACACTCTCGTACAACGCCTGCGTGTTGGCGGCCTGCTGAGCGCTCGAAGACGACCCGTTGCCGGAAATCGGCGGAACTTCGTCGAGTTGGAATTCGCGCGCAACTTCTTCTACTAGGTGAGCCGGAACCGGACGCACCGTGTCCACGTAAGCGTTAATCATCGAGTGCTCACACAGCAGATTTACTACCCGGGGAATTCCTTTCGAATAGAGATGCACCGTTTGAATTGCTTCTTTGGAAAAGACTGGTTCTCCGTTCGCTCCCGCAATCCGCAATCTCTCGGCAATATATCCATAGGTCTCTTCGAGCGAGAGCGCGGAGGTCCGGCAGCGCAGCGTGATTCTCTGTCTCAACTGCCGCAATTGCGGCAATTTTAGTTTTTCCTCAAGCTCGGGCTGTCCCGCCAAGACGATTTGCAAAAGCTTCTCTGTTGAGGTCTCCAGATTCGTCAGCAACCGGATCTCTTCTAATAGCTCGCCGGATAGATTCTGCGCCTCGTCGACGATCAGGACGGCGGTCTCGCCGGAACGATAGCGTTCCAATAGCCACTGGTTGAGCCTCAAAAGCACTTGGCTCTTTTCCCTCGAATCATAGGGAATTTCAAAATCTGCCATGATGAAATCGAACAGATGATTCACTTGTAGCTGTGAGTTAAAGATATAAGCTGTGGCGACCCTCTGCCCTCGAAGCCAATCCAGCAGACGGTTCACAAGAGTTGTCTTGCCCGTGCCTACTTCGCCCGTCAACAGAATGAATCCCTTGCGGTTTTGGATGCCATAGGTCAAACCCGCCAGCGCTTCTTGAATCTGCCTGGTCATGAACAGATAGCGCGGATCCGGATTCACGTTGAACGGGCTTTCCCGAAGTCCAAAAAATCTCTGGTACATACTTTCCTTAGTTCCTCAGGGTCAGCTCAAGCCGCTCGGGCGGAAGCTGCCGCGCAGAATTTCCTTCTTTCAGTGACAATGGGTCTACCGACGGTATGACGCACAGCACCGGCAATCGAAGGCTGAGCTCCACGTCCCTCTCCGTCCTCATGGACGTATCTCGCAACCCAAGCAAAAGTGCCAAGCCAAAACCAGCAAAGAGTCCTCCGGCGACTCCGCCGAGTGCAAATTTCGGCCGATTGGGGAACGATGGCGTGTCGGGCAAATTAGCCGGATCTAACACCGTGAATTGTTCGCTTCTCTGTTGACGCTCTAGGCTCGTTGCCATGGCCGCCGCATCGCGCTTCTTCAGCAAGTCGTTGTAAGAGTCGAGCGCGGTTTGATAGCCGCGTGTAAGTTCCTTGTATTGCTGTTCTATTGCAGGACTTGATTGCACCCGCGCCTGATAGAGCTTGATCGTTTCCTTGATCTTCTCCTGCTCCTTGTCCTGAAGGGCAAGCGTTTGGTCATAGCCCTTTAGCTGTGCCCGCAGCTGCGCAATTTGCAGCGGCTCGACCGTTCCGGCGGCTTGTGGCTTGGCTGGCGTAGTCGCTGTTTGCTCGCTTGTTGCGATTCGCTCCCGCAAAGCCGCAATGTCGTTCTTCGCCTTGATCACGTCTGGATAGTCATCGGTATACTTCACCTTTAGTTCGGCGAGTTGACTCTGCAGAGTGCTAAGTTGCTCCCTGAGACTTTCGGGATTCTGGTCGCTCTGCGAGCGATGCCATAGAGCGAGCTGCTCCGATAGCATCGAGTCCGTGAAACTCCTCGCCTGTTGTGTGCCGCTCTGCGCCTGCGTTACCGACTGCAGTTGAGAGTTCAAACTCGATAGAATGCTCAGATTCGTCTGTGCATCCTCGGGCAAGGTGCCGAGATAGTGGCTCTGGAACGCCGCCAATTTAGCGTCTTGGGCGTCGAGTTGCGCCTTGGCATCATTCAGCTGTTGCGTCAAAAACTCCGTTGTGTCTTCCGAGTGCTCCTGTCGAAGTTGCAAGTTCTGTTCGATAAAAAGAGAAGTCACCGCCGTGCAGACTTGTTGCGCAGTCTGAGGATTATCCAAAGTAACCGTAACGGAGAATCCCGGTAAACTAGTCGCCTTTGTTTCGGCCATCGGCTGAACCGCCTTCACTTCGATGGCATCCTGCAGTCGCGCCACGAGATCGTCCATCGGGACCTTATCCAAGTCCTTTGAAAATAGCCCCAATCGTCGGATGATCGGCTCGAGGCGCGCTCGGCTCAGGATCTGCTGCTGCATGCTCGCCAATCGTTCTGAAATACCCGTATTGTCAACTGGCGACACGTACGACGTCGGTACGGTGGGCTGCTGCACCAGAACAAGTGTCTGTGAGTCATACTTGACGGGCACCAGGAAAGACACGGCATAGGCGAGCGGACCTCCCACCACCGTCAATACCAGAATCAGTACCCAGCGACGGCGGAACATTGACAAATAATCAGAAGGCGTTAGTTCGCGTTCAATCATGCCGACCTCTCCTAAGTTCTTCCTATACTCTCTAGTCTCATCCGGTCAAATCACTAGAATGCAGTGGACCGACCGTTCCACTGCAGCCCAAGAGAAACCACGTTTCGCGTATAACTCTTTCCGCACTGCGGCGTTATGCAAAAACCGAGGTTCGATTGCTGATATTGAAGTTCGTAAGTAAACGTCAGAGCCAACGCGGGGGACAATGACCTCGCGTAATTCGCGCCGCCAAACCAATAGTTATAAGACTGGTTGGCTGATGTTACTCCTGCGGCACTGAGGTGCCGGTTGTGCGCGTAGCCACCTGTCAATTGGACGTTTGATGCAGCGGATATTTGGTGGTTGAGCGACCCCGAGACCCGATCAGTCTCCGCCCCGAAGAATACCCCCGATCCGCCGCTTACCTCGTGGACATACTTGACCCCCAACCCCGTGCGTTCCTCTTGCCGATAGGTCAGCGCCGTATTCAACGACCATGAGATGTGCGATGTCGAATTCGTCGAGGTACCGCCGGCGAAAGAGGCCGGGTAAAAGGATATCTCGGGACCTGCCGCCACTTGAAACGTTAACCTTCCCGTCACCCGGCGCCCATAGGACACCTTTACTGTGTGATTTTCGATCGTGGAAGTAACGGCGCTGTAACGAATTTCGCCGAAATGGTAAAGCACAGCGATCGTATCCCGCCGCGTCATCTGATAATTGTAGCCGCCCTGCACGCTAATGTTCCCGTAATTGATAAGATTGTTGTCAAAGTAGCGCAAAAACGAATAGCCGCCGACTAGGGTGAACGACGAGCGCTCGGTCAGCGCAGTGTCTAGCTGCGCCACGGACGTATTTGTCACCCGCTGCCCTGACGCGGTCAGAATGGACTCTCCGGGGATGAAAACGGATTGGAGCCCGCCTATCGAGTTGGTCAGCCCGGGCAAGCCGATCACGCCTCCGTATCCGAAGGACGTTTCCGGGAAGTAACCAAAACGATCCACCAGCGTGAGCGAATTGCGCCGCCAATGGATGTTATCGGTAATCCCCAAGGTCTGCACAATCGTGTTCCCCAGGTTCCCTTCATTGGCAAAGCTTCCGCCTCCAAGGTACTGGAGACTAAGGTCCGCCGTTCGAGACGCCCTTTCGATGTTTACGCCCCCGATAACGGACTCATAGCTTGCCCATCCTCCGTTTGTACCTCCCAACTGGTTCGATTGTCCGGAAGCATGCACAGCTACGTATGGCGCCCAGCTACTGCGCCTCTCTCCCGGAATGCCCACTGAGAGATCTTCCGCGCCCGCGAGCGGCCTGGTATCCGGCTCGTACTGCGCTGGCCCGGAGTTCTCGCCCTCCGTACCCGTCGTGCCCAATGGCGAATGATAGGCGGGAATGGGCTGCTCGGGCTGCGCTTGATTCTGGTCTGGGCTTTGGGGGTTGTTCTGGGGGCTCTGAGCACCCTGACTTTGGTCCTGCGGTTGGTTTTGGGCCGGTTGGTCTGGTGGCTGTTGCTGCGCGCGAACTCCCGCGACGCTCAACACCGTTGCGAGAAACAGAAACCCGAGTTTGAACGATCGAATTCGCACCATCGGCACCCTAGGGGACAACAATTGTGTCGCCCGCTTTCAGTTGAATGTTTTCGTCCGCCCTTTTCCCACCTAGAACGTCTTTATAGTTAAAGGGATACCTCTCTGGTTTCCCGTTCACCTGCCTCAGTACGTAGATCTTCTTGCTGTTGGCGAACTGGCCTAGACCACCCGCACTCGAGAGTGCTTGCAACACCGTCATCTGCGGTAGCAGCGGGTACGCGCCCGCCCGACCCACTTCGCCGAGTATGTAAACGCGCTGGCTGTTGATCTGCGCCACGATCACTGTAACCTGCGGGTTCGTCACAAACTTCATCAGATCCGTCGTGAGTTTAGCCGCCAGTTGCGTCGGTGTTAGTCCCGCCGCCTGCACGTCGCTCAGCAGCGGAAGTGAAATCTTTCCGTCCGGCCTTACGGGAACCGCGCGAGTCAATTCCGGTTCCTTCCATACGTTGATATCAAGCACGTCCTGCGGACCGATCTTGTAGTTTGGATCCTGGGTGGCCGCTGTTTGACCGGCCGCCTGCCCTGCCTCCGCCGCGGTTGACTGTGCCGCTTGCCCCGCGATGCCTCGGGCGTAGATCGGAGGCACTGCAAGCAAAAGGGCAAGAATCATCCAAAACTGCGTTCGTCTCCTCATCGATGTCTCCATATTATTGATCCACCTTCGAGTCCTCGAAACCGATCTGTTTCAGTTTATAAAGCAACGACTTATAGCTAATCTGCAAGTCTTGCGCCGCACGCTTGCGGTTCCATCGCGTTCGCTCTAGCGCCTTCAGTATCAGCTCCCGTTCTGCCTCCCGCGACGCAGCGCGCGCCGCCGCCTTCAGCGAATAACTCCGGGTCTGCGCCACGTGGCTTTTCATTGGCTCCGGCGCAGGAGCCGCCAGTTCCATGGCCGCTAGTTTTTCATCGCCCAGGGCAACGATTTTTTTAACCGCGTTTTCGAGCTCACGGATATTTCCCGGCCACGAATGGCCCAGAAAAATCTCCATTGTCCGCTCACTAACGGATGGACACGGTCGGCCCAGGTGCAAGGCGTGCTTCCTCGTGAAGAACTCCACCATTAGCGGAATGTCTTCCTTTCGATCCCGCAACGCAGGCAAGCGCAAACAGATCCCGTTGATCCGATAGTACAGTTCGCTGCGAAAGTGTCCCGCTCGCATTTCTTCATCGAGGTTCTTGTTGGTTGTCGAGACCACTCGTGCCTCGATCATCCCGCGTCGTGCACATCCATCGCCGTCAGGCAGCACTGCCAGGAGGTATCTCTGGCACGCCGCATCGAGTTCGCTGATCTCATCGAAGAAAACTGTGCCACCAACCACCGCCTTCGGGCTGCTGCCGTTGGAGTTCAGACCCAGTTCTGCCGCAAGCGCTCCCGGATTCGTCGAAGCGCACGGAATCCTTCGGAGAGGTTCGTGACCATGCGTTGAAAGCTGATGCAGCCGGTTCGCCAACATTTCCTTGCCTGTGCCGCTCTCTCCAACAAGCAACACCGGGATATCCGTGGACGCAATTTCGCGAAGCGCGCTTTCCAGCGTTTGCATCACTGCACTCACTCCCGAGATCCAGTTTGTCCCTTCCTGGACCACTGCCCCGCTTGCTTTCACAGTCTCCATTGGCTTTACCGCTCACTCTCGGGTCTCTTCAGACACCGAGCCCGACTCCTGACCGGAGCTTGGAGTTGCAAGGCGGCTGCCAGCATCTCCGGGGTCGGAAAGGAGTTGGAAGATGTGTAAGCCACGCCATTTCAACGGGTTATTAATACACCCATCCTTCACTTCCGTTACCAGTCCCAAGCCAGTTCCACCAAAGGGCAAAGTACTTGCCCTTTATACCCAGTTCTGTCCCTCCTCGTCTCTCCGTTCTTTTCGCCAGTATTACCAACAAATATGTCACTCTTCGCCACTCTGGGGCCCCCAGAATGGAAATTTCCTTCCCTTAATGTTGCGATTTTGACGCGCTGGCCAGGTCGTTCTGCTGCAATCCTCCGTACCGAACTTTATTGCCTGTGCACCATAAGCTTTTGTATTCTAGGGACATATCGTAGGAACAAAGGCTCCTAACCGTGGAGGCGACTGGATTGCATCGGACTCGTCTGGCGCAGTGGGCTGGTTCAGCTAGATGTTTTCAGTGCGCGTACACCAAGGAGTTTTGATGGTTTCTGTCAGCAGATGGTCACTTTGCATTCTCCTGATCGCTTGCCTTGCAGGATGCAGCCGCAACCCCGAGGTCCGAAAGAAAAATTACCTAGACAAAGGCAACTCATACTTTCAAAAGGCCAAATACCGCGAAGCCATCATCGAATATGAGAACGCGGTTCAAATCGACCCGAAATTTGGAGATGCGCACTTCGCCTTGGCGAAGGTCTTCCTTCAGCAGGGTGATTGGAACCACGCCTATCAGGAACTCTCGCGCGCCGTGGAATATGATCCCGGGAACTGGAAGGCACAGCTAGCGCTTGGCAATTTGATGCTTGCCGCCGGAAAAAAATTGGAAGCTCGCAGTAGCGCTGAAACGGTCCTAAAAAGCGACCCTAACAATGTCGAAGCAGAGAGATTGCTAGCCAACTCGGATGCGGCGTTAGGTCTGCTCCCCAAAGCCATCTCGGAAGCGCAGGACGCGGTGCGAATGGACCCCAAACGCTCGACGTCCTATTCCTTCTTAGCGGAACTTCAGGAACGCAATAAGGACATTTCCTCCGCGGAACAGAATTATGAAAAAGCTGCTTCCGTGGATCCGAGGTCGGTTCCGGCAATCCTTAGTCTCGGCAAGTTTTACGCCCGTCAGAATCGGCCGGCAGACGCTCAAAAGGAATTTCAATCCGCGATTGCCCTGAATCCCCACGACCCTGCTCCGCCCGCCCTTCTCGCGGAACTTTACCTGAGTCAAGGCCACAAGGAGCTGGCTGAGCAGGTATTGCAGGAAGCCAAGAAGACTCTGAAAGACAATCCACAGGGTTACCGGATGCTCGGCGATTTTTACCTGAGCCAGGGCGAGTCAGGCAAAGCCGCCGCTGAATTTGCTTCCCTCCACGGCGAGCACCCCAAGGACACAGTTGTCACTAGATCCTATATCGATGCCCTTCTGCAAGTGAATCGCCTGGACGACGCGGCAAAGCTCGATGACGGCCTGTTGAAAGAGTCGCCGTATGACGCGGGTGCGCTGATTCTGCGCGGAGAAATCCTCATCCGCCAGGGGAAACCAAACGATGCCATTCCGGCGCTTGCGTCTGCCGTTAAAGGTGCTCCTGAGAGTGCTCTAGCTCATTACTATTTAGGAGTCGCTTATGCGGACGCGTCAAATCCCGGCCAGGCGCAGTCCGAATGGCAAGAGGCCGCTCGCCTGGGCCCCAGGGCCGTCGAGCCGCAGCGTGCCCTTGCTACACTCGCCCTGCGGCAGCGGGATTTCTCGCTTTTGACCGACGCAAGCCAGCAGCTAATCCAACTGGAGCCGAATTCGCCCGAGGGCTACGTCTTCCATGCTCAAGCGCTTTTCGCCAAGGGTGACCACGCCGGCGCCGAAGCCGATTTGAAGAAAGCCGCCGAAATAGCTCCTCGTGATCCAGCCCCTCTGATTCAGATGGGCAATCTACTCTTTGCCGAGAAGCAACCGGACCAAGCCTCCAAGCTCTTTAGTCAGGCCCTGACTCTGGATCCTTCCGCTTCTCAGGCGCTCGTGGGCCTCGTGAATATCGATCTCGAGCGCAAACAACCGGCGCAAGCTTTGCGGCGCATGCAGGATCAGCTTGCTCGTGTACCGCCAAGTACGAGTTTGTACACTCTGCTCGGACAGGTTGAACTTCGAAACCAGGATGGAGCCAAAGCCGAAGAGGCATTCCAGAAAGCCGTTGATCTGGATAAACATAACATCCAGGCGCTGTTGCTCCTAGGCAGCGCTGAGGCGTCTCGCGGCGCGATAGATCAAGCCATTGCCAACTACCAGCGCGGAATTCAGGATAATCCGCGAGACGTAAATCTCGTTTTCTCCCTTGGGAACCTTCTCGAGCGGCGCGGCGATTGGCAGCAAGCCGAAGACACCTACAACAAAGCGCTCCAAATCCAACCCGACAATGCGCTGGCTGCGAACGATCTTGCCTATCTCATGCTCGAGCACGGCGGTAACATCAATGTTGCTCTTACGCTCGCGCAAACGGCCCGAAAGGGCCTGCCCAACGTTCCCGGTGCCGCCGATACTCTCGGTTGGGCTTACTATTATCAGGGTGCCTACAGCTCCGCAATCGACACCCTACAGCAGGCGGTGAATCAAGATCCCAAGAACCCTAACATCCACTACCACCTTGGCATGGCTTACGAAAAAGCGAACAACTACCCAATGGCCAAGAAGCAACTCGAGTACACGCTTCAAATCAGTCCCAACTATCCCCATGCCGACGAAATTCGAAAGGTCCTCTCTCAATCTCCATAAGGGGCCTGTGCGTGTGGCCGCGAATGCACTAAGCAGCAGGCAATGGCGCAAAACGGCACGACAGCGACGCCACAACGCAGAATCAGAGCGGCCCTTTGTTTTTTTCAAGGACCGAGATATCGGAAAAGGAAAACATCTTGAGAATTAGCATCTTTGGAATGGGCTATGTTGGGACGGTTTCGGCGGCATGCCTTGCTCATGAGGGGCATGAGGTCTTAGGGGTAGATCCCGTCCAGACAAAGGTCGACCTGATAAACTCCGGGAAGTCTCCCATTATCGAGGTGGATATCGCCGAACTCGTCGCGGAAACCGTTAAAGCGGGCCGGCTCCGTGCCACGTGCGACCAGGACCAGGCTATCCGCGAAACGGATCTGTCGTTCGTTTGCGTAGGTACGCCAAGTCAGCTGAACGGTAACCTCGACTTAACCCACATCCGACGTGTCTGCGAAACGATAGGTAAAGCTCTTAAAGCTAAATCGGCTCATCACATCGTCGTCATCCGCAGCACCATTTTGCCGGGCACGATGCGTGGGATTGTCATCCCCATCTTGGAGGAACGCTCGGGAAAGAAGGCGGGCGTTGAATTCGGCGTTTGCAACAACCCCGAATTCTTGCGCGAAGGCTCAGCCGTTAAGGACTTCAACGCTCCTCCCAAAACGGTGATTGGAGAGTCCGACCGCACCAGCGGCGACATGCTGGCCACGCTCTACGCTAAACTGGACGCCCCGCTTATTCGGACGGATCTGGAAACCGCGGAGATGGTGAAGTACGTTGATAACACCTGGCACGCCCTCAAAATCGGATTCGCCAATGAAATCGGAAATATTTGCAAGTCCCTCGCAATCGATGCCCACGCGGTGATGAAGATTTTCTGCGAAGACAAGAAACTCAACATCTCTTCCGCATACCTTTTGCCAGGATTTGCGTTCGGCGGTTCGTGCCTTCCAAAAGATCTGCGGGCTTTGACGTACAAGGCCAAAATGCAGGATTTGGACCTGCCCATCATGACTTCGATCCTGCCGAGCAATGAACTCCAGATTAGCAGGGGACTGCAGCTCATCGTGGAGAATGAGCACAAACGAATCGGTATCCTGGGCTTCAGCTTCAAGGCGGGCACCGACGATTTGCGCGAAAGCCCGATGATCGAAATAATCGAACGGCTCATCGGAAAAGGTTACGACCTGCGCATTTTCGATAAGAATGTGAACTTGGCCAGCCTCGTTGGCGCCAATAGGGATTTCATCCTCAATCGAATTCCTCACATATCCAGGCTGATGGTGAACAGCATCGATGCGGTTCTCCAGCATGCGGAAACGATCGTGATCGGAAACAACGACCCAGATTTTCGTAATGTATTCGAGCGTCTGAGCGATGGTCAGCGGATGGTTGATTTCGTTCGAATAGCAAATCGCAGGAGCGAAAATGGCAAGTACGATGGCATCTGCTGGTAGGACTCGCGGTTCGAGGCGGCACTCTGACTTCGAAGGATCAGATTTCCAACCGATCGTTCCTGTGATTTGGTGGAGAAGAACGACTATCGCGGTCACGAAAGCTCTGACGGCCTGAATAGTACATGTCTAATCGGCTGATCCTTGAAGCCAAGCGTCGCCGAAACCTGCTTCAACAGAACCGGAAAGCTACATTGGGCCAAACGGGATGCTGTGTGCACTTCCGGTCCTTACAAAACTTTCATAAGAACACGAAAGCTCACCCTTGAAGCGAAAGATACTCATTATCGTTGAGAACCTTCCGGTCCCTTTTGACACGCGGGTTTGGAAGGAGGCCACCTCGCTGCACGCGAACGGCTACGAAGTTACAGTGTTGTGCTGCCGGGGCAAGGGTTATGAGCGTAATTACGAAATGATCGATGGAGTCCGCATCTATCGACACCATTTGCCCAAAGAGGGAAACAGCCCTCTTGGATACGC
>DASYZC010000134.1:0-17887 GCA_035949735.1 Candidatus Acidiferrales bacterium | reverse complement strand
CGCCGCGAACGGAATGCGATCGTTGCGCTGAATCGCGTCGGCAATCACCTTGCTTCCCGCCCCCTCGACGATGAGTGAATGAAATTGCTTGTTCATCTCGCCGTATCGCGCCTCGTCGGATTCGAGGAGATGCCGCTTGACGAAGATCTCATCGCCTTCGCGCAAACACTCGTGCAGCGACTGTATCAGCCGGCGAGGAGGCCCTTGCTCGGCGAGCATGCGGGCAGCTAGTCCTTCTAGAACGCCGCGAACGTCAATGGCGTCCATAATCTCTTGGGGTGTGAACGCTCGCACTACGAATCCTCGTGTGTCGAGCTGAGTAAGCATTCCCTCTTGGGCGAGGATGGGGAGGGATTCGCGGATGGGAGTCCGGGAGACTCCTAGAGTAGCGGCGAGCTCTACTTCTCTTACGCGCTGACCTGGCGTGAGCTCGCCATGCAAGATCATCTCGCGAATTCTTACGATGACTCGTGAGTTTTTACCGGCCATTTTGCACGCGGTCCCGAATGTACTCTGCTAAGGATGAGAATGCCGGGAAGGCTAAAAATCCTTCCACCCGTCCTCTCCATGGAAGATAACAAACGCCGACGATACGCCGGATGTTATCAACTCCACACCGCGCAAGCAATCGCGACCCGTGTTTTTCGCGTGAAACGGCTTTTTCGATGAGTAAGGGTCAAGCTGGCGAACTCGTTCGTCCTTGGGCGGGCGTGGATGGTGCGGATATCGCACGGCCGGCGGAATTTCTGATTGATTCAAACGGCAAGATTCCGTGGGTGAATTTGACCGAAGACTATCGGGTGCACGCGCGTCCGCAGCAGGTGTTAAGTGTTCGATGGTTGGGCGTCGCATTCCGGCGGCTAAGCGGGCGGTAGGGGGGGACACAAACCACCCCAAAAGCGTGCCCTCACCACACCTTACCGTGGACGATTTTTCTTTACACCAACAGGTACTTGCATCATCCCATGGCTCTAATTCAAAATTTACCTTGTATCCTCGGACTACGCCCATTGCCCAGCAGTGTCCTAGTCAGCGTACTATTCGCGGGTCCTTAGCAGTTGCTCCTGAGGACACAAATGACAGTCATCGCGGCGCGGAATGCTCCACCTTGAACATCCGATAGCCAGCACGTCCCTAGTCGTGCTCGGAACTGGCTTGCATGTGGCGCGTGAGTCCTGCCTCGCGCAGGGCTTGCGAGAGCCAGGCGCAGTCGAGATGGATCGAGTGCTCTTTCCTTAGTATCTTCTGGAACGAACGCGCGTCTAGGTGGGAATACCTCTGTTGATACAACAGCAGAACTTTTTCCAAGTCCGAAAGAGGTACAGGCAGTCCACCTGGTTTTCGCGTCGCTCGCACCCAGAAGCCGTCGTAGCCTCTCCTCTGGTAGAGGCCACGCAGACGCCACATCGCGGAATGCGACATGCCAAGAATGTCTGCAGCCTGATCCCAAGTAATCGTTTTCGCGATGGCCCTTAGAATCACCTCTCGCATTTTCATGTTTGGCCCCGCTAGCACGCGATTTGGCAGTGCAGGATGGATTCGCGTGCGCGTTCGCCGAGTGATGCTCCCCCTGGCAACTGAGAGATGCGGTAGTTGATTGAAAAACCTTGGCGAAGCCGCTGACCGCCCGGCCTCGCCAAGATTTTTGGGTGGGGGGTTAAAAATCAAACTTAACAGCAAACTGAATCTGCCGCGGCGTCACGACCGGCGACTGAGAGAACGTGGTTTGCCCCGCGGTACCACCGGGTTCATTTATGGCGCCGAGTATTCCCGCCCCTGTCCCTCCGACGTTGAAGTGGTTGAAGCAGTTGAAACACTCGGTGCGGAACTGCATGTTCAGCCTCTCGGTGATCTTGGTGTTCTTGGTGATGGAAATGTCCGCGCTGAACGTGCCGGGACCGGGGAGACTGTCTCGCTTCACATTGCCCAGGAATCCAGGGGCTTGCGCTTCGTAGCAAGCGGGATCGAACCACTGGACGACTCGATTGCCCTGAGCGGTATACGATTTCTGCTTGAGAAGGTGATTTGGGCTGCATCCGGGTGCGAACGAATAGTTTGCTCTTGAGGCCCATTGGCTCCCAAGGTCCCCGGGATCGTTGAAGTTGATGCCGTTGTAGACGTTTAGCGGCAGTCCCGTGTGGATCCCGACGATTGACGAGATCTGCCATCCTTCGACGAGCCGATTCCCCTTGAAAGGCAAGGCGTAGAGGCCATTGGCACTGATGTTGTGGCGGATGTCGAAAGTGCAGTTCCCGTAATCGTACCTCTCGTTGTAGCGGTCCTGGACGAGTGCAGCGAATTCCTCCAGGGATGACGCGAAGGAGCCGTCGTCGATGCACCGTGACCAGGTGTAGTTCACCTGCCCGGCAATATCGTGCGCGAACTGGCGGTTCAGCGAAACTTGGAGGGAACTGTATGACGAGGCCCCCGAATTGACAGCGTTTACGACGGACGCGAACTGGGGATTAATGCGTGCCGACTGCGTGCCCCCACTCGCCTCGGCTAAGGTCGCGATGTTCACGCCACTTCCGTAACAACCGGTTCCGCCTACCACGTTCTGGGCGGGGTCCACGCACCCCCCAGCGGGTACAAAAAGGAAGGTCGCGTCTGTAGCAGTCGGGCGCGACTTTGGAATCTGTGGTAATTGCGTACAGTTCGGGAACGCCGTGGACACCGCGGTCGCGAGGCACTTCGGAGGATTGATGTCCCCCTGCGTCCAGAGGTGGCGCGACACGGAGCCGACATAACCGATCGACAAGATGGTGTTGTGAAAGACTTCGCGCTGCACATTCAGGTTGTATGTAATTTGGTAAGGGGAGCCGCCCTTAGGTTGATAGGTAACGCCGGCAAACTCACCCGTCGCGCCCGGAACGTTACACGTGTCTGGAGCTGGGAGTCCAGGTCCACATATGTTCGGGAATTGCACGGGAGTATCGCACGAGTGGTCGAAACAGAACACCGGTGCGGGCACCGAGAAACCCGAGGGAGCCGTGTTGATGAAGTTGGACTCCCAGAGGCGGCCGGACGTGGGATCGTCGAAGACGCCGACACCCCCGCGGATCGAGGTTCTGTGATCCTTGAAGGGATCAAAAGCAAATCCGAAGCGAGGCTCGAAGTTTCCGGCGTTGATGTTGTTCGCAAAGACGTGCCTGACTGGCGTGAAAGGTTTCCCCGCATTCAATTCGGGCCCGATGGGTGGAAGATATGAGTTGACGATAGTGGTCATCGGCTGATTACCAAAAGCCCAGCCCACGGGATTGGTATCGTAATCGTAGCGGAAGCCGAGGTTCAGCGTCAGGCGCGAGGTAACCTTCCAGTCATCCTGGATGTACGGATTGATCAGGATTTCCCGGAAATACCGAGTCGCGTTGTTCGCTCCCTGTGGAACCGCGAAGGCGACTAACGGCTCTCCTTCAAGCCAGACCTGGCCCACGTAGGAATTGCGGTCAAACAACCATTTGGGAAAATTCAAAGGGGGATTGTAGAAGAAATTGGGAGGGCCAGCGACGGTTGCGTAAACGAGAAACAAGCCGCCGTTGGAGTAGGCCGTTTGGAGGTTCTGGGTTTGGATTCTGGTGACGACGGCGCCGAACTTCAGGCTATGAGCGCCATGGGTCCAGACGATGTCGTCGCCGCCGCTGAACTTGTTCTGGACGATCTCATCGGGCCGATTCGGATCCGGGCCGATATTAGGGATCCCATTGAAGGCAGAATTCTGGCCGTCCTGGCGGGGTAGTTCGCCGGGATAGTTTCCCACGAAGCGGAGCGGATCGGTGGTGATCGCAGGGCCACCTAGCGCGGTCGAAAACGTATTTGCCGCCGATATCTGGCCCGACGTAAGGGCCATCTGCGCGGCGGAATTTTCGTTGTTGCGCACGAAGCCGACGCGTAGCGAGTTCACCAGGGTAGCCGAAAAGACGTGCCTTTCGGTGATTGTCACGAGCTGGTTTCGCGTGTGATCGGTTTCCGGAAATATTCCCAGCGGATCGCGCGGGTCGCCGATTTTCGCGTTATCGATGGTGTAGCGGCCAAACAGAGAGTCGTTCGTCCCGAGGGTGTAGTCCACGCGTCCCATGATGTAGTCTTCATTGACGATCAGGGGCGGTGCGACCGAAGCCTGGTAATATCCGCCCAGATCACAACCTGCTACAGCACAGCCCAGGTTGCCGGAGAGCAGTGATCCCGCTGTGGGCGCGACTTGCTTGCACCCTTTACAAAGGCTGTACAGCGCCGCGATCTGCTCCTCTCTTGCATTCGGATCCGCAAGGCCTGAGAAGCTGTTCTGAGGGGTTCCAATCAAGATCCCCGGCTGCGTACTGTTGGCCGCGGTTGAGGGAACGCAACTGCCCGCAACAGTTATGGGAGCAGCAGCAGCTCCTCCAACGCTGCCGCAATTGATCTTGCCCTGCACAAGGTACGGCTCGGGAAGGAAGATATCCGTGGTCGTCGCAAGACTTTGCCGGAGCCCCTCCCAGTTTCCGAAGAAGAAGATCTTATCTTTCTTGATTGGACCGCCGAGGTCGACGCCAAACTGGTTTCGTCGGAAGGGAGGCGCTCCGGAGGAAAGCGGATCGATTACGTCGCGGGCGTCCAAAACATTGTTGCGAAAGAATTCATACGCGCCGCCATGAAGGTCGTTCGTTCCGGAGCGCGACGTTGCGTTGATAACAGCGCCGTTGCCCGCGAACTGCGCAGTGTAGGTGTTAGTCAACACCTGGAATTCGCCGATGGCTTCCACGCCAAGGGAGGTACCGCCATATCCGGAGCCCGTGCCGTGTTCCCAGAAGTCTCGAATATCGGTGCCGTCAAGCAGGAACATCTGCCCAGTCGGCCGGGAACCAGAAACCGAATAGTTGTCCATCATGCCGTAAAGTCTGCCCGTCACGGCGTTGAGCGCGGCGCCTACCGTCGACACGCCGGGGGCGAGGGTTATGAGCTGCTCGAAGTTGCGGCCATTCAGCGGGAGATCGCGCATTTGCTGCGGACTTATGAGGGTGGAAATTTCAGAGGTTTCCGTTTCTACGCGCGAAACATCACTTTCGACGTTGACGGTCTGCGTTACTTCTCCGACGGGAAGTGAGAAATCGACGACAAGGGTTCCGCCAACACTGAGCGTGACGCCTTTGTGCACAACCGTCTGGAATCCAGAAAGCGAGGCCTCGAGACTGTACGTGCCAACCGCCAGTTGGGAGATCGTGTAGCGCCCCTGAGCATCCGTGGTAGTCGATTGAGCCGTGTTCGTTCCAACGTTTGTCGCCTGAACACGCGCTCCCGCGAGCGCACCGCCAGACGCGTCCGTCGCGGTACCAGAAATTGTGGCCGTCTGGGCCTGCCCTTGCACCCGCCCCGCGCTAATCAGAAGCGCAAGCACTGCCAGACACACGTACATCCAGGCACACTTACTCAGATTGGAGCCCTTTGACATTTACCCACCCTCCTCGATGCCGCAGGAATCTTGAAAGTCAGGTGTGTCGCACCCACGCCACACTCCCTGTGTGGCGGGTGATACTACCAAACGAATGTCCGTGTCAAGATAAATATGTATACATTTATGTCCGGTTTGGCGTGGCTAGAGACTTGAGCTTCAGTTCGGCTGCTGGTTACTAAGATAGTCGCTATCTGCAACATGAGGCGTCCACGGGAGAACCCGGCACTGGAAATCGAAACTAATTTTGGCCACAGTAGTATGCAAGAGAGATACAATTGGATTGACAGGGCCTTGCTAATCCCTTATCTTCCTGCCGACTTTATCGAGGAGAGATAGTTGAGCTACAAGAGCTTGGAAGACCTTATACAATCGGTCGGGAATCCCGTAACGCTGCTGCGAAACTCGCAGACCGGTCCTTATGTGTATCCTGTGGTTCCCCCTGAGTACTCGAACTGGCGAGATGAGCAGCGCGCGTGGCAGCAGACCTGCGTTTTGTTCAACCAGTCGTATCACATGGAGGACATGTACGTCTCGGGTCCCGATGCGCTCAGGCTCCTTTCAGCCCTCGGCATCAACAGCTTCAAGGGTTTCGAGCCAGGCAGGGCCAAGCAGTTTGTCCCCTGCAACTACGACGGCTACGTGATCGGCGACGTGATCCTTTTCTACCTCGACAAGGATCTGTTCAATCTCGTCGGCCGCCCCTCGGTTCACAACTGGGTGCAGTACAACGCAGGAACTGGCAAGTACAATGTAGAATTTGAGCGCGATCCGCGAGCCACCGCACAGAAAGGCCCCGTGGTTCGAAAGGCATACCGCTATCAACTGCAGGGCCCCCATGCGATGGAGCTGACGGAGAAGGTGATGGGGAAACCTGCGCCGGAGCTCAAATTTTTCCACCTGACAACGATCACCATCGCAGGGAAAAAAGTTCATGCCCTGCGCCACGGGATGGTCGGACAACCAGGATGGGAGTTGTTTGGCCCCTGGGAAGATGGCGAAGTGGTGAAAGCTGCAATCGTTGACGCTGGAAAAGAATTCGGCCTCCGATTGGTCGGCGCTAGAGCGTATTCATCGAACACGCTCGAGTCCGGATGGATTCCCTCGCCCATGCCCGCAATTTACAGCGGCGAAAAAATGAAGCCATTCCGCCAATGGCTGTCAGCCAATAGTTACGAAGCGATCGCCTCACTGGGCGGCAGCTTCTACTCGAATAATATAGAAGACTACTATTTGAATCCCTGGGACCTTGGCTACGGGCCGATCCTGAAATTCGATCACGAATTCATCGGGCGAGAAGCGCTCGAGAAAATGGCCAAGCAACCACAACGGAAAAAAGTAACGCTCGCGCTGGATAGCGACGACGTGACCCGCGCGATCAACACCATGTTTCAGAAGAAGGACCGCACAAAATATTTCGATTTTCCGTCCGCCGTTTACGCCACGCTGCCTTACGACAAGGTCATGAGCGACGGAAAGATGGTGGGGATCTCGACCTGGTGCGGCTACAGCTCGAATGAAGGCAAGATGCTTACGCTGGCGATCCTCAAGGAAGAATATGCTGAGCCTGGCACGGAGGTGACGTTCGTCTGGGGCGAGGAAGGTGGTGGATCGTCAAAGCCAACCGTCGAACCTCATGTGCAGACGAAAATTCGCGCGATCGTCAGCCCCGTGCCTTACTCGGAAGTTGCGCGCACGCAATACGCTGAGGGTTGGCGCACCGCACAAAAGGTAGGCTGACAGCGAGATCTCATCTCAGATTGGAAAGATTGGCGGGCGCCACCGGCGTACTCGCCGTCTTAAGTCGCAGTTTCCTTCCCGTGCGATCGCACGATCTCGGGAGAGTATCGTAGTCATATGAGAGGTTCCCATGGCACCTTCCGCACCTCACAATCCGCCATTTCGCGCTGACCAGGTAGGCAGTCTGCTGCGGCCTCCGGAGCTCAAGGCGGCCCGCCAAGATTGTGCCGCAGGAAGAATCTCGGCTGACCATCTACGTTCCGCCGAAGATACCGCCATCCGAAAGGTGGTCGCCCGGCAGGAGGAGGTTGGCCTCCAATCAATTACGGACGGCGAGTTTCGTCGCGAAGACTTCTACACGGATTTCTTCGTGCGGGGACTCGGCGGCGTGGAAGTGCGCATGGAAAGCACCGCCGCCTACTTCGTCGACCATGAGGGGCGGAAGATCCCCGTGCCGTGGACGCAAGTCGTTTCGCGCATGCAGTGGCGCAAGCCTATCTATGCCGATCATTTCCGGTTTCTTCAGTCCATCACGAAGCAGACGCCAAAGGTAACCGTTCCCTCGCCCATCATTTTGCACTTCACATGCGGGAGCGCCGCCATTCGCGCAAAAGCCTATCCCGATATGGACCTCTTCTGGAAAGACATCATCGACGCGTACCAGAAAGAGATGGGATCGCTCTACGAGGCGGGCTGCCGGTATCTTCAAGTCGACGATCCGCCAATGGCAACGCTGTGCGGCGAGAACTTCCAGGCGATGATGAGGGCCCGCGGCGATGATCCCGAACACGCGCTAAATGTGCTGTATCCGGAGATGATTAATCGCGCCTTTGCCGATCGCCCGCCTTCGCTTCACTTGGCGATGCACCTGTGCCGGGGAAACAATCAGAGCGGTTGGTTCGGCGAGGGAGGATACGATCCGATTGCCGACGTTCTTTTCAACAAAATCAACGTCGATTCTTATTTCCTCGAATACGAAACAGACCGGGCAGGCACCTTCGAACCGTTGCGCTTCGTTCCGAAAAATAAGACGATCGTGCTCGGCTTAGTTTCGAGCAAGCTTCCCCGCCTGGAATCCAAGGATCTGCTGAAGCGCCGCATCGAGGAGGCCTCCCGGTACGTTGATATCGGCCAACTCTCGCTTAGTCCGCAGTGCGGATTCGCAAGTTCCACGGAAGGTAACCGCCTGACTGAAGAGGAGCAGTTCGCAAAGTTGCGGTTGGTCGTCGAAGTTGCAAACGAAGTGTGGGGCCACAAAACGGGTTCTTCGTCGGGCCATACTGCTGCTTCGGCGAACACTTGATCTTCGGAACCGGCCCGGCGCGACGACGTCTACAACTTCAAAACGTGCGGCACCTCGTGTCTCATTACTGGGCTGGCTTTTTCTTTGGGAGTGGCGGCGGGATCTGCATATCTTTTAGCTTCAGCTGGTACTCGGGATACATCGTTTCCGCACCGCCGCGAGTCGCCTCAAACGGAATTCCGTATCTCCGCGCAAACTCATCTAGAAATTTGTTTGTGCCCGGCAAATGGTTTGGCACAACGCCTGGCGGACGGTCCACCTCGTCCACGGGTTCGCAAGGCCAAGGCGCAAGCTGCTGTTGCGGGTTGTAAATAAAATCTGACGTTCGAATGAGAGGCTCTGTAAGATACACGGGATCGTACGTGATCGCCGCAATCGTCAAGTAGTCGCCGTGCTTCATAATATGCGCGCTGGCCGTGGCAGTATCACTTCGAGGAACGCCGTTGAGGCCCAGCCAATTTTCTTTGAGGTGCGTGGTTTCGACAACGAGCGTGTCGCCCTCCCAATGCCCCGTCGAAAATCCGGCCCACGTATGGCGCGCATGATCCGGAGGATGTGGGCGCCCATCCATCCAAATCGTTTGCTCGGCCCCGTAGGCCGAGAGGTGCGTGTGGTACGCGATCACCTTCTGAGATGCTTTGTCTACCTTCTTCCAGATGTTCAAGACCGAGGGACCGCGCCATCCGTAGTCTGACCCATGCGCCCGGCACTGATTCTCTGGCAACTCCACAAGCGTTGCGTCCCAGCTATCGGCTCTCAGTCGCGCCGCCGCATTGATCGGAAGGCCAAGGTAATCGCCGATTTCCGCTCCCGCCAGCCGCTCGGGTATGTCCTCGAAAAATAGAGGTGACCATACTCCCGATGGATCTGTCTGGGCAAACGCCGCGCGGCCGAATGCCGTTCCCGAGAGCAGCAACAAAATGGGCAAGAAAGCAATTCGCACTCGGATGATGGCGGTCATTACGGCCCCAGAAAACATACCAATTCCGTATAGCCCCTCTCGCCTCGCGCTGCCGAACATATTGATTTTCTTTGCGACTGTCAATGAATGCCATGGGCCCCTCGGCCACCCATGAAACCGGACATTCTCACTTTGCAGCGACAATACACAGGCCTAATATTGCCGGGCCAGTGCCGCGATGTTACGATTTTGCGTCCCATGGATCACCAAGACCAGACGCCTCGTATCGGCGTTCCCTACCGGACAAGAAAAGAAGAAGTTAGGACCGGGACCGATAAGATCGAGAAATACTTGGAGGCCGTGCGGGACGCGGGTGGGCAGCCTGTGCCGATTTCGCTGGCCGCATCACCTGGAGGTTTGGCCCGCTTGGCGTCCTCTCTTGATGGCATTGTCTTAGCGGGAAGCCCCGCGGACGTCGATCCCTCTCGATATGGCGCGCCGAGGCACGCCAAGTGCGCTGAGGCAGACGACGACCGGGAAAGAATTGATTTCGCGCTCTTGGAGCTATGCCTCGCGGCACGGAAACCGGTGCTGGCCATATGCTACGGAATCCAAAGCCTGAACGTCTTTTTATCGGGCACCTTGATTCAGGATGTGCCGGCCGAGATCGGAGCAAGGATCGTGCACTCGAATGACAGCGAGGCGGTTCCTGATACCTTTCACGGCATCGCCATCGAGACGGGATCGCGGATTGGCAAGATGGTGGGCTCGCGAGAAACGATGGTCAACAGCTCCCATCACCAAGCTGTCCTGGTGCCAGGAAATGGCTTGCGGATCACGGCGCGGGCGCCCGATGGGGTGATCGAGGCTGTCGAATGGATTGGCGATGAAAATTGGGTGGTAGGCGTTCAGTGGCATCCTGAGCGTATGATGGAATCGGATTCGCTGGGGCGAGCGTTGTTGTTTGGCAGCCTTGTGAAAGAAGCGGCAATGCGGAGAGCTCGCGCGGCGCTGTAGCAAACGCCAGGTTACAGCCCAAACCATGCAGACTCACTAGGTGGAGCAGGAGACCCAAAAGCAGGGAATCCGCATCGAATCGCTTAAGGCCGATTTGGGCAAGATCGTGGGTGCAAACGGCGCTGATTTTGTGCGCCAGCGCAAAGTAATCGATGCCATGGAGGTTCGTTTTCGTGCGGATAAGAAAAGCAACAATTGCAGTGGCGGTGATGCTGGCGACGGCGTGTATCACGGCTGCGTCACGGGCCGCTGCCCAGGATGACCAGTTCCTTATGCCCGAGCAGAGCGCCGCGAAAGCCAAACAGATTCTCGCGGAAGCCATCCAAGCGCTCGGAGGGGACGCGTACCTGAACGTCCGGGACGTGACCTGCACCGGTAGGCTCGGCCAGTTCGACCACTCAGGCGAACTTACAGGCTTCGGGCATTTCATCGACTACGAGAAACCACCGCTCAAGGAGCGCCAAGAGAATTTGCCCAAGCGCAATCTCATCTCCGTCTACAACGGCGATCAAGGATGGGAACTTGATCGCGGCGGCGTTTCCGATGCTCCTCGGGCGGATATGGCGGATTTTGAGGAAGGCGCTAAAAGAGACATCGACAACATCCTGCGCCACAGAATTCACGAGGCGGGCATGACTCTCCGTTACGGTGGCTCAGACATCGTGGATCTAAGGCCGGCGAAATGGGTGGAACTGGTTGATAGCGACAATCGAACGATTCGCATCGCGTTCGCGGACAGCACTCACTTGCCTATTCGGGAAGTGGCGGAGACACGCAATCCAAAAACGCAGATGAAAAGCGAAGAGATTGATTACTTCGCGAATTACCATCCGCAAGGAGATATTCAGACCCCCCTTCAACTAACGCGCGAGCGGAACGGCATAAAACTCTTCCAGGCATTTTTCGATAAATGCGAATACAACACCAACCTTTCCGATGAACTCTTCACAAAGGAATCCTTAGACCAGCGCTGGGCTCAAGTAGGAAAGAAAGAAAGAGAGAAGGAAGCAAAGCAGAAGAAAAAAGACCAGAAAGAGGACGAAAAACCGGGAAGGAGTTCATCCTCCTCTTCTTCAGAATAGACACCGTGCCGCCCCACCCGAACCGATTCGGAGCCGAGACTTCGGCAACTCATCTCACTGTAATTCGCCGATTGCGCGTGGCGAAGGTATAATCGCCGGATGCGGATAGGAAGGAAATCGGCGCAGATACACGGCACTACGGTCTTGTGCGTGCGCAAGGACACCAAGGTCGTGCTCGCCGCAGACGGGCAAGTAACGCTGGGCGAGGGAGTGATCAAGCACAGCGCCAAAAAGACACGGCGGCTCTACAGCGACAAAATCCTGGCGGGATTTGCGGGCAGCACGGCGGACGCTTTGTCGCTTTTTGCGCGGTTCGAGAACAAGCTCCAGGAATACCATGGGAACTTGGCGCGGGCGGCGGTTGAATTGGCGAAGGAATGGCGCACCGACCGTTCTTTGCGCCATCTGGATGCGCTTTTGATCGTGGCGGACGCCAAGGGCACCTTCCTGCTTTCCGGCAACGGCGACGTGATCGAACCCGATGACGGCATCTGCGCAATCGGTTCTGGCGGTCCCTACGCGCTCGCCGCAGCCCGCGCGCTCGCGAAACATACGAAAATGAGCGCGAAAGACATCGCGCAGGAAGCGATGCGCATCGCAAGTGATATCTGCATCTTCACGAACGCCAATTTCAGCATCGAAGAGTTATGAGCGGCAAGCCGGAGAAAGACATGGTGATCTATTTGACCGGAGAACAGCAGCCCGCGGAGGCCGAAGCGCTTCCTTCTTTCGACGAATTAACGCCGCGAGAAATCGTGGTCGAACTTGATAAATATATTGTCGGGCAAAATGCGGCGAAAAAGGCGGTTGCCATTGCGCTGCGCAACCGCGTGCGCCGTCAAAAGCTGCAGCCAGAACTCGCGGAAGAGATCCTCCCCAAGAACATCCTGATGATCGGGCCGACCGGAGTGGGCAAGACTGAAATTGCCAGGCGTCTGGCGCGCCTCGCCGGGTGTCCGTTTGTGAAAGTGGAAGCCTCGAAATACACCGAAGTGGGCTACGTCGGAAGGGACGTCGAGTCCATGGTCCGAGATTTAGTGGAAACCGCAATCGATATGGTTCGCGAAGAGAAGCTGGATGAGGTGGCGGAACGCGCGGAGCAATCCGCTGAGGAACGCCTGCTCGATCTTTTGCTGCCATCGTCGCCCATGCCCTCGGATGCGGGACCGGCCGCCGAAGCGCAACGGCGCGAGCAGGCTCAGCGCACGCGCGACAAGATGCGCGCACAGCTCCGTGAAGGAAAGCTGGACCAGAGGCTGGTGGAGGTTGAGGTCCGCGAGCGTTCGATGCCTTCCTTTGAAATCATCACCAACCAGGGCGTCGAAGAAATGGATATCAATGTAAAGGACATGCTCTCCGGCATGTTCGGCCAGCAAAAAAAGAAGCGCAAGATGACCGTCTCGGAGGCTTTCGATTACCTGATTCAGGAGGAAGAAAACAGGCTGATCGATATGGATCAGGTGACGCGAATCGCCGTCGATCGCGTCGAGCAGATGGGAATCCTCTTCATCGACGAAGTGGACAAGATTGCGGGGCGCGAATCCGGCCATGGCCCAGACGTCTCTCGCGAAGGAGTGCAGCGCGACATTCTTCCCATCGTCGAAGGAACCACGGTGAACACGCGGTACGGAATGGTGCGCACGGACCACGTCCTTTTCATAGCGGCCGGAGCGTTTCATACCGCGAAGCCTTCGGACCTGATCCCAGAGCTGCAAGGACGCTTTCCGATTCGCGTGGAGTTGGGCTCGCTTTCCGAGGCAGATTTCGTCCGCATACTCACCGAACCGAAAAATGCCCTGATCAAGCAATACATCGCCCTGCTGGATACCGAGGGACTTAAGCTTTCGTTCACAGAGGATGCGGTCGCCGCGATCGCCCGCTACGCGGCCCGGGTGAACGAGCAAACCGAGAATATCGGCGCGCGGCGCCTGCACACCATCCTCGAAAAAGTGCTCGAAGAAATTTCCTTCGAGGCCCCGGAAATGAAAAAGAAGACCGTCAAGCTGGACGCTCCATACATTCAAAAGCAGCTCGCGGATATCGTCAAGGATCAGGACCTAAGCCGCTACATCTTGTAGACGCCTAATGAAAAACAGAAAGTGGACGTGCGCCGCGGAGGCTTCCTGCTGCGCGGCGTCAGTCTCATTCTCGGCTTCCTGCGCTCTGTCCTCGCTCCTCTTATTCTTTCTTTTCATCGGCGGTTGCGCTTCGCCCAGCGAGCCATATGAGCGAAAAGTCCCCATTCCGCAGGTGGTGAACGATCTCACAGCCACCAGATCGGGCAATGATGTGGCGCTGTCATTTGCGCTGCCGAATGAAGCGATGGACCATCGGCCCATCGGCACTCCGTTGACGATCGAAATTTACCGCGATTTTGAGTCGTCTCCCAGCGCCGCTGGTGCACCTTTGCAACCTCCGGCGAATCCCACTCTCCGGATTACGATTCCCGCATCGATGGTGGACCGCTATTCCGATCAGGGCCGCGTGCGTTACAGCGATGCGCTGAGCGGCGAGGACTTCGCGCAGTACGCCGGGAGCGTGGCCGTTTACGTCGTTCGCACGTTCGCTTCGCCGAAAAAATCGTCGGCGAATTCGAATGCGGCGGCTGTCGGCGTTCAGCCTGCCCCCCAAGCGATTGACGACCTGAAAGCCGACGTGACTTCCTCGGCCATCGTGCTTACCTGGACGCCCCCTAAGCCCCTCGCCGACGCCACGCCAACGATTGCTGGGTTCCGCGTCTATCGAGCGGAGGCGGCCGCCACGGCCACAGCCGAGAACCCACTGCTGAAATCTCCCCTCGCTCGAATCGGAGAAATGCCTCCGGATTCCCAATCCTTTCGCGACGGCCAGTTTACTTTCGGCGCCACGTACGTTTACTCGGTGCGCAGCTTCTCGCAATATTCCGCCGAAGTGCTCGAGTCGACGGACTCGAACCTCGTCGTCATTACGCCGCGCGATACCTTTCCCCCTGCCGCTCCGCAGGGACTCATCGCGGTTCTGGTGCCAGCGCAGGGCAACGCTCCGGCGCATATCGAACTATCGTGGGCCATCAGTCCTGAAACCGACCTTGCGGGATATAACGTCTATCGGACGGAGCAAGCCGGCGTCCAACCAACACGGCTCAACACGGAACTGTTGCTTACGCCAGCTTTTCGCGATATGAATGTACAGCCGGGTCACGTTTACTTCTATACCGTAACCGCCGTTGACAGCTCTGGAAACGAGAGCGCTTCCAGCGCGTCTGCCTCTGGCAGCGTGCCGGCCGAAAGCCACTCGACACCATGATGGACCCAGCTTTGATCGAGAAGATAAGCTCAGAGCCGAACGCTCGCGGGCCCATACTCCGGACCGGGATTTACACCGGCGCTCTGCTCATCATCGTGATGTGGACGGCGCTGGTTGCGGCCAATCGTGTGGCGAGCTTGGAACCGTACGCTCTCGAGCGGAATGCAGTTTCGTACAGCCTCTTCCTGCTCTTTATGCTGATTCCAGCGGCACGCTTCTGGAACCGTCCGTTCCGAATGTTTGCGTCGGCTACCATCGCCTGGGTTTTGTTTGCCGCCACCTATGAGGCGGCGGGAATCGTTTTTCACAATCTCTTTGACTCGCTGCGGCACAGTCCCCTCTTGGTGCTCATGGAAGGAATCTTTGTTTACGGGTTCTTCGCCGTCGGGTCATGGGTGATGGAAATGGCTCTTCATGCGCGCCATCATCCGATTACGCCGGCCCGCAAGCCCGTTCGCGAGGCAGCGCGGCACATTCGATGAAACTCTGCCGATTCCAACTGCTCGAGTCTGCGAACAAGCAGCCGCGCTGGTCCGCCCACGAGGCCTATCTCCAATCGCATGCCGGTATCCTGGAGGGCGACACACTTCGCGAAATTTCCGGCGAACTATGGGGACCGCGGGAGTTAACGGGACGCCAGTGGACACGGTCCCAAGTAAGGTTTCTACCGCCGTCGCACCCCACCAAGATTGTTTGCGTGGGCAGAAATTATCAAGAGCACATAGCCGAGATGGGCAGCGTCGCGCCGAAGGAACCTTTGCTCTTTTTGAAGCCGCCATCCGCGATCATCGCTCCAGAAGAGGCGATCGTGCTTCCGCGCATCTCGCGCCGCGTTGATTATGAAGGCGAGATTGCGATCGTGATTGGGCGGCGCTGCTCGCACCTCAATGACGGCGAAGATCCTCGCCCCTATATCTCCGGCTACACTTGTCTGAACGATGTGACCGCGCGCGACCTGCAAAAGCTGGACGTGCAATTCACCCGCGGCAAGGGCTTCGATACCTTTTGCCCTTTTGGTCCCGTGCTGGAGACCGACCGGCCTCCCTCCGATGCGAAAGTAGAGACCTTCGTAAATGGAGTCGGCAAGCAATCAGCCAGCATTGGCGAAATGATCTTTTCTATGGATGTCATCACTCGATTCGTCACGCAGGTGATGACACTCGAGCCGGGCGACGTTATTTCCACCGGTACCCCTTCGGGCGTTGGACCGCTGGCGCCTGGCGACGTCGTGGAAGTCCGAGTAGGCGGAATTGGAACGCTCCGCAACACCGTAAGCGGTCCCCAGGGTTCGTAGGGCACCGGGCCCCTTCTCGACACTTAGACGCGGCATGCCGTAACTCTCAGGAAACAATCGCAGTTTGCGCTCCGAAGCGGAAATCGTTTGCGTATAGATTTATAGGCGACAGTGAAGCGATATCGCCGCCCGTTCAATTAGACTTTGTCGGCGGCCTTGAGAGTAATCCCTCTCCTTGAGAGAACTTCTAAGCGACTGGAATAATTTGCTTCCGGTGGCGGGTCTCGCCCTCCTCGCGGGTACGCTCGTGGTATTTTGGCTGCGGCGCAAGCCTGCGACTCCCCATGATCTCGAACATCAACGTCGCGCTTACCTCAACCGGATAGGACGGATTGTCGAAGGACAGGTGCTGGAGATCGTCGACCACGGCCGCACGGCAAATTCCGGACAGCAGGGTGGTGACAAAGAAAAAGCTGGCAGCCGCCACATTGGTTTTCTAAGCAGGCGGCCGAGCCTCGCGCATCCGGGCAGTCCTCAAAAGCTGCTTTATTACACCTACGCGATTTCCGGCGTGACGTACGAAACGGCGCAAGACATCACGGGCCTCGAGGAGCGATTGCATCTATCTCGCGTCGCGGCCGGGCAGACGGCTAGTGTGAAATACGATCCCTCGAATCCCAGCAATTCCATTCTGCTTGCCGACGATTGGTCGGGCTTGCATTAGAACTCTTTCACGCCGAATCTGAGGCGTTGCAGTGCCTTCCAACTTTCCTGCCGACGCGAGGAGTTTCTTGACTCTCGCGGAGCGTCCGGGAAGAATCCCTCCGGTCTCGACGGGAGGGTACAACGATGTGGAAATCCTGGTTCCTGGCGCTCACTTTCCTTCTGCCTGCCACCGTTGTTCGCGCGCAGGTGGGAACGCCAGCTGACGAAGAGGCCATCCGGCAAATTGAGACGCATTGGGAGACAGCTTGGAATCACCACGATATCGCCGCGATGGCTTCTCTATTTGCTCCCGAAGCCGGTGTGGTCAACCTTGCAGGCGAGTGGTTTAAGGGACGCGAAGCGTTCGAGAGAAGCCTGGAATCGCTGCACTCGGGCAAGGTCAAGGAAAGCATCTGGCAGACTCAGGACATCGACGTTCAATTCCTCACCCCTGAAATTGCAATTGTCCATGTGCTCTTCAGTTCCCATGGTGACCGCAATCCTGATGGCAGCCTGATGCCCCCGCGCCGCGGTATTTTCACGCGCGTCGAAGTGAAGCGCGCCGGCCATTGGATGATCGTGGCATCACAGGCCACCAACATTGTGCCTCCAGCGACCGCTACGATTTCGCCCTCGACGAAGCACTACTCCGGGCAGTGACCCGCTGTCGCGTTGAATCGTTGTCGACGCTGGCTTTTGACCGCCCTCAGATCCAACGCGCCTCAGGATTTCGATTCCAAATGCCGCGTGAGATAATAGCGCCGGCGCGTTTGATCGTTTCAACAGAAACACAACGCGCTGGTCCTTCCCGGAGGATTCAGGAGACGTTTATATGTGGATTGTCAGGCTCGCATTACGCCGCCCTTATACTTTCGTGGTGGCGGCCATTTTGCTGTTGATCGTTGGCACAGCCGCGATCCTGCGAACTTCCACGGATATTTTCCCGAATATCGATATACCTGTGGTCAGCATTCTCTTTAACTACGGAGGACTCTCTCCCGAGGAAGTATCGGACCGTATCGTCTACAACTTCGAACGTTCTCTGACCACCACAGTGAATGATATCGAGCACATTGAATCTCAATCGTTGCCAGGCCGCGCGATTGTGAAGGTGTTCTTTCAACCGGGTGTTCAGATATCCATTGCAGTCGCGCAGGTAACGGCCATCGCTCAGTCCTCCGTGCACTCCATGCCC